>NZ_JAMBLP010000019.1:0-85724 GCF_023336985.1 Marseilla massiliensis | reverse complement strand
ACGTACATTTGACACACAGCTTGCTTTGTTTTGAATTCGTCGAACTCACGTAATTTAAGTTTTATAGATGCCATAATTCACATTAAGATTGGTGTATCTATAAAATCCACGAAAAGCCATTGCCGTTATTGAGCGGCCAAACATTTTTTCCACGAAAGATGCAGTTTTTATGACATTATGACCAACATTGCAACCTTTTCACAACCATTTTCAACCCAAACATGCCATTAGAGGCCAAAACGTTTTCGCGGCATTGCCAGGCTGCATGGCCTGCGCCACAGCCTTGGGCATGGCGGGGCGCGCCAAGACAAGGCGGCCTACAGGATGCCGGCAATGCCGCGAAAACGTTTTGGCCCCTGATGGCCTATTGCGGCCCTGGGCAACCGACGGCCGCCCGGGGCCATGCAGCCATCCGCCGGGCCAGGCCAACGTCAAGGCCCAACCGTCAGCGTTGCAAAGCAGGCCCCGTAGCCAAACCAATAGCCAAGGCCGCCGTCGATGTTTGAGTGCAAATTGTTGGTAACAGGGAAAAGCGGGTTGCGCGACAGCGTGGTCATGTCTTCAAAGTCGCGCCAGAAGCGGTAGGCCTCTTCGGTGATGCTCGCCAGCTTTACCATTACCGTGTCGCCGGCCTCGAAACAGGGCGTGAAATCAGAGTCGATGTTAAGCCGGCCGGGGTTAACGGGCATCTTGCCGTCGGCGGGAAGCATGCGCCCCTCGGCAATGCCGAGGTAAGCCGACATATATCCATAGGGCTTGCCCAAGACGTGGGTGAACAGCTTGTAGAAGCAACTGTCGCGCCTGCCGCCCACAAAGGCGTACACCCGGCGCAGCGAGTCGGCGTGGGCCACGGGCTCTACGGCAAACGAGTCGATGGGCGCAGGCTCGGGGATGGTGGCCGTGGCTTCGGCATGTGTGCCGTCTGTGCAGTCTACGGTAAGCCGGTATGTATGCCCCGGCTCGCCGCGCAAGTCGGAGGTGGTATAGACATAAGGCGGAAAGCAGTCGGCGTCGTGCCTTCCCACGAGCACCACCTCGCGCTGCCCGTCGGCCACGGCCACCCTCGCCCACCGCTCAACGTAGTCGGCAAGCTAGGAGGTGGGGCGGTATTCGTCGGTTATGGGCACCGTCCGCGACAGCATCACAACCGGAAACCCACCGCTGTCTATCCACCCTTCTACCACAAGCTGCGGCTCTGCCGCGTCGCCAAACCCACGCTCACACGCCGCAAAGGCAAGGGCAACGGCAAGGGCCGGCACTGCCCTCAACAACCTGGATGATATCATAATGTCAGAAACTGAAATAATAATTTACCGATGGCATCAGCCTCAGGGCAAAGGCAAAGGGGCGGTATGCATACTCCACCTCGTTGACCTTGAGCCTGTAGAACAACACATTGTCGTGGGCGGTCACGTTGTAGAGCGACAGGTTGATGCCGCTGCGCCGGCCCCTGCCCACGCTGAAGTCGTAGCTTGCCGACAGGTCGAGGCGCACATACGGGGGCAACCGCTCGCCGTTGTGGGGCCCATAGTCGGACAGCACGTGGTTGCCCAGCATATAAAACCGCTCCACGCGCGTGTAGGGCGTGCCCGAGGCCACCACCATGGCCGCCCCGAAGCTCCACCGCCGCCCCGCCTTGAAGGTGGCCACAGCGTTGAGCTCGTGGGGTCGCTCGTGGGCCGCGGGGCACCACCCTGTCGCGCCTGCGCGGCCGAAGCGCCGCCGGGCCAGCCCGAACGAGTAGGCCACCCAGCCCGTCAGCCGCCCCTTGCGCCGCTCTACAAGCAGGTTGAGCCCCACGTTGTGGCCGTCGCCGGCAATGAGCACGTCGTTGAGCGAATAATCGTCGAAAACAAAGTCAAGCACATTGCCGCCATACTCAACCTGGTGGCAGAGCCGCTTGCAATACGCCTCGGCTTCTATGCGCCATGCCCTCCGCCCTAGGTAAACCTCGGCGGCGAGCGAGGCGCCGATGCCATACTGCGGACTTTGCCCGTAGCCCGAGGCAAACCAAAACTCGGTTGGCAGCCCCACGTCTGAAAAGCCCGTGCGCAGCAGGTACTGATGCCTTACGCCGCCGCTCAGCGAAACCCTTGCCCCGGGCGACACGCGCCATGACAGCGTGGCCGTAGGGTCGGCTGCAAAGCGGGCCTTGCCGCCGGCCGAATAGAGCGTGGCACGCAGACCGGCATCCAGTTCGAGACCGCGGCCCAGCCTGCAGTTCCACCCGCCCCACAGGGCCACCTCTGCCGCCAGCTGGCGCCCCTGGCCCGCCACCCTCCCGGCCGTTGCCCCGTCGGCGCGCGGCTCCTGAGGGCTCACGTCGTGCCATGCGGCGTCTATGCCGGCCGAAGCCTGCCCGAAGCGGGCCTCGGCCTTGTAGCCGGCGGTGGCTATGCGCGACTCGAGGCTCAGGCCAACCGACGGCTGGCTCAGGCCCAAACGGCTGCCGTAGCGTGTGTAGTAAACACACTGCCCTATGCCGGTGGCGCCCGACGAGTGATCCCAGTGGAGCGCAGCCATGAAGTTTGCCCAGCCGAGCGAGATGTCCATGCCATAGCCGCCGTCGCCGTACGAGGCATCGTCGCCACCGTAATACACCTCGGCCCACAGCCTGTTGCGGCTGTCGGGGGCGTAGGTGTAGGTAAGGTTGTAATCGTGGAAGAAATATCCAAGCTCCTCGCCGTCTACCTCGAGCCACCGCGAGTAAAGCAGGTTGAAGTATGCCGCCCTGGCCGACAGCGTGAGCCATGAGCTGCGCCCGGCAGGCAGGCTCACCGTTGCCTGCGACGACATGGGCCCCACGGCCACGTCGCCCGTGGGCCCGGGCGGCCTGTCGCGCCCCGCCTGCATGTCTACCATGCCGCCCAGGCGGTTGGGGGCCGCCGCCGCAGTGGCCGACTTGCCTATGCGCATCGACGAGAAATGGGTGGCGTTGAACACCGAGAAGAAGCCCAGCAGATGGGCGGCGTTGTATATCGGCACACCGTCGATGGCCAACATGTTGTGCGAGTTGTCGCTGCCCTGTATGTGCAGTCCGGCATCATACTCGCCGCCCGTCTGTATGCCGGGCAGCATCTGGGCGTAGTGCAGCGGGTCGGCGTTGCCCAGTATGCGCGGCATGCTGCGCATGAGGCCCATGCCCACCACGCTCACGCCCCTGTCCGACGCCAGCTGCGAGCTCACCCTGCGGCCCGTCACGCTAACCTGGCGCAACTCGCGGGATAGCGTGCCCACACTGTCGGCCGACGCCTCATGCCCTGCGGCGGCGGCCATGCAGGCCATGGCCATGGCAACCACCTGCCCCACCATTCAGCGGCGGCGGCACCGGCGGCGCCCACGGCGGCCGGAAACTACAGGCCTGCGACGAGATGCAACCATCATGCGCCTGCCTCCTGGTCAAACACTCTCACGAAATCATCGCCCAGCTTCTTGAAGCTCTCTATCACGCTCTCAAAGAAACCGTCGGCGAAATACGACTGCATGGTTGAATACGAAGAACCGTCGGGGAACACCAGCACCGGCTCGCAGTACCACTCTTCGCCATTATACCCCCTTTCGGAAAACGGATACAGCCGCATGCTTGCGCTCGGGCCGTCCACTCCGGCAAAGTAAAGGCCGAGTTCCATCAGGCCGTTGGCTCTCTCGAGGTCGGCCTTGTAGGCAGCTTCGTCGCGGCTGTTGGCGCCGGCAGACTCAAGGTATCGTGCAAACCTGTCGATGCTGCTGATGCTGCCTTTCAGCCATACCTTGTCGAGTATGTTGAAGTCGAGCGACGTGAGCCGGCCCGTAAGGTTGTCGTCGTCGGTCAGGTCGCCGTCGGCCTCCATTGCCAGCGTCACGAGCTCGCGGCCGTCCTTGGTGAGCTTCTGCGAGAAGGCTGCCGTGCGCCCGGCGTTGAATGCCACCCTGTCGACGGCCACGCCATAGGCCCCCACGGCAACGGCCAGCGACAGCTCGGCACGGTCGCGCTTGTAGTCGAAGTCGCCACTGCCGCTGCTTATGCTGATGTCTGAGCCCAGCGATGCCGTGGCGAGCGTGGCCCCGCCCTGGGTGAGGGTCACATCTATGCGCTCGGGCACCACAAATGTGTTCTCTATGCGCGTCATGACCGAATAATATCCGTCGGAACTGTAATTGTAGTCCCACTCTTCATCGTCGAACGAGTCGTGGTGAACAGGCGTCTCCGCCCCCGAGCAGTCGAGCCTCAGGCTGCACGGAGCGCCGCTGCCGTCG
This sequence comes from Marseilla massiliensis, assembly GCF_023336985.1. Taxonomy (NCBI): domain Bacteria; kingdom Pseudomonadati; phylum Bacteroidota; class Bacteroidia; order Bacteroidales; family Prevotellaceae; genus Marseilla; species Marseilla massiliensis. Next base: position 81,488 of record NZ_JAMBLP010000019.1, on the reverse strand, counting down.
GTGAAGCGGAACTCCAGATACTGCACGTTGCTGGCCGTCTGCGTCCACCTGCCGTTGCGCAGCTCAAACTGACCGTAGAAGTTTGACGCCTTGTACACATTCTTCACAAGGTCGTCGGTGGCCGACAACTCGCACAAGCCTGCGCAGTGGTCAAACCAGCTGTCTACCTCGCTGCCGTCCGACGAGTTTTCGGCAACATAGTCAATGAGGTCGGCCACACTCGAGAAGTCGGCCGCATCGACAAGGCCCATCAGTTCGTTGGCGGCCTGCTCCAGCCTCTGCTTCTGCTCCACGGTCGACAGTCCCGGGGCCGACTGGCCTCCCCCGTCGCCGGAGCCGCCACCCGTCTGGCCTCCCTGCTCTATCCCGCCGTCACCCGAGGGGTTGTCATCACCACACGACACCAGTGCCGATTGCACCGACAAAGCCATGAACACCATCGCAAAAAATTTGATTTTCTTCATAAATTTATATTTTTTATTCTGTATAAAACATACCACATCCCTTTCACCTGCAAGAAACAGGTATGCACCAAACCTGTGGATGCACCAAGCCAGCCGTTCTTTTCCAAACAATTGCAAATATAATAAAAATATGTAAAACGGCAATCTGTATCGGTTAAATACGCATCCTGATTATTAAAAATTTCCACATCAAAACTACCAGCGGCCGCCACGGCAATGCCGCCCCTGCCCCGCCGCAGGCGGCAGCGGTCATGAAACTTTATTACAAACGCAGCCCTGCCGGGCCACATGGCCCGCATTGCGCCCCGAAACGGGCCAAACCAGACAGCAAAACGGGCCGAATCGCAATGCGAAACGGCCCGTTTGGCGCTACAGCCGCACCGCCCCGCAACACGCCCGCCGGCAGGCTGTGCGGCGGAAAGGGCACGATGCTGAAATAATGTTACAAAGGCCATGGCCACGAAAGCGCCGCCAGCGGCGCAACGCGCGCTACTGCCCCACGGCCGGGCCGACAGCGCGCAGCTCCTCGATGGCGCGCAGCTGCATCTCGACCATCTCCATGTGGGGCATGGCATAGCCGGCGGCGCGCGCCATGGCTATGGGCTTGGTGTAAAGATACTCTATCTCCATGGGCCTGCCCAGGTCGCAGTCAACCTTCATGCTGGGCGAGTAAGGCGGCATGTTGCGCGTCATCTCAATCATGCGCTCGCCCACGCTCTCGTCTATTCCCACAGCCCCGCAGGCGCGGGCTGCGCCTATGACCTCGGCCAGCAGCGCCCTCACGAGCCGCTCGCCGGAGGGCGAGGCCAACATGCGGTCGGTGGTCTGGCCGAGCACCGAGCACGGGCCGTTGAACGGCATGTTCCACATGGCTTTCATCCACCGCGCCTTGGCATAGTCGACGGCCGACGCCCGTATTCCCGCCGCCCCAAGGTCGGCCAGCAACCCGTCTATCAGGCCCTGGTCACGGCACGAGTAGTTGGCCACGCTCAGCTTGCCGTTGCTCGTGTGCTCTATGTGCCCCGGGCCCACCTTAGTGGTGCAGATGTAAGCCAGTCCGGCCGCCAGCTGCACCCCGGGCAGTGCCGCCTCGACATCGGCCTCAACGCCGACGCCGTTTTGTATCAGCAACACGAGCGTGCGCTCAGTGAGCAGCGGCGCGAGCATGGCGGGCAAACCGCCGTTGGCCGTGGTCTTCAGGGCCACGATGACCACGTCGCAAGGGGGCATGTCGGCAACCGAGGCATAAGCCTGCGGATGGCTTATGACAAACGAACCGTCGTAAGAATCTACCCTAAGACCGTTATCCCGAACATACTCAAAATCACTGTGCAGAAGGAAATGCACGTCGAAGCCGGCCCTTGCCAGCCTCCCGCCATAGAACCCGCCTATGGCCCCTGTACCAATGATGGCATATCTCATATATGTATAATTGTATTTGATTCATCGCAAAGATACGCATTTTATTGCTAACAAAAGTCATTTTATCGAAATAATAGTGTATCTTTGCATGGCTTATTCTATATCATTACTAATAGTGAGACACGATGACTTAGGCCTTTTGAGCCACATTCAGTACCCCGAAGACCTGCGCAAGCTGCCGGCCGACCGGCTGCCTGAGGTCTGTGACGAACTGCGGAAAGACATACTCGACGAGCTGTCCGTAAATCCCGGCCACCTCGCCTCGAGCCTCGGAGCAGTAGAGCTTACCGTGGCACTGCACTATGTTTACAACACCCCCGAAGACAGAATAGTATGGGACGTGGGCCACCAGGCCTACGGCCACAAGATACTGACAGGGCGCAAAGAGGCGTTCTGCACCAACCGCAAGCTGCACGGCATCATGCCGTTCCCCTCGCCCAAGGAGAGCCCCTACGACACCTTCGTTTGCGGCCACGCCAGCAACTCCATATCGGCAGCGCTGGGCATGGCCGTGGCCGAGAAGCGGCTGGAGAAAATCGCCGCCGAGCAAGGGGCCACTGGCGGCAATGGCAAGGCTGCCGAACGCAAGGTGGTGGCCGTGATAGGCGACGGGGCCATGAGCGGCGGGCTGGCCTTCGAAGGGCTCAACAACGTATCGTCGACCCCCAACGACATCCTGATAATACTCAACGACAACAACATGAGCATAGACAGGAGCGTGGGGGGGATGAAGCAATACCTGATAGGGCTGAACACAAACGAGACGTACAACGCCCTGAGGTTCAAGCTGTCGAAATGGCTGCGCTCCAAAGGCTACCTGGAAGACGACCGCCGCAAGGGGCTGATAAGGCTGGGCAACGCGCTCAAGTCGGCCTTCAGCCACCAGCAAAACATATTCGAGGGGCTCGACATAAGGTACTTCGGCCCCTTCGACGGGCACAACGTGATGGAGCTCGTGCGCATACTGCGACAGCTCAAAGACATGAAAGGGCCAAAGCTGCTGCACCTGCACACCACCAAGGGCAAAGGCTACAAACCGGCAGAAAAGGCGGCCACGTTGTGGCACGCCCCCGGAAAGTTCGACGTGGGCACGGGCGAACGCCTGTGCGACGACGAGAAAGGGCTGCCGGCAAAATACCAGGACGTGTTCGGAAACACGCTGCTCGAGCTGGCCGAGGCCAACCCGGACATAGTCGGGGTGACGCCGGCCATGCCCACAGGCTGCTCTATGAACATCATGATGAAGTCTATGCCGGGCCGCGTGTTCGACGTGGGCATAGCCGAGGGCCACGCCGTGACCTTCTCGGCGGGCATGGCCAAAGAGGGGCTGCAGCCGTTCTGCAACATCTACAGCGCCTTTGCCCAACGGGCATACGACAACATAATACACGACGTAGCCATACTGGGGCTGCCCGTGGTGCTCTGCCTCGACAGGGCGGGCTTGGTCGGCGAAGACGGCCCGACGCACCATGGGGCGTTCGACATGGCCGCGCTGCGCCCCGTGCCCAACCTTACCATTGCCGCGCCGATGGACGAGCATGAGCTGCGCAGGCTCATGTACACGGCCCAACTGCCCGGCAAGGGGCCGTTCGTGATACGCTACCCGCGCGGCCGGGGGGTGCTGCCCGACTGGCACTGCCCGCTCACGGAGATTGAGGTGGGCACGGGCCGGAAGCTGAAAGACGGCGACGACGTGGCCGTGCTGACCATAGGGCACATAGGCAACGAGGCTGCCAAGGCCATAGCCGAGGCCGAGAAGGAACACCCGGGGCTCACCGTGGCCCACTACGACGTGCGCTTCCTCAAGCCGCTCGACGGGCAACTGCTGGCCGAGGTGGGCCGGCGGTTCAGCCGCATAGTCACTGTCGAAGACGGAATAAGGGCCGGAGGCATGGGCACGGCTGTGCTCGAGTGGATGGCCGACAACGGCTTTGCGCCCCGCATCGTGAGGCTCGGGCTGCCCGACTCGTTCGTGGAACACGGCACCGTGCCGCAGCTGATGCACATAACGGGCATCGACAAAGACGGCATAAAGAAGGCCATAACCGGGATATGCGGCGACAGCAAGGCGCAATGACCGCCAAGCAGACGATTACGAAACACCACTAAGACAAACAAAATGAAAATAATCATTGCCGGAGCCGGAGCCGTGGGAACTCACTTGGCACGGCTCATGTCGCGCGACCACGAAGACTGCACGCTCGTGGACGAAGACGCCGAGAGGCTGGAAGGCCTCGACAGCGAGTACGACATAATGACTATGGAAGGGTCGCCCACAAGCATCAAGACCCTGAAGGAGGCCGGGGCCGAAGACGCAGACATATTCGTGGCCGTCACCCCCGACGAGAGCCGCAACATGACGTCGTGCATCATGGCTCACGCCATAGGCGCCAAGAAGACGGTGGCACGCATAGACAACTATGAATACCTGTCGCCGAAGATGGGCTCTTTCTTCCGGAACATCGGCATAGACTCGCTCATCTACCCCGAGGTGCTGGCCGCCATCGACATCAACAACGGTCTCAAGATGAGCTGGGTAAGGCAGAGATGGGACGTGCATGGGGGGGCGCTGGTCATGCTCGGCATAAAGCTCAGGGCCACATGCGAGATACTTAACAGGCCGCTGAGGGAACTGTGCGGCCCCGACGACCCCTATCACATCGTGGCGGTGAAGCGCGAAGGCGAGACAATAATACCGGGAGGAAACGACGAGCTAAGGCTGAACGACCTCGCCTACTTCATGACTACCAAGGAATACATACCGTATATCAGGAAGATTGTGGGCAAGGAGCAATATGCCGACGTCAAAAACGTAATAATAATGGGGGGAGGCAAGACTTCCGTCAGGGCGGCACTGACTGCCCCCAAATACCTTGACATAAAGATAATCGAGACCGACGAGCACCGCTGCGAGCAACTCAACGAGCTGCTCAGCGACACCGACACCATGGTAATCCACGGCGACGGGCGCAACATAAGCCTGCTCATGGAGGAAGGAATAAAGCACACACAGGCCTTCGTAGCCCTGACAAGCAATGCCGAAACCAACATCCTGGCATGCCTCACGGCCAAAAGGCTCGGGGTGAGGAAGACCATCGCCATGGTGGAAAACCTCGACTACGTGGACATGGCCGAAGAACTTGACATCGGAACAATCATCAACAAGAAGACCATAGCCGCCAGCCACATATACCAGATGATGCTCGACGCCAAGGTGAGCAACCTGCGTTCGCTCATGATGGTCGACGCAGACGTTGCTGAGTTTACCGCCGAGGAGGGCTCGCCCGTGACAAAGAAACCTGTGAAAAGCCTCGGGCTGCCGTTCGGGGTGGCCATCGGCGGACTGGTGCGCAATGACGTCGGCATGCTCGTCAACGGCAACTCGCAAATCGAAGCCGGCGACACGGTGATGATATTCTGCCACGAGCAAAAGATGAACAAGATGGAAAAATTCTTCAAAGCGGCCTCTATATGGTAAGGTTCGACATCGTATCAAAGATCATCGGGCAGCTGCTCTTCCTCGAAGGAGGCATGATGCTGTCGTGCCTCGTCATGGCATTGTGCTACCGCGAAGACGACGCGATGGCGTTCTTGATATCGATGATGCTCACAATATGCAGCGGACTGATATTCAAATACCTCGGCCGCAACGCCGGAAACGAGCTCAACAGGCGCGAGGCATACCTCGTGGTGGCACTCATCTGGGTGGTGTTCTGCGCATTCGGGATGCTGCCGCTACTCATCAGCGGCTACGTGCCCAGTGTCACAGACGCCTATTTCGAGACCATGTCGGGATTCACCACGACAGGCGCAACCATCATCGACGATGTTGAGTGCCTGCCGCACACCATACTGTTCTGGCGGTCGCTGACCCACTGGATAGGCGGCTTGGGCATAGTGTTCTTCACAATCGCCATACTGCCGTCGGTGGTCGGAGGAAGCATCAAGGTGTTTGCCGCCGAGTCGACAGGCCCGATAAAGACAAAGATGCACCCGCGGCTGAGCACCGACGCAAAGTGGATATGGACCGTATACTTAGCCATCACGGCCAGCTGCGTGCTGTTTTTCCACGTGGCGGGCATGGGGCTGTTCGACAGCGTGTGCTTCTCGATGTCGATAGCCGGCACTGGCGGCTTCGCAACATACAACGACAGCCTGGCCCACTTCAACTCGCCGTCCATCGAGTACATAGCCACCGTATTCCAATTCCTGGCCGGCATGAACTTCACACTGATTTACGTGGTGCTCTTCAAGAGGCAGTTCACAAAGCTGCTGACCAACTCCGAGTTCAAGCTATACTGCTTCGTGATAGCCATAGCCACCTCGCTCATTGCCTACTTCCTCGTCAGCCGCAGCGGATACGGGGCGAGCGACGCCGTAAGGCATGCCCTGTTCCAGGTCGTCACCTTCATCACCACCACCGGGATGTTTACCGACGATGCCGGCCAATGGCCGCATTTCACATGGGTCGTGCTCGGTTTCTGCATGTTCATAGGCTCGTGCGCCGGTTCGACCAGCGGAGGCCTCAAGTGCATACGCGGCGTGATGATACTGAAAATAATACGCAACGAGTTCAAGCAGATACTCCACCCGAACGCCGTGCTGCCCATCAAGATAAACAGGCAGAACATACAGATGAACCACGTGCCGTCGCTCCTGGCGTTCTTCGTGACGTATATTCTGATATGCCTGCTTGCCGCCACGGTCATCATATTGGCCGGCGTCGACGACACCAACGCCATTACCATTGCACTGAGCAGCCTGAGCAACGTGGGCCCGGCGCTTGGCAACACCATAGGGCCCACCATGTCGTGGAGCTCTTTGCCCGAAGGCGTGAAGTGGCTTTGCTCGCTTCTGATGCTGATAGGCCGCCTTGAGATTATGACAGTACTAGTTTTGTTCACGCACAGTTTCTGGAAAGAGAACTGATGCAACCTATATCATACAATCATGGCAAACATTTTTAAATTCAAACCGCTACTAAAGCAAACCATTTGGGGGGGAGAACGGATTGCCCCCTTCAAGAGGCTGGAATGCAACATGGGCCAAGTGGGTGAGAGCTGGGAGATTTCCGGCGTCAAGGGACAAGAGACCGTGGTCGACGGCGGGCCCTACGACGGGCTGACAACCAACGAGCTTGTGGCAACGCTGCGTGACAGGCTGCTGGGCCGTGACAACTACTTGCGATACGGCGACGAGTTTCCACTGCTCATCAAGTTTATCGATGCCGCCGGCGACCTGTCGGTACAGGTACACCCGGACGACGCCACCGCCATGCGCCACGGGCGCAAACGGGGCAAGACCGAGATGTGGTATGTGATGGACTCTGAGCCGTCGGCCACCTTGATGGTGGGCCTGAAGAGAAGCATAACGCCCGACGAATACAAGGCGCTTGTGGCCAACGGCACAATATGCGACGCCATAAGCAGGTACAATGTGAAGGAAGGCGACTGCTTCTACATACCCTCGGGGCGCATCCACAGCATAGGGGCGGGGTGCTTCCTGACCGAGATACAGCAGACGAGCGACGTGACTTACAGGATATACGACTTCAAGCGGAAGGACAAGGACGGCAATTTCCGCGAGCTGCACACCGCCGAAGCCGCCGACGCCATTGACTACCAGGTGCAGGAAAGCTACCGCACGGAATATGACCGAGTAAAGAACGAACCGGCCGAGCTGGTAGACTGCCCTTACTTCCGCACGGCGCTCTACGACCTTGACGAGCCTATGACGCTCGACTACTCCGAACTTGACAGCTTCGTGATACTGATAGGGGTATGCGGCGAGGGTACGCTTACCTGCGACGACGGCACGTCGGCCACGCTGAGCGCCGGCCATACGCTGCTTCTGCCGGCCACCACGGGCATTGTGGGCGTCAGCGGCAAGGTGAAGTTCCTTGAGACTTACATTGCCTGAGAGCCTTCTGCCCCAGGCCCCCCGCCGGGCTTTTGCCGCCTTTGGTCGCACGACTCGAGATACCGCTCTACGTCGGCCTGCAGTCGCCTGAACTGCGGGCTGGCCATATAGCCCACGCTTTTCTTCAGCATCGAGCCAATGTTCTCGATGCTGTTTTCGTAGCACGATATCTCGTTGCGCATCTGTGTGCGGTGCACCGATGTGCGGTTTATCTCGTTCTCGCGCTCCATGCGCAGCTTGTTGCAAACCTTGTTGAGTATCGGCACCACCACGGTGTCGAAGATGTGGTGCCCCTGTATGTATAGATATGTGGTCTCGGGGGTCACCCCAAGCTGCTCCATCTCTTGCTGCAGCCGGCGGTAAGAGGCCTTGGCCTTGGGGTAGCGGCTCTGCAGATAGTGCACCTTGCGCATCACCTTGCCGCGCAGGTGGTCTATCGACGACTGCGGATGGAACACGTTGAAGCCCCCCGGGTCGATGACCTTGCAGAAGTCTGTGAGCGAGAAGTCGTTGTAGTTGCCGGTGCGGTACATCCACACCGACCACACAAACAGCGGGTAGCATGCCAGCGAATACTGCCTCATGTACTCCTCGAAGTCGAAAATGGCATGGTCGTTGAGCGTCACCATGACGCACACATTGTGCAATCCGGAGGCGTAACACTGGTAGTTCTCAATAGCATAAACGTATGTGTGGAACACGTACGGGCTGTTCAGTATCTTGGCCGACGTGGGTGTGATGCCCTGCAACAGGTAGTCGTAGTCGGCGTCGACGCAGGCTATCATGTCGCGCCCTACGTTCTCGCTGATGAAATTCATCAGCACCGACTTCTTGCCGCGCTTGAGCGTGCCGCGCGACGGCAGCATTACCTCGAAGAAGCGCGTCTCGTCCTCAAAGCGGTCGAGCACCGTCCGCCAAAACAATATGTCATCGTAGCTCTCCACATAGGCCACAATCTTTCGCCTGGCCTTCTTCGACGTGAGGCTGTTGGCAGCCTCGACGTAGCGTGAAGTGATGTTTTCCCTTAGCCTCTTGCCCATGATTCTGCTTTTTGTGTAACCGTCGTTCTCGTGCCGCCACGGCTGCCCCGGCGCCTGCGGCAAGCGCCATGCCCCGCCGGCCGGGGCCATTGCCTTGCGCTGTCAGGTGGTGATGTCGCTCACCTCGGTCACCTTGTCCATCCAGCCGTTCATGATTACGGCCGGCGAATGGGTGGTGAGCACTATCTGCACATTTGGGTTCAGGTCGACGATGAGGTCGATGAGGCGCTGCTGCCAGTCTACGTGCAGGCTCACCTCGGGCTCGTCCATGAAGAGCACGTAGTGCTGGTTGTCTTCTATGAGCACTGTGAGCAGTATGGCCAGCATCTGCTTTTCGCCGCTCGACAGCTGGTATGGCGTCAGCTCCTCGCCTATCTGCGAGAACATTATCTCGTTCTTTGTGCGTATCAGCCTCTTGCCCGTCTCGGCGAAAAGGCTGTCCATCATGTCCTGGAACTTGTTCTTGGGCCTCGATATCTCCTGCGCTTTCTGGGCGGCGTCGGGCGCCCCGCTGCTCAGCGTCTGGATGATGCGGTTGCCTATGTTCACCTGATAGTCGAGATACTTGCGCTGGAGCTGGTAGAGCTGCCAGTCGAGCTCGGTGGTCACCGAGGCGTCGACAATCTTGCTGACCAGGTCGCCGCTCATCAGCGGGCGGTCGAAGCTGCGTATCACGTCGTATCTGATCCAGCGCGCGTCTTCCGGCATCACCTTGATGCGAACGCCCCGCAGCATGTGGCTCGGAAACTCGCCGCCCTGGGCCAGGCCCTTCACCACCTTGTTGAGTATGGTGCTCTTGCCCACGCCGTTGATGCCGCTGAGTATGTTTACCTTCGGGTCGAGGTTCCATACGATGTGCCTTGTGCCGCTCCAAAGCGACTCAATCTCTATCTGGACGATGTAGTCTGCATACTTCTGCATAAGCTGTTGCGTTGAAATCTTAACGGCAAATATAAGGTTTTTTATGTGAAAATGAGTACTTTTGCACCCGTATTTTTTAATTAAATAACAAAATCATGGATAACAAACGACCCTTGGTGGCCCACATGAGCATGTTTCTGGCCTGTGTCTTCTGGGGGCTCATGGCCCCGGTGGGCAAAGATGCCATGGCCCACGGCATCAGCGGCATCGAGCTGGTGCTGTTCCGCGTGGCCGGGGCGGCGGTGCTTTTCTGGCTCGCCTCGATGTTCACGGAGCGCGAGCACGTGCCAGGCCGCGACCTCGCCAGGCTGTTCTTTGCGGGCATGCTGGGCCTTGTGTTCAACCAGTGCTGCTACATCATAGGCCTCAGCATCACCTCGCCCATCAACGCCAGCATCGTCACCACCTCGGCACCTATATTCGCCATGGTGCTCTCGGCGCTCATACTCAAGGAGCCTGTCACCGGCAAGAAGGCCCTGGGGGTGCTCATGGGCTTCAGCGGGGCGCTCATACTGATTCTCACCAGCGCCTCGGCGGCAAGCTCAAAGGTGGGCGACATACGCGGCGACCTGCTCTGCCTGTTCGCCCAGTTCTCGTTCGCCCTCTACCTGGCCCTGTTCCGGCCGCTGGTGCAACGCTACTCGGTGTTCACCGTCAACAAATGGATGTTTACCTTCGCCACGGCCGTGGTGCTGCCATTCACGCTGCCGCGCGTGGCCGGCACAGGCCTCGGCCACATACCGCCGTCGGCCTGGGGCGAGGCTGCCTACGTGGTGGTGGTGGGCACGTTCCTGTGCTACATACTAATGATGATGGGCCAACGCACGCTACGCCCCACCGTGGTGAGCATCTACAACTACCTGCAACCTGTGGTAAGCGTGGTGGTAAGCGTGGCCGCGGGGCTCGGCGTGTTCCGTGCCGCCCACGCCGCCGCGGTGGTGCTGGTATTCTCAGGGGTGTGGCTCGTGACAAAGTCGAAGAGCCGGGCCGACATGGAAGCGGATGCGAAAAGCCGATGAAGTTTGTTTACAACACCCCACCCTGCTTGCCAAACGACCCGTATGGAATCGCCATACGGGCCGTTTGGCCTTCTCTGACGGGCCGTTTCGCTCTGCAATGCGGCCCGTATGGCAACAGACTGGCGCCACTGCCGCAACCCGCTGGGCCTGAATGTGTTGAACGGGAGGTGCCGTCTTTTCATAAAATATTACAAAACAATGACCGGGGCGGGGCTCGCTGAATTATCCGGCGACAGGGCGGACTTACGGCTTCCATACGCCTGCGGCCCTACACTGCCGCCACTGCGACAGGCGCCGCAGGCACGATGGCCGGCGGCCGGCAGTGGCCCGGTGGCTCACCGGGGCGCACTGCCCACGGCCGACAGGCGCACCACTCAACGCATCATGTACGGCAACGGGCGGCAAAACAAATTGACACTTTTCACGACTAATTTATTTCAGAAAGGCAGCAAACCACGCACAGCAATGACAGTTGGCCGAAACTAATTTTTTATTGCCCATTTTCTTCGGTTTAATTTTGGGCATAACGGTTTTATTTCATATATTTGCAATGACGATGCCGCCCCCAAAGCCGCAAGGCAACACGCTCGACGCTGAGCCGCCAAGGGGTATGCGGACAAGGCAAACATAACACTAAAAGCCTATGACATACATTGAACTGCCCGACCACGGACAACGAGACGTGTCGTTTTATCTATCCATGGAGGAATATGTGGCACACCACGTTGATGCAGCCGACTGCTTCTTCATGTGGCAGGTGGAACCGAGCGTGATATTCGGACGCAACCAGGTGGCCGAAGCCGAGGTCAACCTCGACTACTGCCGCAGGCATGGCATACGCACGTTCAGGCGCAAGAGCGGTGGCGGATGCGTCTACGCCGACATGGGCAACGTGATGATGTCATACGTGACACGCGGCGAATCCGTGGGCTTCACATACAACAAGTATGTCACAACCCTGCTCCTTGCTTTCAGACGGATAGGCATAAATGCCACCGCCAGCGGCCGCAACGACATACTCGTCGACGGCGGCAAGGTGTCGGGCAGCGCTTTCTACCAGACGCACGGGCACAGCATAGTGCACGGAACGCTGCTATATGACACCGACATGGACAACATGACAAGCGCCATCACGCCGCCATCCGACAAGCTGCAGAGCAAGGGAGTGGGCAGCGTGCGCAGCAGGATAACGCTGCTCAAAGACCACACCGACCTCTCGCTGGGCCAACTGAAAGACGCCCTGAGGCGCCAACTGTGCGACGGCTCCGTGACGCTCACGCCGGCCGACATCAGGTCGATAGAGGCCATCGAGGCCGAATACATGTCTGCCAACTTCATATTCGGCAAGAACCCGCCATACACAGTGGCACGCAAACAGCGCATCGAAGGCGTGGGCACGGTAGAGGCGCGCATCGACCTCAGGGGCAACACCATACGCAACGTGTGCTTCAAGGGCGACTTCCTGCCGGGCGAGGTGCCCATCGAGAGGCTCGAGAACGCCCTGGCCGGAGCCGAGCTCACACCCGCGCGACTGACAATGGCCCTCGCCGGGGGCGAGGCCGCTGCCATCAGAGGCATGCAGGCCGAAGCCCTGATATCACTGCTGACAAACAAAACCTAAAACATATAAAGGCAATGGAAAACAAACGTACGTGTCTTTACGACAAGCATGAGGCCCTCGGGGCGCTCATCAGCCCATTCGGAGGCTTCGACATGCCCATCCAGTACACCACAATCGAAGAAGAGCACCAAGCCGTGCGAAACGCATGCGGGGTGTTCGACGTCTCGCACATGGGCGAAGTGACGGTCAAAGGCAAGGATGCCAGCCGATACGCCAACCACATCTTCACCAATGATGTCAACGCCATCAAGCCCGGCGAGATTCTATACGGAATGATGCTCTACGAAGACGGGGGCACCGTAGACGACCTGCTCGTCTACAAGATGGCCGACGATGACTACTTCCTCGTAATCAACGCAGCCAACATCGACAAAGACTGGGCATGGATGCAGCAGAATGCCGATGGCTACGACATCGACCTGCAGAACAAGTCTGACCATTACGCACAGCTCGCCGTGCAGGGCCCGGAGGCAGAGCGCGTGGTCGAGGAGGTGCTGTCGGTGCCATGCAGCGAGCTCACGTTCTACACCTTCAAGCAGCTTGGCGACGTAATAATAAGCCGCACAGGCTACACAGGCGAAGACGGATTCGAGATATACGGGTCTCACGACTACATACGCGATTGCTGGGACAAGCTCATGGCCACCGGAGGCAGGTGCAAACCATGCGGACTCGGATGCCGCGACACGCTGCGCTTCGAAGTGGGCCTGCCGCTATACGGCGACGAGCTGTCGGCCGACATCTCGCCGGTCATGGCCGGACTGTCCATGTTCTGCAAGCTCGACAAGCCCGAGTTCATCGGCCGCGAAGCCCTTGTAAGGCAAAAGGCTGAAGGCGTTGAGCGCAAGGTAGTGGGCATAGAACTGGCTGACAAGGCCATACCGCGCCACGGATATGCAGTGCTCAAAGACGGCGAGAAGATTGGCGAGGTAACCACCGGCTACCACACCATCTCCACCGACAAGAGCGTTTGCATGGCGCTCATCGACTCACGATACGCCAAGCTGGGCACCGAAGTGGAGATACAGATACGCCGCAAGACCTTCCCCGGGACGGTAGTGAAGAAGCGCTTCTACGACAAGCACTACAAGAAGTAACCCCATCATGCCCTAACCCTCCCAGAGCTCACAGTGCTCCCAGCCCCCCCAGACCTCCCAGAGCTCCCACAGGCCCAGTGCTCCCAGCACTCCCAGCCCTCCCAGAGCTCCCATAACAACCAGCAACAACAATCCTACAAATAACAAAAAACAACTAATATGGCAAGATTTATTGAAGGACTCTACTACTCAGAGTCACACGAATTTGTGAAGGTTGAAGGCGAATACGGCTACATCGGCATAACCGATTATGCACAAAATGCCTTAGGCAATGTAGTATATGTAGACATGCCTGAAGTCGACGACGACATTACCGCAGGCGAAGAGTTCGGCGCCGTAGAAAGCGTGAAGGCAGCCAGCGACCTCAACGCCCCCGTCAGCGGAACAGTGGTCGAAGTCAACACAGCCCTCGAAGACACCCCGGAGCTCATCAACCAGGACGCCTTTGCCAACTGGATCATCAAGGTTAAGCTCTCCGACCCATCAGAACTCGAAAGCCTCATGGACGCCAAGGCATACGAGGAAATGTGCAACAAATAAATTAAAAATCAAGAGTTAAGAATTAAGAAAAATAGTCTCGCCAACGGGAACGCAGGGTGCTATTGCGTAATTACTATATCTTTACGCAACCAAAAGAGCAATAAACCCAATGAAGACAAGGCCCGTCCACAACCGGGGCGGCATGACACCACCAACGGAAAGCAAAGCCCTCACCTGTAAGACGCAGCCGCTGCCACAACAAGAGTATTTTTCTTAATTCTTAATTCCCAACCCTTAACTTCAACTATGTACAAGTATTTCCCCCATACAGAGGCCGACATAAAGGGCATGCTTGAGCACATCGGCATAAAGTCTATCGACGAACTGTACGCCGAAGTGCCCGAACAGGTGCGCCTTAAAAAAGACTACGACCTGCCTGAAGCCAAGAGCGAACTCGAGATAAGGCAGTTCTTCGCCGGCCTGGCTGCCAAGAACAAGCAGCTGACGTGTTTCGCCGGAGCAGGAGCATACGACCATTACACGCCAGCGGCAGTACCTCAGATTGTCAGCCGCTCCGAATACCTCACGTCATACACCCCATACCAGGCAGAGATATCGCAGGGAACGCTGCACTATATCTTCGAGTACCAGTCCATGATGGCCGAACTCACGGGCATGGACATATCCAATGCGTCGATGTACGACGGCAGTACCGCCACAGCGGAAGCCGTGCTCATGGCAGTGGCCTCGGCAAAGAAAGCGCGCAAGGTGCTCGTGTCTGAGACCGTAGACCCCAAAATCCTGGCTGTAATACGCACATACGCCCACTTCCACGGCGTAGACATAGAGATGGTGAAAGCCACCGACGGAGCCACCGACAAGGCCGACCTCGACAGCAAACTGGCCGACGGCGGAGTGGCCGGCGTACTTGTCCAGCAGCCCAACTACTTCGGTGTGGTGGAAGACTACACCGGATTCGCCGATGCAACACACGCGGCCAAGGCACTGTTCATCATGAACAGCGTGGCCGCCGACCTGGCCGTGCTGCGCACCCCGGGCGAATGGGGGGCCGACATCGCCGTGGGCGACGGACAGAGCCTGGGCCTGCCAATGTCGTTCGGAGGACCTTACGTGGGCTACATGTGCTGCCGCGAGAAACTCATGCGCAAGATGCCGGGACGCATTGTCGGCATGACGAAAGACTCGCGCGGCCAACGCGCATTCGTGCTCACGCTGCAAGCGCGAGAGCAACACATACGCCGCGAGAAGGCAACGTCGAACATCTGCTCCAACGAAAGCCTCATGGCACTCTTCGTCACCATCTATATGTCACTGATGGGCAAGCAGGGGCTGAAAGAGGCCGCAGAGCTGTCATACGCCGGAGCCCACTACCTTATGGACAGGCTCGTGGCCACAGGCCGCTTCAAACCGGCCTTCGACCGCCCGTTCTTCAATGAGTTCTGCGTGCGCTATGCCGGCGACGTTGACGAACTACAGAAGAGATTCATCGACAATGGCATCCTTGGGGGAGTGAAGGTTGCACCCGACACCATCATGTTTGCCGTCACCGAGAAACGTACTAAGGAAGAAATTGACAAACTCATCGAAACCATCTGACTTATGAACAACAGACTTTATGGCAACCTGATATTCGAGCTCTCACACGAAGGGCGACGGGGCTATTCGCTGCCGCACAACAAGTTTGGCAACTACGAGGTGCCCGCCGACATCCGCCGCAGCCACGACGCCGAGCTGCCCGAATGCGACGAGCTCACGGTTGTGCGCCATTATACCAACCATAGCGAAAACAACTTCGGAGTGGACAACGGGTTCTATCCGCTCGGCAGCTGCACAATGAAATACAACCCGTGCATCAACGAAGAGGTGGCGGCCATGCCCGGCTTCGCCAACCTGCACCCGCTGCAGCCGGCGGAGACATGCCGGGGAGCCCTCGAGGTGTACGACGGACTGCAACGGGCACTGTCTGAGATTTCCGGACTGGCCAAATTCACGCTCAACCCGTTTGCCGGCGCACACGGAGAGCTCACCGGGCTGATGATAATACGAAGCTATCACGAGCGCAGGGGCGACACCAAGCGCACCAAGGTGATTGTGCCCGACTCGGCACACGGCACCAACCCCGCCTCGGCGGCTGTCTGCGGACTCGACGTGGTTGAGGTGAAGAGCACGCCCGAGGGCATAGTCGACGTTGAAGACCTGCGCTCGCTGCTCGACGACACGGTGGCCGGCATGATGATGACCAACCCGAACACGCTCGGCCTCTTTGAGAAGGAGATACCCGAGATAGCCGAGCTCGTGCACAGCTGCGGCGCCCTGATGTATTACGACGGCGCCAACCTCAACCCGATGCTGGGCGTTTGCCGCCCCGGCGACATGGGTTTCGACGTGATGCACATCAACCTGCACAAGACGTTCTCGACGCCCCACGGAGGCGGCGGGCCCGGTGCAGGCCCCGTCGGGGTACGCGCCGGACTGGAGGAGCTGCTACCCGGCGAGTCTGAAATATCCGTAGGGCCATACCACGGCAACTATGCCGTGCTGCTGAGGGCATACGCCTATATCCTGACCCTGGGCAAGGAGCACCTCAAGGAGGTGGGCCCGCTGGCCACACTCAACGCCAACTACATCAAGGAGTCGCTCAAAGACGTCTACGAACTGCCCATCGCCACGACATGCATGCACGAGTTTGTGTTCGACGGACTAAAGGACAAGTCGACCGGAGTGACCACCATGGACGTGGCAAAACGGCTGCTCGACTATGGCTACCATGCCCCGACGATATACTTCCCGCTGCTTTTCCACGAGTCGCTAATGATAGAACCCACCGAGAACGAGAGCAAAGACACCATCGACGGGTTCATCGAAGTGATGCGGCGGATTGCCCGCGAGGCCGCCACCGAGCCCGAGACGGTTAAGGGCGCGCCCCACTACACACCCATAGGGCGTGTTGACGACGTGCTGGCGGCCAAGCACCCGGTGGTAACCTACAGGCAGATGGCTGCCGAAGGAGAAAGCAAATAAACATCAATGGCATCATAGGCATAGCCTGTTGCCTATGATGCCTACGATGACTGATACCCCCATCAAAACCCAGGACACACATGAACACAGACCTGATAATAATCGGAAGCGGCCCGGGAGGATACCGGGCGGCAGAGCACGCGGCACGCAACGGGCTGCAGGTGGCAATCATCGAGCGGGCCGAAGTGGGCGGCACGTGCCTCAACAGGGGGTGCATACCCACCAAGGCATACGCCCGCAACGCCGAGATAATGGACATCATGGCCGACGCCGAGGCCTTCGGGCTTGGCTGCCTCAACTACAGTTTCGACTTCGCAAAGGCCGCCGAGCGCAAGGACGGCGTGGTAGGCACGCTCCGCAGCGGCGTTGAGACGCTGCTGTCGGCACCGGGCATAACGCTCGTAAGGGGCGAGGCTGTCTTCAAGGACGCCCACACCGTGACGGCAGGCGGCGAGGAATACACAGCGCCCAACATCATCATAGCCACCGGTTCGGTGCCAAAGATGCTGCCGATAGAGGGCATCGACGACGCCTCGATGGTATGGACGTCCGACCGTATGCTGGCCGCCACCGAGTTGCCGCGCCGCGTCTGCATAGTGGGCGCCGGCGTTATAGGCATGGAGTTTGCCTGCATACTCAACAGTTTCGGTTGCGAGGTCACCGTGGTTGAGTTTCTCAAAGAGTGCCTGCCGGCCCTCGACAGCGATGTGGCCAAGCGACTGCGCAAGGCCATAGAGAAGCGCGGCGTGGCCTTCTTCATGCAGTCGGCCGTGCAGGCCGTGGGCGACGGCACCGTGACATTCGACCGCAAGGGCAAGCAAACCACCGTCGAGACCGACTGCGTGCTTATGGCCGTGGGCCGCACGCCGGCCACAGCAGGGCTCAACCTCGAGGCCGCCGGGGTGGCATACGGCCCGAAGGGCATAATCACCGACGACAACCTGCTCACCAACGTGCCCGGCATTTACGCCATAGGCGACGTCAACGGCCGGCAGATGCTGGCCCACGCCGCCACCATGCAGGGCCTGAAGGTGGTCGACAGCATACTGGGCCGCACCGAAGGGATACGGCTCGACGTGATGCCGGCTGCCATTTTCACCCATCCCGAGGCTGCCTGCGTGGGCCTGAGCGAAGACGCCTGCAAGGCGCTGGGCACGGCCTGCCGCACGGCAAAGGCCAACTACCGCTCCAACGGCAAGGCCCTGGCCATGGGCGAGGCCGAAGGCATGGTGAAGATGCTGGCCGACGAGAGCGGCAAAATCATTGGATGCCACGCCTATGGGGCACATTCGGCCGACCTGGTGCAGGAGGTGAGCGCCCTGATGTGCCGCGACACGACAGCAGCCGAGCTGGCCGCCATGACCCACATACACCCCACGCTGAGCGAGATGGTGCAGGAGTGCGCCGAACAGCTGGCCCGCGCCTGACACTGACAGGGGCCGGGGCCGTTTGCCTGCTGCCGATGGCGGCGGCACAAAAAGGCAGAAACAACAAGGGGGGGCTTGCCACACAGGCAAGCCTCCCCTTGTTGTTTGCAATGCTGTACGCGGCTTACAACCCTACTGCACCACAGGCGACCAAAAGTCGACCAGGCGCAAGTCGAATATCAGGGTGCTGTAAGCCGGCACCCCCGTCTGCGACTGTGAGCCGTAACCCAGCTGGTAAGGTATGTATACCATCCAGTGGTCGCCCCGCCTCATGTGCTGGAGGGCAGTGGCAAAACCATCCACCAGCATGTTTCCGCCGGAGTTCCCGATGGCCATCTGCAACGGCTTGCTAACGTCATCGTAGTAGTTTCCATAGTACGACTGGTCGAACACATAGCCGTAGGGATAGGACACCGACGGCAGCAGGCGGCCCAGGTAATGCACCGTCACGGTGTCGGTGTAAAGCGGCGTCGCCGAAGCGGGGTCGCCCTCTTCAATCACTTTGACGATGATATAGTCTGAGTTGCTCCCCTCTATGCTGTCAGACTTCGACCAGCTCTTTATCCGTTTCCAGTCGGTGCGTGCCGGATTGAGCTCCAGCAGGTTCAGCACCGAGTCGGTAAGGCTGTTGAAGAAAGCGTCGTTGCGCGCCTGCCAGTTGGGAAACTCCTCCACGGTGTCGTCTTCTTCGCTGCACGAGGCCAGGCCAAACACGGCGAAGAGTGCCACGGCAAGGAAGTAAAAGCCTCGTCTCTTCATCACTGCAGTTGTTTGAGCAGACTGGCAATGCTCACCTTGTCTTCGATGATGCCATTGAGGTCTGCTATGTTTACTCTCTCCTGCGCCATGGTGTCGCGGTGGCGCAGCGTCACGGTGTTGTCCTTGAGTGAGTCGTAGTCCACGGTAACACAGTATGGCGTGCCTATTGCGTCCTGCCTGCGGTAACGCTTGCCGATGGTGTCTTTCTCGTCATACTGGCAGTTGAAGTGGAACTTCAGCGCGTCGATTATCTCGCGGGCCTTCTCGGGCAGCCCGTCTTTCTTCACCAACGGCAGCACGGCCAGCTTCACCGGGGCCAGCGCGGCGGGCAGGTGGAGCACGGTGCGGGTCTCGCCGTTGTCAAGCTTCTCTTCCTCGTAAGAGTGGCACATCACGCTGAGGAACATGCGGTCTACGCCGATTGACGTCTCGATGACGTATGGGGTGTAGCTCTCGTTGGTCTGCGGGTCGAAGTATTTTATTTGCTTTCCGCAATACTTCTCGTGCTGCGACAGGTCGAAGTTGGTGCGGCTGTGTATTCCCTCTACCTCCTTGAACCCGAACGGCATGCGGAACTCGATGTCGGTGGCGGCGTTGGCGTAGTGGGCCAGCTTCTCGTGGTCGTGGAAACGGTAGTTCTCTGCGCCGAAGCCCAGTGCCTGGTGCCACTTCATGCGCGTCTGCTTCCAGTTGGCAAACCAGTCGAGCTCGGTGCCCGGCTTTACGAAGAACTGCATCTCCATCTGCTCAAACTCACGCATGCGGAATATGAACTGGCGCGCAACAATCTCGTTGCGGAAGGCCTTGCCAATCTGCGCGATGCCGAAAGGCACCTTCATGCGGCCCGTCTTCTGCACGTTGAGATAGTTGACAAAGATGCCCTGTGCCGTCTCGGGGCGCAGGTAAACCTTCATGGCACCGTCGGCCGAGGCCCCCATCTCGGTCGAGAACATGAGGTTAAACTGGCGCACGTCGGTCCAGTTCTTTGTTCCCGAAATAGGGTCTACAATCTCCTCGTCGATTATTATCTGCTTGAGCTCGGCCAAGTCGGGGCCCTGCATGGCGCGCGTGTAGCGCTCGTGCAGCGCGTCGCGCTTCTGCTGGTACTCCATCACGCGGGCGTTGGTCTGGCGGAACTGGCTCTCATCGAAGGCGTCGCCGAAGCGCTTGCGTGCCTTGGCCACCTCCTTGTCTATCTTCTCGTCATACTTTGCAATCTGGTCTTCGATGAGGTTGTCGGCGCGGTAGCGCTTCTTCGAGTCGCGGTTGTCGATGAGCGGGTCGTTGAAAGCGTCCACGTGGCCGCTGGCCTTCCATATTGTGGGGTGCATGAATATGGCCGAGTCGATGCCCACGATGTTCTCGTGTAGCAGCACCATGCTCTTCCACCAGTATTCCTTGATGTTGTTCTTCAGCTCAACGCCGTTCTGGCCGTAGTCGTATACGGCAGCCAGTCCGTCGTAGATGTCGCTGCTGGGGAACACGAAACCGTACTCCTTGCAGTGCGACACGATTTTCTTGAAAACGTCTTCCTGTGCCATTTGTATAGTTAAATCTTAAATTAAGTTCTGTCATGCCACGCCTGTGCGCCACGCAAAAAGTGCGCTTCGCACCGCATTCAGTCTGCAAAGATAAACTAATTCGGGCGAAACGCAAAACTTTTTCACACACATTATATATAAGTAGCTGTTCAATATTAACCGTTGCAATCGACCTTGCAGGTGTCCACTGTATCTTTGCCACCATCTGGTGTGCCCTTTCGGGCCGCATGCCAAAGTCTCATCGGTAGCGTAGCCCGCCACGCTCTCCCTTCTGACTTTGGCATGCTTCTACGAAATAGCGCACAAATTGATGGCATTTGATTTTGAACACCGCCTTAAGAGGCGGCAACTGCCAACCCACGACGCCCCGCGGCCTGCGTGCCGACGGCCCGCCTCCCATGCCCCGGCCACCGCCATGAGGGCTGCGCGCCGGGGCCTGCGGTCACGGCTTTGCCACCTTGCGCACAGTGCCGCCGCAGCTCACTATGAACGTGCCGCGGCCTGGTATGTCGTCGGCAGAGAACCCCTCGGCCGGGGCGCTCATCACCAGCCGCCCCGACATGTCGTAGACCCTCGCCTCGCCGTCGGGCGCCATGCCGCCGGCAACGGCGCTGCCCGCCGACGTGCAGATGCCCTCATACCGGGTGAACGTGGTGCCTTCCTTGGTCACAACATACTCGTCTGTCGAGTTCGGGGCATAGTCCACCCTCACCCACTCGCCGTGCAGGTCGTCGTAGAACGCGGCATATATGCGGTAATCGCCGTCGGGCATGGAGGCCGGCAGGTCAAATTGGCCGTTGCGAAGTTGGAACACGGCCAAAGGCCTGATGCCGGACACGTCGGTAGAAAACAGCTCGCCAAACCACCCGTTGCCTTCGGCCACCAGGCTCAGCCGGCCGTAAAGCGGGCGGCACGAGCAGTTGACCACTTGGGCGATGCCACCATACAGGAAACCATATATGCCGTTGATGCCTATGGTGATGCGCCTGTTGCTGAACAGGTAGCGCCGGGGCACGTCAACGTCGGCCGGCGCAATGCCCAGCAACATGTATTGGTCGTAGTTGTAGCCCTCGTCCTCGTCGGGCTTGAGGTAATCCAGGCGGTACATGCCGTCGGCCATCCCGCCCCAGCCCCAGTTGACATGGAAGAGCCCGTCGTCGCCATAGCCGTCGATCACGAAGGCATGCCTGTCGGCCGTGATGAAGTCGCCGCCGTTGAGCTTTCGCCCGTCGTAAATCACCGGCCGGCCGGCATCAATCTCCCCGATCAGCATCTCCATCCAGTCTTCCTCGTGTTCGGAGCGTTCCAGGTAGGCCATGTCGGGGTTATATCCCAGATACGTCAGCATGGCATAGCCCCCGTCGGTGACGTTGGCCGACGTGCCTTCGCCCCCGAAACCGGCCTCAGCCCCAACGCCGCAGTGGTATACAAGCTCGGCCACGGCCGCGGCCTGTGCCTCCGAGTAGGCCCCAGGCGCATAGCTGTCGAGCATATCGTCCCACGCATAGACGGTGCTGCCGAAGTCGGCCGACAGCCATTTCTCCGAGCCATCGGGCATAGTGCCCAACAGGTACTCGTGGGTGCCGGTGCCCCTGACGGGCCAACGGTGGTAACGCATCACCTGAGCCATGGCCACCGGCACGCATCCCGCCACGCAATGCCCGCCCGACGCCAGCGCGGGGCAAAGGCCGTTGAACGGCTCTCCCTGGGCCCACTTGCTCGTGAGCAGTGGCCCCACCTTGGGAGCCACACGCCCGCCCTGCACCAGCCCATCGGCATCAACGTCGCCGACCACGCCACGCTCCAAGGCCGCATCGGTGGCCTCAAGCCACCACCGCAACCCGCAGGGCATGGCGCCGGAAAAGCCCTCGCGCGAATAGCCGAGCACGGCCGCCGAGCCGTCGTCGTTGGCCACTACGGCAAAGCCGCCCCCGCCGCGCACTCCCATCACAGTGAGGTTGCGCGCCGCATACAACGGCTCTATACACCCGGCGGCAGCCGAGCGCGCTGGCTGCGCGTCAAGACCCAGCACAGCCGCCGCGGCGGCGCGCTTCTGTTCAATGGTGCGCTCTGCTGCATCGGCCCCGGCCACAGCAGCAAGCACAATAATGGCAGTAAACAGTCTGTTCATAATTTTAATCTTATATTAGAGTTAAACACTTGCAACCGCTTGCGGTTTGCCTCACTCATCATTTTCCCCGGCCTGTGTCAGGCCGCCCAATTGTATGTCATGATGGCAAAGATACTAATTTTATTGCATACCTGCAAGCAAACCGCAACATATTTTACGATGGCGGCAACGCCACGCAATGCCTGCTGCCCACAGCCGCCCGCCACCCCTATTTTGCAAGCAAACGGGGCCGATGCAGCCACGGCCGCCGGGCACAGACCCAACCGCAGCCAAAAGCCTCGCAGCCAGCCACTTGCAGAAGCCTGAGGCATCGGCCCGCAACATCTGCCGTTTGGCAACCCGAAACGGGCCGTACGGCAATGCAAGAACGGCCGTTTTGCCGGCCAATACAACAAGCGAGGGAGCCAAGCCACGACAGGGCCGCCACTATGCAAGCATTGCCCAGCCCGGTGCCACTGACGCCGCGCAGTGGCACCGGGCCAGCCATACCCACAAAAAGCGACATGGCCGAAAACGCCCGCCGCAACAAGACCGGGCCGGCAACGGCCCTTCAACCGACAAACTTCCATGCAAGACACAACAGCCATGACCGGCACACCCTGCCAATGCCACGGAACTGGTATGGCAAAAAACCACCGCATTGTGGCAAACAGCCCTTGGTTGCATGGCAGAAAAGGCTACACAATGGCAAAAAACGGTTTGCAAGAGTTTAGATTTTCAGTCGGTCGAAAGTGGCAAACCCCATTGATTTTCAATCATTTGCATATTTTGAGACTTTGATTTTGCATTGAGCGGCTTGGCGTGTAGCATTAGTTCACCTAATTTTACAGCCGAATTTAAATCAATAGCTAAAAGTTTCATCATGCATACGTTAATAGTTATATTAGTTATTAGTGGTTGTCTTTATGCACCTGTACATGCAAAAGACACTTTGGTTAGTTCACCCGGCGGGTCCGTGACGGCATCCGTCGGCGTGGCTGCCGACAATCCACACGGCGCTCCGTCGCGATGCCTGCAGTAGCCCGCCGGCCCCGCCATGCTTCACGCCGGCCATCTTCAAGCTGTCGGGCATGGCTAACGGTTGCCAATAGGCTGTGACACCGTGGATGAAGCAGGCCGCACGGCCCCTACGGCCGACTTGGTTTACGGCAGTGCCGCCGGATGAACCATGGCAGATGGCAACGCTCATCTGGCATACCACGACACGTCTATGCAAGACGGCCACTGCCAATACGGCAGCCCGCCGGCATAGCCATACACCACAGCATGACGGCCTTAAGCGGCAGCGCACCAACTTGGCTTAATGAGAAACAATTGTTTAAATAACTCTAAAATAACATTAAAACCCCAAGAAAATGAAAAAAGCATTTGAATGTTCTTGCATTTCTGCAAGAGGCAAGGCCAAGCGTCCGCAAGCCAGACGAGGCCTGCGCCTTAAGGTTGCCATGCTTCTGGCAGCTGTGTTTATTGCCTTGGATGTCTCGGCACAGTCCACCATCAGTGGGCATGTGAAGGACGACGCCGGTGAGGATATCATCGGTGCCAGTGTCATGGTCAAGGGAACTCAGAACGGCACGGTGACCGACCTGGCCGGAAAATTCCAACTGAAGTGCAACGCCGGTGCCACGCTGGTAATCTCTTACGTTGGCTACAACCCACAGGAGGTGAAGGCCGCCGACAAGATGGAGGTGACGCTCAAGGAAGATGTGGCCCAGCTGAACGAGGTAGTAGTGGTGGGCTACGGCTCGCTGGCCAAGAAAGAGATATCAAGCTCCGTGGTGCAGGTTTCCAAAGACCAGTTCAACCAGGGTGCCGCCAGCGACCCCATGGCCCTCATAGCCGGCAAGGTGACGGGCCTGAACGTGGCCTCTACGGCCGACGCCAACCCTAACGCGCTGACCAACATACAGGTGCGTGGCGCCGGATCGCTGACAGCCAGCAACGGCCCGCTGATTGTAATCGACGGCATTGCGGGCGGCGACCTGCGCAACATTTCCATCCAAGACGTTGAATCAATCACCGTGCTTAAGGATGCCGGCTCGGCAGCCATATACGGAACACGCGGCGCCAACGGCGTTATTCTGGTGACAACGAAGAAGGGCTCGGGCACCCCGGGGGTGACCAACGTGACCTACGACAGCTACATAGCCCTGAACATTGCCAAGCCAAAGCCCGACATACTTACGACGGAGGAGTTCCGCCGCTCGCGCCGAGGCCAGGATTACGGCGCCGACACCGACTGGTGGAACGAGATAACGCGCCCGGTAAGCTACAGCCTCAACCAGTATCTGTCTATCGACAGCTCTACGAAGAACGGATATTTCGGCCTCTCCGTGAACTACAAGAAAGCCAACGGACTTGACATCGTGAGCGGACGGCAGGAATATGGCGCACGCTTCGTGGGCGAGCAGCGCGTGCTTGACAACCGTGTGCAATTCAACGCATCGCTCTCGGCGCGCAAGGTGCACGAGGACTGGGGCAACGACGGGCTGTTCGACACGGCCCTCACGATGAACCCGACCATACCCGTGAAAAACCCCGACGGGTCGTACTACCAGCCGAACTCACCGACGGACATACACAACCCGGTGAACGACCTGCGCGAAAATGTTTCAGAGGGCGACCGCATCTATGTGCTGGGCAATGGCGACGTGAAGCTGAACATACTGCAACTGGCACAACACAGCCTTAGCACATCGCTGAGTTACGCACTGCAGTACAACGACCTGAAGAGCAACTTCTACACCCCGTCGACATCGAGCGAAAGCTTCTGGAAAGGCTATGCCGGCCGCGCAAACGTGAACTACCAGAAGTGGTGGACCAACCGACTGGAGTGGTTGGTGAACTATACGCTGACGATGGACAAGCACCAGCTGAAGGCCGTGCTCGGCTATTCGTGGGAACGGTCAAAGTGGGAGCAAAGCGGCAACGAGAACATGGGGTTCGTATATGACTCCATGGGATGGTACGGCATAGGCAACGGCACCTATCTGAGCGAGGGAAAGGCCAACCTTTGGGGCGGTTCGTCGGAATCGACGCTCATCGGTTTCTTCGGGCGCCTTAACTACAACTACAACGACATTCTGTATGCATCGGCATCTATGCGCCGGGAAGGCAGCACCAAGTTCGGCGTGAACAAGAAGTGGGGCAGCTTCCAGTCTGCATCGCTGGCCTGGGAAATAGCCAACACACCGTTTGCCGAGGGCATCAAGCCCACCTTCCAGAGCCTCAAGCCACGCATAAGCTATGGCGTCACAGGCCGCTCAGACTTCGATGCCTACCGCTCTCTGTCGACCTACAGCGGATACGGGGTCTACCTGATTGACAATGAGTGGATAAAAGGCTACGCCCCATCTCTGAACGCCAACCCCGACCTGGCGTGGGAGAAATCGACCGCCTTCAACGTAGGCGTTGACTTCGTGGCCTTCGACAGCAGGCTGCGCGGTAGCGTTGAGTATTTCGACCGCCGTTCGCAAGACCTCCTGTACAACTACACCGCCCCGCAACCACCATTTATCTACAACACCATACTGGTGAACGTGGGCACAACGAAGAACACCGGCATTGAGGCAAGCCTTGAATACGACGTGCTCTCGAAGACAGCCTTCAAGTGGACAACGGGCGTAAACTGGAGCATGGGCGAAACCAAGCTGACCAAGCTGTCGAGCGATGTATACCAGATGGCCTACCTTGACCTATACCAAAAACCCGGCCCCGGCTCGAGCGAATATTTCTTCCGAATAAAAGAAGGTGGCAAGATTGGGCAGTTTTATGGCTACGAGCACGCCGGCGTCGACAAGAACGGCATGCTGATGGTATACGACAACGAAGGCAAGGCGCAGCCGGCCGCCCAGGCCGACCCGTCGTGGAAGCGCAACATTGGCAACGGGGCGCCCAAGCACTTCCTTTCATGGAGCAACTCGTTCAAGTACAAGAACTGGGACCTGTCGATGCTGTTCCGCTCTGCCCTCGGCTTCCAGATATTCAATATGCGCAAGTATGGCATGGGCCTTCAGGGTGCAGGCACCGACAACGTGCTACGCACGGCATACACCGAATACAGCGACATCAAGTCGAGCGGCAGCGTTGTGTCAAGCTACTTCCTCGAGAACGGCAGCTACTTCAAGCTCGACAACGTTACTCTCGGCTACAACTTCACGCCGAAGAACCGACAGCTAATAGAGAGCCTGCGTGTCTACCTTACTGCCAAAAACCTGTTCACAATCACTGGCTATGATGGCAACGACCCATCCATCGTGACCTCTACGGGCATCACTCCCGGCATTGACACCAACTCGGCCTACCCGCAGGCCACACAGGTAAGCCTGGGCGTGACCCTGCGATTCCATTAATCATTAAATATAAAACCACGAATTAGATCATTATGATTACCTTTAAACATTATATATTCGGTGTTGCCTGCCTGATGGCAGGACTAAATGCCTGCACTGACCTTGACGAGAAAGTGTACGACCGCATCGATGCCGGTGCATACTACCAAAATGAGGCCAGTGTGAAAGGGGCCGTGGCAGCCATCTATTACCAGACATCTTCGACCTTGGCAGGCGAAAACTTCTTCCATCTGTCTGAATACCCGGCCGACCAGCTTACCTGGCGCTCATGGAATGGGGGCCTGTGGGGTTGGGACGAAGCCATGAAGACCGTGCTCTCTTGGCAGAACTGGACTTCAGAGTCGACCATCATCAACAATGCCTGGACCGGGGCATGGACTGCCGTCGGCCTGGCTAACCTGCTGCTCAGCGACATGGAAAACCTGAATGCGGCCAGCCTGAACATGAGCAACGAGAAACTGGCCCAATACGTGGCCGAGGTTCGTACCATACGTGCATGGAACTACTATTGCCTGTTCGAGCTTTGGGGAGGCGCGCTGCCTCTGAATGTCTCTGCCGGCAGCGATGTGCCGGGCACGGCCGACGCCGACTGGGACGCTTCATGCAAGAAGATATACAACTTCATAGCCAGTGAGCTCGACGAGACCGTCGACGCGCTGGCCAAGGAAGACGGCAGCCACACCACGGTAAACCGTGCCAACCAAGCCATGAACCGCATGCTGAAGGCCCGCCTGCTGCTCAACGCCGAGGTGTTCATCGGCGAAAAGCATTACGACGAGTGCGAAGCCCTGTCGAAAGAAATCATCAGTGGCACTTACGGCACTTACGGCCTCGACAGCAACTACCGCAACCTCTACAGCATTGACAATGTAAAAAGCCCCGAGGTGATATTCGCGCTGGCAGCAGAAGACGGACAGGGTGCCGCCAACGCCATTAGCAACGTCCGCACCATGATAGGCATGTGGTACGGATATGCCGACTACTTCGAGCAGAGCTACGACGGCATCGGCGCCTGGAACTGCGTATGCCTCGTGCCTTCATACGACAACTATGGCACGGTGCAGCCCACGGGCGGAACGAAAGGAGCACGCTGCTTCCTCGACGCTCCCTACAACGACAAGCTGGGAGCACCCTACGAGCGGTTCGACGACCGCGACATACGCAAGCAGAACTATGTGTACGATGCGGCCACAAAGACCCACGGCCCGGGCATGTTCCTCAAAGGAGAGATGCGTGCCAACTTCGGCAAAGGCGACATACTTACCGCCGACGCCGACCGCGACGGGCAGGCGCTGGTATTTGTAGACCAGCTTGGTACGTTCTTGAACTTAGGCCGCAACCTCGAGGTGGTGATGAATCCACGCTGGGGCGAGACCAACTCCGGCGTGCGCCTGGTGAAATATCCGCTATATCCCAACGACGACAAGGGAGGCTTCAAGAGCATCGACGACGTGCAGTTCCGCCTGGCCGAGGCCTACTACAATGTGGCCGAATGCGAGATGCGCAAAGGCAACAGCGGCGAGGCAAAGAAATACGTTGACGCTGTTCGCCAGCGTTACTACCGCAGCGGCGACCGCGCAGCCGCGCTGAGCATCCCCGGACCCGGCTTCGACAGCTTCGACATGGACTGGATGCTCTCCGAGTGGGGCAAAGAGTATTTGGGCGAGGGCAACCGCCGACGCACCGACCTGCGCCGCTTCGACAAGTTCACCCAGGGCACATGGTGGTTCTGGGGGCGCGCAACCGAAGACGGAGTGAACCTGCCGGCAAAGCGCGACCGCAAGTACGAATGGTACCCGCTGCCGCAGTCGGCCCTGTCTGTCAACCCGGGCCTCATACAGAATCCTAACTACAAATAAGTATTGAAGCATTGTAAAATTAAGCATTATGAACAAAAGACTATATCATCTGGCCCTGACGCTGCTGGCCCTGACGGGGCTCGTGAGCAGCTGTTCGGACAAGGAGGACATCGTATTCGAACATGAGCGTCAGCAGTTTGAAACACGTGCCGACCGCATACTGCTGGAGTTCATCGCGCCTTTCGGCACCACCGCCGACGACAAAATATACATCATCGGGGCGTTCAACGGCGACAGCGCAGCCATAGGCCAGGAGCAGTATATGCTGACCAAGGCACCACAGAGTGACGTGAAGTGGGGCATCTACCTCGACCCCAAGAGCTTTGTTGATGGAAAGACGCTGGCCGACGGCTTCCGTTTCTACTCCGCCTCGCAGGGAATGGAGTACACCATCGGCGGCAAGGCGGCCCTGCACACAGACAATCCGGGCGTCGGGACATTCACCAACGTGTGGGGACAGCGCTGGGAGAGCTACTATTGGAGCGATGGCGAAAAGCCCGAACCCGAACACGACGGCTACGTGGTCTACGTTGACGACCAGACAGGTTGGGACGCCCTGACGCTGTATATGTGGGGCGACGTGAACGACCTGAACGGCGGGTGGCCCGGCATGACGCCTACAGGAACGCTGGAGAAGGACGGAACCAAATGGAAGTATTTCGACATGGGCGCCGCAAACACGGGCCTGGCAGAGAACCTGATATTCAACAATGGCGGCAACGGACAACAGTTGCCCGACTTCGCCTTCACCATCGACCGCGACATCTATCTGCGTATCACAGCCAATGGCGTTGAAGAAGTTGGCCAGGAACCAAGCGTCAAGCACGATGGCTTTGCCGTGTTTGTGTATGACGAGACAGGCTGGGACGCCCTGACGCTGTACATGTGGGGCGACGTGAACGACCTGAACAGCGGGTGGCCCGGCATGGAGCCCACCGGCAAGCAGACCGTCAACGGAGTTGCCTACAAGTATTTCGACATGGGTGCCGCCAACGCGGGGCTGGCAGAGAACCTGATATTCAGCAACGCAGGAAACAGCCAGCTGGCCGACTTCGCCTTCACCATCGACCGCGACATCTATCTACACATCACCACATCAGGCGTCACAGAGATAGACCCGGAAACATTCCAGCCTTGACCGTGCATAACCTGTAAACCGATTCGCAACAATGAAGAAACTATCCATTATGCTCGCCGCCGCCTTTTGCCTGCTATGCCAGGCAAAAGCTGGCGACGGCATAACCCTGACACCCGCCAACAACACCGCGACAGAGAACTTTGACGGCATGTGGGATGCCACGGCATCGGCCGCCACCCTAAACATGCCTGACGGCTGGCGCATCGAGCGCCAGATGGGCGCGCCGCGAATGGTGGGTTCCTACAGTGCTGCCGCCACCGAAGTGATGTACTCCGGTGGCGCCGGCCTGCCGGGAAATGCAAAGAACGGCACTTGGAACTTCGGCTCGAGCGCCGCCCCAACAGACCGTGCCGTCGGCGGCCTGTCAACGACAGTAGACGGCGGCACGCGCTGCGTAAACGTCATGACCCGGTTGGTCAATGGCGGTACAATCCCCTTGAACAAGCTGACAATAAGCTACGACATAGAGAAATACCGGAAAGGCGGCAATGAGAACGGCTTTACGGTACAGCTATACTACTCTGCCGACGGCAGCAACTGGAAGAAGGCCGGCAGCGACTCCAAGACCGACTTTGCCAAGGACGACGAAACGCTCGGTGCTGCCGACGTGCCCATTGCCACAGCTTCGGTCGGCGGGAAGCAACTGAACACGGCCGTGGCTGCGGGCGGTTCGATTTACCTGGCATGGAATATCTCCGTGTCAAGGGGCACCACGCCCAACAAGGCCATGGGCCTGGCACTCGACAACGTAAGCCTGACGGCATCGTTTGGCGAGCCCCTTCCCGACCCCGACGGCGAAGACCCGTCACGCCCGCCCTTCGTGGCGTCGGGCATCTTCCTCCGTGGCGAGGTAAACGGGTGGCTGGCCGACAGCGCTTGGGAGTTCAGCGACGAGGGCAATGGCACTTATGCAATATACGACAAGGAACTGTCGGGCAACTTCAAGATAGCCGATGCAAAATGGACTTCGCTCTGCAACTACGGCAGCAACGGCAGCGCCATCATGGCCGACAGGCCCTATGCGCTGGTGCCGGGCACCGACGACAACATACCGTGCGGCTACATTTTCGACTGCAAGCGCATACTGCTGACCATTGCCGACACCGGGGCGACCCTCATGCTGGAAAGCAAGGAGGGGGGCAAACCCGGCGAACCGTCTGCATTGCAGTCGGTGGCATTGCAGCCTGCCGACGTAACGCTCGTGCCGCAACTGCCCGCCAAGGTCAAGGTGCTGTCGCTTAACAACAGCCTGATACATTACAACGACCAGGACTTCATGTTCAACGACATTGCCAGGGCCATGGGCAAGGACGTCCACTGGACCAAGCACACACTGCTTGGCAAGCCCCTGAGCACACATTGGGACGAGGGCGACGGACTGGCCGCCGACGGAAATCCCGGCGCCAAGATGCTAATACGCAGCGAGGCATGGTCGCACATCATACTCCAGGAGCAGAGCTCGCTGCCAAGAACCGACCCCGAGGCGTTCCGCAACAATGTCAGGAAGTGGGTTGAATACATACGCGAGCATTGCCCCAACCCCAATGCCGTGGTCATTGTACCAATGAACTGGGCGTACAGTGGCGACTGGACAAACTTCACCGACTTCAACAGCACGCTCCTGAACAACTGCCAGGACGTGGCACGCGAGACGGGTGTCACCATCTGCCCCGTTGGCCTTGCCTACCAACAGGCGTTCGACGCCGAGGGGGCGGAAGGCATTGCATCGTGGTACCAGGACGACCGGCACCCCACAGACAAGTCTACCTATATGGCTGCATGCATGGAATATGGCCTCATCTTCGGCGAGAGCCCGGCCACCATCAGTTATCACCCGGCCGCCGTTACCGACGCCGAGGCGGCCTCGATGCGCAGCTATGCAGCCAAGGCCCTGGCGAAGTTCACCAACTATGTAGACCACACAGCGGCCACCGTGCGCTTTACGGCTGTGGCACGCGACCAATATGGCAACGAGATGGAGGCGCCGGCCGATTTGGCCTACACTCTGACCGGCGGCGGGACGCTGGGCGACGACCATGTGTTCAGGAGCGACAAGACCGAAGGAACATTCAAGGTGAGCGCGCAAAACAGCCTGTTCAGCACCGTGGCAACGGTGAAAGTGGCACACGCAGAGACCGAGGTCACCGTATTCCCTGCCATAGAGATGGACGCCGACCACCTGTCGGCGGCCGAAGACTTCAACGCCATGGGCAGCGACGCCGGCGCCCGGCTCCCCCTGGCATGGCGCATTGACAGGCAGACAACGGCCCCGCGCAACGTAGGCAGCTATGCCGCAGCCCTCGACAACACGATGTATGCCGGTGGCGCCGCCCTGCCACCGAACGCAAAGAACGGCACGTGGAACTTCGGGGCGGACAATGGCGCCGACCGCGCCGTGGGCGGCATCTCGACCGGCGTCGCCGGCGGCACACGCTGCGTAAACATCTACGCCCACTTCATGAACAGCGGACGCAAGGACATCGGGAAACTTCACATAAGCTATGATGTTGAGAAATACCGCATGGGAAGCAACCCGGCAGGCTTCACCGTACAGATGTATCACTCCACAGATGGGCGCAACTGGACGTCGGCCGGCAATGACTTCTGCACCAGGCTGGCCCCCGATGCCACCACCGGGGGATATGACGACGTGCCCGGCGAGACAATACCGGTAAGCGCCGAGCTGGACGCAAGGATGCAGCCAGGCGTCGACTTCTTCCTGGCATGGAACATCACGGTGTCTTCCGGCGACGCGGCCAACAACGCCATGGCCCTTGCCATCGACAATTTCAGGCTCTGCGGCGAACTGCCTGCCGTACCCACGGCCAAGCATTACATCTATGTCATCGACGAGACGGGCTTCGACGCCCTGGGGCTGTATGCCTGGGGTGACGGCGAACTGTTTGGCGCATGGCCCGGCCAGGGCTGGGTCGACGAGAAGACCATTGGCGGCGATGCTTACAAGGTGTTCCTGCTTGATGCCGACGGCGGCACATACAACCTGATATTCAACAATTGGAACAATGGCAGGCAGGTGGCCGATTTCACCGTAACGGCCAACCGCGACTACTACCTGCGCGTCAGCGCCTCGGGCGTAACAGAGCTTACGCCGGCCGGCATCGCTGCCGTAGGCCTCCAACCGGCAGCCGACGGCAGCCACGCATACTACCTCAACGGCCGCAAAGCCGGCCCTTGGGGCAGCGGCAGGGCCAAAGGCATATACATTGTCAACGGCAAGAAATACGTCAACAAATAAAAACGGCATGAAGACATTTTACATTCCACTGCTCGCCTCGGCGCTGTTGGCTGCTGCATGCGGGCAGGGGGCACAGCAATTTGACATAGACAACACCAAGCCGGTGACGCCAGACAACCGCGTCATCTACCAGATGAACATCGGAGCATTCACGCCCGAGGGCACTTTCGCCGCGGCAGGGCGACAGCTGGGCCGCCTCGACACGCTCGGGGCCGACATACTCTGGCTCATGCCCATCTACCCGCGGGGCCACAAGATGAACAGCCCTTACGCCTCGATGGACTTTACCAAGGTTAATCCGGCCTACGGCACGGCAGACGACCTGAAGGGATTTGTAGGCGAAGCCCACAGGCGCGGCATGAAGGTGTGGCTCGACTGGGTGCCCAACCATGTGGCCGTCGAGAACCGATGGGTGGCCGAACACCCTGAGTTTTTCACCAAAGACGCCCACGGGCGGATGATACACCCGCACGGATGGGGCGACGTCTACGAGCTGAACTACCACGACGAGGGCCTTGTCGAGGCAATGAACTCGGCCATGAGGCAATGGATAAGCGTGGCCGACGTCGACGGGTTCAGATGCGACTACGTCAGCAGCCCCACCATACCGGTGAAGTATTGGCAAGACATCATTGCCGAGCTGAACAGCCACGGCAAGACCATAGAGTTTCTGGGCGAGACCGACATATCCAACCCTGAGAACAGACGCATCGACTCGTGCGGCTTCGACTACGACTACGCATGGGATTTCCAGGGAGAACTGGCCCGCAAGTTCAACGACAGCGACAACGCCGACTCGCTCCGGGCTATCTGCGACAGGCTTTTGGCGGCCTCGGCCAAAGTGAAGAACAAGCGGATGGTATACCTTACCAACCACGACCAGAACTACAACGACGGAGGCAACACGCTAAAAGACTTCTACGGCGACAACCGCTACCTGCTCACCGTGCTGGAGTTCACCTTCCATGGCATGCCGCTAATATACCAGGGGCAGGAAATAGGCGACCCCGACACACTCAACTACTTTACCGACGCCAAGGTGAAGTGGCACTTGGCAGACCGCAAGATGCTCAACACCGTGCGCACGCTGGTGGCACTGCACCACACCTTCGCCTCGCTTTCGGCAACAGCGCCCGTTGAATACATCGAGACTGCAGGCTCGCAGGTGCTGGCCTACAGGCGCGGCCCGGTGGTGGTGGCGCTCAATCTTGGCAGGGAGCCGGCGGCCGTGCAGCTAAGCGGCATCGAGGCGGGCCTCTACCAACAGTGGCTCGACAGCCGCACCATTGGCAGCGGGCCTGCCATGGCCGACGTCAAACTGGCACCCCAATCGGCCATACGGCTGCAAGGCAAGGGATATGCGGTATACGTTAAAAAACAGTGAACCTATGGGAAAGACGTCAAGACTGATTGCAGCGCTGCTGTGCTGCTGGGGCCTGGCCGCGCCACGCGCCATGGCAACCGACTATGTGGACGACATCAACAACGGTCATCACGCCGACGGACAGCATGTGGTCTATGAGATGAACGTGGGGGCCTTCACCGCCGAAGGCACCCTTGCCGCGGCACAGGCCCGGCTCAAAGAGTTGAAGCGCATAGGCGCCGACATTGTGTGGCTAATGCCCATTTACCCCCGTGGCGGGGGCATCAACAGCCCCTATGCCGCCACCGATTTCCAACAGGTAAACCCGGCCTACGGCACCATAGACGACCTGAAGGCCTTTGTCGGGGCCGCCCACGCCCTCGGCATGCAGGTATGGCTCGACTGGGTGCCCAACCACACGGCAACCGACGCGAGGTGGGTGGGCGAGCACCCTGAGTATTACAAGAGGTCGGGAGGCAGCTTTGTGCATCCCAACAACTATGCCGACGTATATCAGCTGGACTACGGCAACGGCGAACTGCGCAAGGCCATGACCGGATGCATGAAGTTCTGGATAGACCGGGCCGACATCGACGGCTACCGGTGCGACTATATCAGCAGCCGCGAGATTCCCGTGAGCTATTGGCAGGAAGCCATACCTGAGATAAAGGGCTGCAAGGCCGGCAAGGCCATCACGTTTCTTGGCGAGGCCGACATTGCCGCCGACGCCACACGCCTCAAGGCGGCCGGCTTCGACTACGACTACGCATGGCAGTTCCAGAGCCAGCTGGCCAATTTCGGCAACGGCACCGCCGCCGCACGCCCCAGGGCCTTTGCCAACACGCTGATGGCCCACCAGGACGGCATTGGCTTCGGGCGCATGCTCTACCTTACCAACCACGACCAGAACTACAACGAGAAGAAGAAGACGCTCACCCATAAGTATGGCGACAACCGCTACCCGCTCACGGTGCTCTACTTCACCGTCTGGGGGATGCCCCTTGTATACAACGGCCAGGAAACGGGCGGCAACCAGGCGCTAAACTACTTTACCGACGAAAAAATAGACTGGGCGCAAACCGACAGCAAGATGCTCAACACCATACGCACGCTGTCGGCCCTGAAACACTCGGTGGCTGCCTTCCGCGACGGCAAAGCCGCCGCCGACAACCACAGCGTCAGCTGGCTCACGGTGAACAACAACACATCGGTGCTGGCCTACAGCTGCAAGCAGGGCGACAGCGAGGCCGTGGTGGTGCTCAACTTCGGCACATCGGCCACCGCCGCAACCGTATCCGGGCTCACCGCCGGCGAATACGGGCTGTGGCTCGACAGCGAGACCATCGCCCGGGGCACGGGCCGCAAGGCCGTCAGCCTCGGCGCCACCCACACGTTTGAGCTGCAGGCCAAGGGCTACCGGGTGTACGTGAAGGGCCACTTCGCCGACGAGGGCACGGCAGCCATGAGCGCCATCACAACCGGCGCCGCCGCGGGCGGACCCGTCTATTCGCTCGGCGGCCAACGGCGTGGCAGCAGCGGCCAGCTGCCCGGCGGCATATACATCAGCAACGGCCGCAAATACGTGAAACGCCATTGACTCTTCATGATTTTAATAATTCTGTTTGTTAAGTAGCTATTGATAATCAATTATCATCAGGTTGTGCGCAGTTCGGTGAATGTCTTAGTAAGGCCGGAAGAGGTATCGTAGCCTGCTACGCTACCGACGAGGCCTTTGAAGACAACCCGGAAGAGCGCGCAAGGCGATGGTAAAGACAAGATGTCCGAATAAAATGGCTTGGCATCGGTTAATTTTTCAACAGATACTCATGTTTGGATGGCCGCCCTTGCCGGGCGGCCATTTTTGTTTCCTCCCCAAAAGCCACCCGCAGCGGCAGTCATTTTCATGCCGAGCCGTGCCGCAAGGTTGGCACCGGTCAACAGCCTGGCACTCAGCCGGTTGCACAACGGGCCGCATTCCATTCCAAAACCTGCCGTCTCAAGACATGGAACGGCCCCCCTTACCCCGCAATACATGCCATCTTGCAAACCGGTGCGGCGCATACCCAAACAAAAGGATGCAGCTGGCGGCTTCGGGAGCATTGACTCTGACGTGGTTCATGACCTTCCCGGTCACGGGCCGCCTGCAACGGCCCACCCTTGCCTTTGCATAAGGCAATGGCAGCAACAGCGGCCCGAAAACCACCACGAGAGCCGCCGGCAAGCCATGAGCACAAGCCCGCCGAAACCTTTTGCTGCGCAAAACTTGCCGAAGTCAGAAAAAATAAGTAACTTTGAGGCAAATTTG
Source organism: Marseilla massiliensis (assembly GCF_023336985.1). Classification (NCBI taxonomy): domain Bacteria; kingdom Pseudomonadati; phylum Bacteroidota; class Bacteroidia; order Bacteroidales; family Prevotellaceae; genus Marseilla; species Marseilla massiliensis. The sequence continues at coordinate 44,332 of NZ_JAMBLP010000019.1, read as the reverse complement.
CGATAACAACAATTTATGAGCGACGAAATAAAAGACAACGACACCCTCGAAGAAACCAACGCCAACAGCACTGACAACACAAGCAACGAGACCGACGCCAAGCCGGCGGCCGGCAACCACACCGACGACACCGACGACGAGAACGAAACCGACGGAGAGCCCACAAAGCACTCCGACTACAAACCCGTAGACAGGTTTGACGCCTCGGCGGTGCACCACCTGAGCGGCATGTACCAGAACTGGTTTCTCGACTATGCCTCGTACGTTATACTGGAGCGCGCCGTCCCCCACATCGAGGACGGCCTGAAGCCCGTGCAACGGCGCATACTGCACTCGATGAAACGAATGGACGACGGGCGCTACAACAAGGTGGCCAACATCGTGGGCCACACCATGCAGTTCCACCCCCACGGCGACGCGTCGATAGGCGACGCCCTGGTGCAGCTCGGACAGAAAGACTTGCTTGTAGACACTCAGGGCAACTGGGGCAACATACTGACGGGCGACCGGGCCGCCGCGCCACGATACATCGAGGCCAGGCTGTCGAAATTCGCGCTCGACACGGTGTTCAACCCCAAGACCACCGACTGGCAGCTGAGCTACGACGGGCGCAACCGCGAACCGATAACGCTGCCCGTCAAGTTTCCGCTGCTGCTGGCACAGGGCGCAGAGGGCATTGCCGTGGGCCTGAGCTCGAAGATAATGCCGCACAACTTCAACGAGCTGTGCGACGCGGCCGTGAGCTACCTGCACGGCGAGGAGTTCAACCTGTACCCCGACTTCCCCACGGGCGGCAGCATCGACGTGAGCAAATACAACGACGGGCAGCGTGGCGGGACGCTCAAGGTGAGGGCAAAGATAGAGAAACTCGACAACAAGACGCTCGTAATACGCGAAATCCCCTACGGCAAGACCACCAGCACGCTCATCGACTCTATACTAAAGGCCATCGAGAAAGGCAAGATAAAGGCACGCAAGGTAGACGACAACACTGCCGCCGAGGTAGAGATTCAGGTTCACCTCGCGCCGGGAGTGTCGTCCGACAAGACGCTCGACGCCCTCTATGCCTTCTCCGACTGCGAGGTGAGCATATCGCCCAACTGCTGTGTCATTGCCGACGACAAGCCGCAGTTCCTCACCGTGAGCGACGTGCTGCGCAGCTCGGTAGACCGCACCATGGGCCTGCTGCGCCGCGAACTGGAGATTCGACGGGGCGAACTGCTGGAGCAACTGCACTTCTGTTCGCTCGAAAAGATATTCATCGAGGAGCGCATTTACAAAGACAAGAAGTTTGAAGAGGCCCCCGACGTCGACGCCGTATGCGAGCACATCGACAAGCGGCTCACGCCCTTCTACCCGCAACTGGTGCGCGAGGTGACGCGCGACGACATACTGCGCCTGCTCGAGATAAAGATGCAGCGCATACTGAAGTTCAACAAAGACAAGGCCGACGAGCTCATGGCGCGCCTCAAGGCCGAGATAGAGCAGATTGAGCGCGACCTGGCCAACATGGTCGAGGTGACGGCCAACTGGTTCCGCTTCCTCAAGGAAAAGTATGGCAAAGACCACCCGAGGCTCACGGAGATTCGCAACTTCGACACCATCGAGGCCACCAAGGTAGTCGAGGCCAACGAGAAACTGTACATCAACCGGCAGGAAGGCTTCATCGGCACGGGGCTGAAAAAAGACGAGTTTGTGTGCAACTGCTCCGACATCGACGACATCATCGTGTTCTACAAAGACGGCAAGTACAAGGTTGTGCGCGTGGCCGACAAGATTTTCGTGGGCAAGAACATACTGCACGTGGGCGTGTTCAAGCGCAACGACAAGCGAACCATATACAACACGGTATACCGCGACGGCCGCAACGGCCCCTACTACATCAAGCGGTTCAACGTGACGGCCATGACCCGCGACCGCGAATACGACCTCACCAAGGGCACGCCGGGCTCAAAGGTGGTATACTTCACGGCCAACCCCAACGGCGAGGCCGAGGTGATAAAGATAACGCTCGAGCCAACCGAGGTGAAGCGGCGCACCAACATATTCTTCGACCGCGACTTCTCGAAGATTGCAATCAAGGGCCGCGCCGCACAGGGCAACCTGCTCACGAAGAAAGCCATACACCGCATAGGGCTGAAGAGCCACGGCCACTCTACGCTCGGAGGGCGCAAGGTGTGGTACGACCCCGACGTAAACCGGCTGAACTACGACGACCACGGAAGGCTGCTGGGCGAGTTCCTCGACGACGACCAGATACTGGTGGTGCTCGAGGGGGGCGACTTCTATGCCACCAACTTCGACGCCAACAACCACTATGAGGACAACATTGCACGCATAGAGAAGTTCGACCCGCACAAGGTATGGACGGCTGTGCTCTACGATGCCGACAACGAGGGCTACCCATACGTCAAGCGTTTCTACATGGAAGCCACCAAGCGGAAGCAGAACTACCTGGGCGACAACCCCAACAGCCGCCAGGTGCTGCTCACAGACGTGGCCTTCCCGCGGCTGCAGGTGACCTTCGGAGGCAACGACGCCACCCGCCCGCCTATGGAGATTGACGCCGAACAGTTCATTGCCGTCAAGGGATTCAAGGCCAAGGGCAAGCGCATCACCACCTGGAACGTGGAAAGCATAACCGAACTGGAACCCACCCGGTTTCCCGAACCAGAAGAACAGCCAGACGACGACGACACCGACGACGAGCAGCAGGAAAACCTTGACCCCGACGCCGGCAAGTCGCAACAGCAGGTAATCGACGAGATAAACGGACAACTTAGCCTCTTCAACGATGAAGACCTTTAGAATGGCCATGGCCGCCATGGCCGCCCTGCCGCTGTGCTCAGCCGCCCAGGAGGCAGACTCGACGGCATCCGGACGGATAACAACGGCCGCATACATGGTTGGCGCGGGCCGGACAAAGGTGCTCGACACCTATCTGTCGCAAGAGCATTTTGCCGGGCCGGGGTTCACCTTCCTGGCCTCGGTGGAGCGGCAGCGCCCGGGCAGCCGCTGGCTGACGGCCATGCAGCACCAGGCCAACATATCGACAACGCGCGACCGAAGCCGACAGTCGCGCCAGCTGGAGGGCTCTTACAACTTCTACTGGGGGCGATACCACTGCTGGCAACTGGCAGCCGACAGGCTCACACTGATGGCCGGGGGAATGGTCGACGCCAACATAGGCTTCATATACAATACGGGCAACGGCAACAACCCGGCCCAGGCGCGGCTCCACCTCAACGTCATGCCGTCGGCGGCGGCCGCCTACAGGTTTTCAATCGGCAAATGCCGCATGGCCATACGCTACGAAGCGCAGCTGCCACTCATAGGCGTCATGTTCAGCCCCAACTACGGGCAGTCTTACTACGAGCTGTTCTCGCGCGGCAACTACGACCACAACGTGGTGCCCACAACGCTCGTCAGCGCCCCATGCCTGAGGCAGCAGCTCATGGCCGACGTCAACATCGGGCGCCGGACGACGCTCCGCTTCGGATATCTGGGCGACTACCAGCAGGCCGATGTCAACAACCTGAAGTCGCATGTCTATTCCCACCGCTTCATGATTGGCTTCGTCAAGCGGTTCAAACTAATAAGCTACCGCCCATGAAGCGCTTCATATCATACGTCATCATTGCCGTTGCCATGGCTGCAACGGTCACTTCTTGCGTCGACGAAGAGGAGTTCGACGACTCGCCCACGGGCAACTTCGAGGCCCTGTGGAAAATAATCGACGAGCACTATTGCTTCTTCGACTACAAGAAACAGGAATACGGGCTCGACTGGGACGATGTATACGCCAAGTACAGGGTGCGCATCAGCGACAACATGACGTCCGACCAACTGTTCGAGGTCATGGCCGACATGCTGTCGGAACTGCGCGACGGCCACGTCAACCTGTCGCGGGCGGCAGACTTCGCGCGCTATTGGAGCTGGAAAGAGGACTATCCCTCGAACTTCAGCGACACGCTGCAACGGCGCTACCTCGGCACAGACTACCTGATAGCGTCGGGCATAACATACCGCGTTCTCGACGACAACATCGGCTACATATACTACGAAAGCTTCAGCGACGCCATCGGCGAAGGCAACCTTGACGAAGCAATCAACAGGCTGATGCTGTGCAACGGCCTGATAATAGACATACGCAACAACGGCGGAGGCAACCTGACAAACGCCGAGAAACTGGCGGCGCGCTTCACCAACGAGGCTGTGCACGTGGGCTATATCTGCCATAAGACAGGGCCGGGCCACAACGACTTTTCAGAGAAGGAGGAACAATGGATTGAGCCTTCGTCAAACATGAGGTGGCAGAAAAAGGTTTGTGTGCTCACCAACAGGAGCGTCTACAGCGCCGCCAACGAGTTTGTGAAATACATGGCGTGCATGCCTTCGGTGACAATAGTGGGCGACAGCACCGGCGGCGGGGCCGGCCTGCCGTTCAACAACTCGCTGCCCAACGGGTGGGCAGTGCGCTTCTCGGCCTGCCCTATGTACGACACCGAGGGCCAGACAACCGAGTTTGGCATAGCCCCCGACTATAAGGTGTCTATCACTGACGATGATTTCGACAAAGGCATCGACACCATAATAGAATTCGCCCGCAACCTGCTAAAAGAATAAAAAAGCCGGGATATATTTGCAATTTAAGCAAATTATTCTTAACTTTGCACCGCTAAAATGCGCTTGTGGCGGAATTGGTAGACGCGCCAGACTTAGGATCTGGTGTCTCGCGACGTGTAGGTTCGAGTCCTATCAGGCGCACCCTGTCAAGCCCTAAGTCTCGGTTCCGATGACTTAGGGCTTGACTGCGTATTATGATGCCGCCCAAGCCAAGCCCACCCGATGAACACACAGGATTGCTGCCCGCCACGCCAAACGCCACCATTGCGCACGGAAGGCGCTACGGCCGCAACGACCCTGATTGCACCAACAGGCAAAGCGGCAAAGCCATCCAACCGCATGCCGCCGCCAACCGGGGCTGTGGCATTGCGGCACACGCCGGGAGCCACAAGGCTAAAAGCGCCCGGAGCGATACTCCGACGGGGTGATGCCGAGGCGTGAACGCACATAACGGCTGAAATAAGACAGCGACGAGAATCCCAGGCGCTCGGCTATCGACGTGAGCGTAAGGTCGCGACGGGCCAGCAGCATCACCACCTCGCGCATGGCAAAGCGCTCTATCCAGTATGAGGCCGGCCTGCCACTGACACTGCGGCACACCTCGGTGAGGTAGTGGGGAGTGACGCAAAGGCGCGAGGCATAGGCGGCAACGCCATTGCGGGCCGTCGGGCCACCATCGTAAAGCATCGATATGAAGTCGCGCACAATCAAGGCCGCACGCTCCATGGGCTGCTGAAGGCTGTTGCTACGGGCGTGAATGTCATACAGGTCGAGTATGTGCACCATGAGCAGGTGGCCCATCATCTCTTTGCGAAACAGGTGGCCGGGCCGCCCCACCCTGTCTGCCAGCAGGCCCATCACCTCGCGGCAGGTGCGGCACTGCGCCTCGGTAAGCCGCATGACCGGATTCTGCAGCAGCGACAGGTGGCCCACCACGCCGTAATTGCTGCGCAGGGCCATCGAGGCCACAAACGCCTCCGACAGGCTCATGGCCATGCAATTGCAGTCGGCCGAGGCGCTGATGGGCGAGGCAAACGACGTGTCGGGCATTATGACATAGTCGCCGGCACCTACGTTATAGGCCACCCCGCCAAACGAAAAGCTCATGCCCCCGCCCAGGCAAATCATGTGCAGCACCCGCCCTTGGCCCTGCCTGGGGTCATAGCCGCCGGCAATGTCTACAAACTCGATGCCGGCCATTTCCTCATCTTCTGCCAATCCCATTCCAACTTTGTCTTTATGTTTTATGCAAAGATACGCCAAAACCACGAAAAGTGAAAATTTCGAGCCGCTTTTCATAACGCCCGTTTGCCCTGAACACAGTAACTTTGCCATGAAAACATAAATACATCCGACGATGAAAGAAACAAGACTGAACAACGGGGTGACTATGCCGGCCATAGGCTTCGGCGTCTACCAAATTCCACGTGAGCAAACAGAACAGGCCGTAACCGACGCCATCGAGGTGGGCTACCGCATGATTGACACCGCAGCCTCTTACTTCAACGAGCGCGAAGTGGGCAACGCCATACGCCGTTGCGGCGTGCCGCGCAGCCAGCTGTTCGTAACCACAAAGCTGTGGGTGCAAGACTACGAGTATGACGACGCCCTGAGAGCCTTCGACGCGTCGATGGACAGGCTGCAGACCGACTATCTCGACCTGTGGCTGCTGCACAAGCCATACGGCAATTACTATGCGGCGTGGCGCGCAGCCGAGCGACTCTACAAGGAGGGGCGCATAAGGGCCATCGGCGTGACGAGCTTCTCTGACGAGAGGCTGCAAGACCTCTTCTTGCACAACGAGGTGAAACCGGCCGTCAACCAGATTGAGACGAACCCGCTTTTCCAGCAGAAAGCCTCAAACAAGTTCCTCAAGGGCGAGGGAATACAGCACGAGGCGTGGGCTCCATTCGCCGAAGGCCAGTGCGACATCTTCAACAACCCGACGCTGAAGGCCATTGCCGCCAACCACGGCAAGACCACGGCGCAGGTAGTGCTGCGCTGGCTCAACCAGCGGGGAATAGCCGTCATACCCAAGAGCGTGCGCCGGGAGCGCATGGAAGAGAACATCAGCATACTCGACTTCACGCTCTCCGACGTCGAGATGGAGGCCATATCGCTACTCGACACGGGCCGGAGCCCCATTTACGACGACAGCGACCTGAGCGTGACAAGATATATAGGCACACTGAAAATACACTGACCGAGATGAATACCCCAACACACGGAACAACGCCGCCACGCCCGGCCCGGCCAGCGGCGGCGGCAGGCATGGACGGGAACGGTGGCGAAGGCTGGCGCCACCGATTCTGTTATATCTATACAAACACAAGTAATGCGTCTACCGGCGGGAGGCGCCAAAATTGCTAATTTTGCCGGCGCAAACAAACAAAAGGCTCATGACAATGGCAACAGAGAAAGAAAACACAACAACAGACATCTTCGAGAAAGACCTCTCGGGGGCTATGGTGTCGCCCCTCGAACCGGGCTACGACCGACTAATCGGCGCCATTTTCGACACCATGAAGACGGCATACGAACTGAACGAGGGCTACCACACGCCCGACGAGGTGCGCTCATACCTCTCGCGCATCACCGGGCGCGAGGTAGACCCGAGCGTAACGCTGCTCCCGCCATTCTATGTCGACTATGGCAAAAACATCAGAATAGGCAAGAACTGCTGGATTCAGCAGGGCTGCACGTTCTTCGACCGCGGTGGCATAACGCTCGGCAACGGCGTGTTCATAGCCCCAAAGGTAAACCTGATTACCATCAACCACGACCCCGACCCGGCCAACCGGAGCGCCACCTACGGCCGCCCCATCGTCATCGAAGACAATGTGTGGATAGGCATCGGGGCAACGGTGCTGCCCGGGGTGACCATTGGCTACGGCTCTATAGTGGGGGCCAACAGCGTGGTGACGCACGATGTGCCGCCGATGACTGTGGTTGGCGGCAACCCGGCACGCTTTATCAAGAAAATAGTGACCGGCGGGGGCGACAGCGCCGACTGACACCCGGCGCCACCCGGAGGGCCGGGCCGCTGCACGCCGCAGCCCTCGCGCCACAGCCGGCAGTCAGGCCCCTGCGCCCTATGCGGGCCGGCAAGCCAAGCGGCCCCGGGGCGGCTGCCACCTGCCGGCAGGCAGCAGAGGGCGACAACCACAGATACCATTGCGCCATACGGCCCGTCTTGCAATGCAAAACGGGCCGTATGGCATCTCGTTACAGGCCGTTCGGCGTGGCCCGGCGCCCCTTCATCCCTGCCCGGCCATCAAGAACGGCAAGAGTGCATGCCGCGGGCCGCAGGGCCGCGGGCCCGGCGCCACGTCACTTGCGGCGCTCCCTGTACTGGCGGGGCGACATGCCCAGCGTCTTTCGCACATAAGTACCGAAAAACGAAGGGTTGGGGAAGCCCAGCTCGTTGCATATCTCCTTCATGCTCTTGTCGGTGTCGTTGAGCAGCCTAAGTATGTCGTTCGACACGAAATTGCTTATCAGTTTCAGGGCCGTCATGCCGCTCACCTGCTTGCATACGGCCGAAAGATACTTGGGCGTGATGCACAGTTTGTCGGCATAGAAGGCCACACTGCGCGGCCGCGGATATGTAGACGACAGCAGGCCGATGAAGTCGCGGAACACCTTCTCGGCCGAATGGCGCGGCCGTTGCTGCGGGTCGAGGAAACGCTCGAGCAGCCCGTAAAAATCGTATAGGCAGGCCTGGAACAGGGTTTCAACCAGCTTCTTGCCGTAACGGCGGTCTTGGCGGTTTATCTTGGCCTTTATTATGTCATAGTACATCTTGAACGACTGCGCCTCAGACGGCTCGAGCCTCAGCACCGGATTCTTGCTCAGAAAGAGTATCGCGTTCCACAAGTCGCCGCTGTTCATCTGCGACAGCTGCTGCACATAGTCCTTCGACATGCAGATGCAGCACCCGCAGATGTCGCCGCTGGTCTCGCTCCGCGATATGGTCATGCCCGGCAGGCACACCAGCAAGTCGTATGTCGACACTTCGTGCTCAACGCCATCGATGGTCAGTGTGGCGTGGCCACTCTGGCACAGGCTCAGCAGCAGGGCGTCGATGTTGACGTTCCTCACGGTGGTCATCCTGTCTGTGCTCTCAAACAGGGCCACCCCCTCGTCACTATAGGCTACCTTCTCGCTCAATTTCCTGTTGTTCAGCATTTCCGAAACTTTGTCTGTGTTCATTATTTCTTCTCCTATCCGGATGCAAAATAAGTCATATTTTACCACAAAGCCGTGTTTTACAATGCTATATTAGTGTCTAATTTTACCTCATTTGCTCTGATATGGAAAAATTAAACACTATTGAGGAACAAGCCCGGCGACATATATCACACTATTGGCATATTTTTGTAGCCCAAACAAACCAACCAACGCAATGAAAAATATGAACAAGAAATGCTATCCATTGCTACTCTCAGCAGCACTGCTGGCGGGCGCCTGCAACGACGCCGGGCAAGGAGAGAGCGCAGCCGGCGGGCCGGTATGTGTGAAGACCATGGCCGTGGCGGCCCCCACGGGGTATGCCCCCGACGAATACCAAGGCACGGTGGAAGAGGCCAACGGCACCGACCTGAGCTTTGCCACCATGGGCACTGTGAGCTCAATCAGGGTGAACATGGGCGACAGGGCGGCCAAGGGGCAGCTCATAGCCACCCTCGACGCCACAACGGCACGCAGCACCCACGAGGCCGCCCTGGCACGGGCCGACGACGCCTTCGGGCGCATGAGGCAGCTGCACGACAGCGGCAGCCTGCCCGAAATAAAATGGGTTGAGGCGCAGAGCAGCCTCAGGCAGGCCCGGGCTGCCGAACAGGCAGCGCGCAAGCAGCTGGCCGACTGCCGGCTCACGGCCCCGTTCGGCGGCGTGATAGCCGCCAAGATGGCCGATGCGGGCCGGAACGTGATGCCCGGCACGCCCGTGGCCCGGCTCGTGTCGGCCGGCGGGCAGCAGGTGCGCATGTCGGTGCCCGAGGCCGAAATAGGGCAGATAAATGTCGGCGACAAGGGCCGCATCGACGTGGCTGCCCTCGGAGGCAAGAGCTACCGGGCCACCGTCACCGAGAAAGGCGTCACCGCCAATGCCCTGTCGCGCTCGTACGACGTGAGGCTCAAGGTGGACAACGCCGACAGCCGGCTGCTGCCGGGCATGGTGGTCAGCGTTACGCTAAGCAGCCGCGGCGCTACGGGATACCCGGTGGTGCCGGCAGGAATAGTGCAGATTGACGAGCGCAACAAAACGTTTGTATGGGTGGTAAGCGACGGCAAGGCTGCCCGGCGCGACATCAACTGCGGCGAATACGTGGGCGACGGGGTGACGGTGACGTCGGGGCTGAAAGCCGGCGAGCGCGTCATCGTCGAGGGAAGCCAGAAGGTGTGCAACGGCACAAAGGTTAAGACAATTTGACAACTGCACCACTCTACGACAAAAAGCAATACATGATGGAAAACAAAAAGCGTAATTTCGTTGAATGGGCCATGCACTACAGGCAGATCATAATATTGCTGACGTGCTGCCTCATGGCCTTCGGCATCTACAGTCTGCCGCAGATGCGCAAGAACGAATTCCCCGACTTCACCATAAGGCAGGGCATGGTGGTGGCCGTGGCGCCCGGCAACAGCGCCCGGGAGATGGCCGAGCAGGTGGCCAAACCCCTCGAAGAGTACATCTTCAGCTACAAGGAGGTGAAGAAAGAGAAGACTTTCTCGCAGAGCCGCGACGGCATAGTGTACATCCAAGTGCAGCTCAACGACGACATAAACGACAAGGACGCCTTCTGGAGCAAGTTCAAGCACGGCGTGGCAACGTTCAAGTCGCAGCTGCCCGACAACGTGCTCGCCCTGCAGGTGCTCGACGACTTCGGCGACACCTCGGCGCTGCTCATTGCCATGGAGAGCGAAGACAAGACCTACCGCGAGCTCAACGAATACATGGATAGGCTGCAAGACCGGCTCAGGCTAATCCCGTCTGTGGGGCGGATGACGGTCAGCGGCATGCAGAAAGAGCAGATTTCGGTATATGTCGACAACGCCAGGCTGACGAAATACGGCCTGTCCGACCGCATGCTCGCCGCCAAGCTGATGCAGAAGGGCTTTGCCACCAGCGGCGGCCGGCTGCAGACCGACGTGCAGGTGCAGCCCGTCTACGTGGCACGGTCGCTCAACGCTGTGCGCGACGTCGAGCAAATGGTTGTCTACGCCGACCCTAAGGGCAACATAGTAAGGCTGAAAGACGTGGCCAGGGTGGCCAGGGAATACCCCAAGGCCGACAGTTACATAACATACAACGGCAAGAAATGCCTGCTGCTGTCGGTAGAGATGAAGAAAGGGCAGGACATTGTCAAGATGGGCAACGACGTCAACAGGGCCACCGAAGAGTTCAGGTCGGAGCTTCCTTCAGATGTGGGCATCTACCGCATCACCGACCAAAGCCGGGTGGTAAGCGACAGTGTGGCCACCTTCCTGCGCGAACTGGCCATAGCCATCGTGGCTGTCGTCATAGTGGTAATGCTGCTGCTGCCGCTAAGGGTGGCCCTGGTGGCCGCCTCGACCATACCCATCACCATATTCATATCGCTGGGCCTGCTCTACTGTTTCAACTTCGAGCTGAACACGGTGACGCTGGCCGTGCTCGTGCTGACGCTCGGCATGATTGTAGACAACTCTATCGTCATCATCGACAACTACCTCGAGAAGATTGGCGAGGGCATGTCGCGCTGGCATGCCTCGATAGAGAGCACCACCCATTTCTTCAAGTCCATACTCTCGGCAACGCTCGCCATAAGCATCACTTTCTTCCCGTTCCTCTTCACAACGACGGGAATTATACACGACTTCCTGCTCACTTTCCCCTGGGCCATCACCGCCGTGCTGGGCGTGTCGCTGCTGGTTGCCACGCTGCTCGTGCCGTTCTTGCAGTTCTGATTCATACGCAAGCCCATGCAGCACAGGCAGAAGTCGTTCTCGGTGCTCGACCTGCTGCAGCGCCACTACAACCGGCTCATAGGCTTCTGCTTCCGCTGGCCAAAGGCCACGGTGGCCGCCGGACTGGCCACCGCCGTTGCCGGCATCATGCTCATAGGCACATTGCCACAGCAGATGATGCCCACGGCCGACCGCAACCAGTTTGCCGTGGAGATATACCTGCCGTCGGGGGCGGCCATCGAACGCACGGCAAGGGTGGCCGACAGCCTGGAGCACATACTGCGACGCGACCCGCGCGTGGTGTCGGTGGCATCGTTCAAGGGATGCTCTTCGCCACGGTTCCAAAACAGCTACGCCCCGCAGATAGGCGGAACCAACTACGCCCAGTTCATTGTGAACACCACGGGGGTGGACGAAACCATCGAACTGCTCGACGAATACACGCCACGCTACCATGCGGCCTTCCCCGATGCGCTCGTCAGGTTCAAGCAGCTGAGCTACAGCGAAGCCGTCTACCCGGTGGAGTTCAGGCTCAGCGGCAACGACTGGGACTCGCTGCGCACCGATGCCGGCAAGCTGCTGGCGATGATGCGCGCCATGCCCGAGCTGACGCTGGCACACTCTGACAACGACGAACCGCTGCCCACGGCAATGGTGAAGCTGAAGGAAGACGAGGCCGCACGCCTCGGGGTGAGCAACACCACCGTGGAGACCACGCTGGCACTGCGCTACGGCGACGGACTGCCGGTGGCCAAGGTGTGGAACGGCGACTACGACCAGAACGTGGTGATAAAGGGCGAACACGCCGACAGCGCCCTGCCGCGCGACCTGGGCAACGAGCCCATACCGGTGGCCGGAGGGCTCGGCGACGTGCCGCTGAGGCAGGTGGCCACCGTGACGCCCGCGTGGCAGGAGGGCCGGATGGTGCGCCGCAACGGCGTGTACACCATTACGGTGATGGCCGACCTGCGCCGCGGCGAGAACGGCATGGAGCAGATGCAGCGCATAACCGAGCTGCTGCCCACGCTGAACCTCTCGGCCGGCACCACTGTTGCACCCGGAGGCGACGTGGAAGACACCAACGAGAAGATTCCGCCCATACTCGCCGGGCTGGGCATAGCGGCCGTGGTGATACTCTTCGTGCTCATAGCCCACTTCAAGAAGGTAGGCCCGTCGCTGCTGCTGTTTGCCTCTATGCTGCTGTGCCTGTTCGGAACGTCGCTCGGCGTGATTATCCAGGGCGTCGACTTCGGCGTGACTTGCTTCCTCGGCATCGTGGCACTGATGGGCATCATCGTGCGCAACGGCATCATAATGTTCGACTATGCCGAAGAGCTCAGGGCCAAAGAGCACATGCACGTGCGCGATGCCATCTACCAGTCGGCACGCCGCAGGATGCGACCCATATTCCTGACGTCGGCCGCGGCGTCGATGGGGGTGATACCGATGATACTTGGCAAGAGCGGGCTTTGGATGCCAATGGGCACCGTGATTTGCTACGGCACACTGATAACCATGGTGTTGCTGCTCACGGTGCTGCCCGTGGCATACTACATCTGCTTCCGCGGCTCGACCAAACGGCGCGCCAAAGCCATTGAGCTGGAGTCGATGTGACGACGGGGCAGATGCCTCACGGCGGATTGGCTCAATCTTTATACAACAATAAACATTAATGGTAATGACAATGAAAACTGCATACAGACTGCTCATGGCCGCCGCCACGATAACGGCGTGGGGGCAGGCCGGCACTATGGCGGCACAAAACAGGCTCACGCCCGAGAGTTGCGTGGAAATGGCGCTGGGCAACAATGCGCGCACAAAAAGGGCCGCCAACGAACTGGACATGGCGCGCGAGGGGCGCAAAGAGGCCCTCACCCACTACTTCCCCACGGTGAGCGCATCGGGCGCGGGCTTCATGGCCGACAAGGGAATGATAAGCCTCGACATCGCACCGGGCATGGGAATGTCGATGATGAAAAACGGCATCGTGGGCGGGGTGACGGCCACGCAGCCGGTATTCGCCGGCGGACAGATTGCCAACGCCAACAGGCTGGCCAAGGTGAACGTCGAGAAATACGGGCTCATGAACCGCCAGGCCGAAAACGAGGTGAGGCTCACGGCCGAGAGCTATTACTGGCAAGTGGCGGTGCTGAAGGAGAAGCTGCGCACCATCGCTACCGTAGAGAGGCAGCTGGAACGCCTCGACAAAGACGTCGAAGCATCGGTAAGGGCCGGTGTTTGCACCCGCAACGACTTGCTGCAGGTGAGGCTCAGGCGCAACGAGATGGCCAGCACGAGGCTTACCGTGGCCAACAACCTGGCCCTGTCGAAACGCTTGCTGGCTCAATACATCGGGCTGACGCCGGCCGACAGCATCGACGTGGCTTTCAACGCCGCCACCGACACGTTGGCAGCGGCGCCCGACGCTCTCTACGCCGACCCTGCAGCAGTCCTGTCGGCCACGCCCGAATACGGACTGCTGCAGGCACAACTGGCGGCCTCGAAGCTCGAGCGGAAGATGGCAACAGGCAAGAGGCTGCCGACGGTGGCCGTGGGCGGTGGGTATATGTACGACAACCTGACCGACCGCGACAAGCCGTTCTGGATGGGGTTTGCCACGGTCAGCGTGCCGCTGTCTGACTGGTGGGCCGGCAGCCACGACATAAGAAAACAGAAAAAGGCCGTGGCCAACTCTGAGATTCAGCTCAACGACCAGAGCCAGCTGCTGATGATAAGGATGCAGGGCGCCTGGGACGAGCTCAACGAGGCCTACAGGCAGATAGGCATTGCAAGAAGCTCGATAGAGCAGGCAGACGAGAACCTGCGCCTAAACCAAGACTACTACAGGGCGGGGACTGCCACAATGAGCGAGCTGCTCGACGCCCAGGCCATCTACAGGCAAAGCTGCGACAGCTACGTGGAGGCCAGGGCGAAATATGAAATAAAGAAACGCGAATACTTGCAGGCCACCGGAAGGTGACCCGTGGCGGCCGATAAAGGCCAGGCTACAGGCCGGATTGCACAACAGCTGAATGCGGGCCGGATTGCAAGACGGGCCGTCCTGCACGTCGGGACGGCCCGTCTTGGCAGCCGACACAGCGCATGCCGCTGCCCGGGAAAGGCCGTTTCACGCCAATGCGGCTGTGCGGCAACCGGCTGCCGGCCGCCATGGCGCCTGCCACGACATGCTTTCCATGCCTCTCGGACGCCAGCCTCCAACAGGCACCCGCCGGCAGCTGCATGGCCCCTATGCCGCCCGCCATGCTGCAACGGCACCGGCAACGGAGGCAGAAACGCCCAAAAGCAACCCCGCCCGCCGGCACCATCAGATGGTGCAGGCGGGCGGGACATTATGTGGTTACTGCCGCGCCGCCGGCCGTGGTCATGGCGGCGGGGCTACGATGCGGCGCAGGCCAACCGTCAGAACTCGGCCGACTTCGGCGTACGCGGGAACGGTATGACGTCGCGTATGTTCTGCATGCCGGTCACGAAGAGAATGAGGCGCTCGAAGCCCAAGCCGAATCCGCCGTGGGGGCACGACCCGTACTTGCGCGTGTCAAGATACCACCACATGTCCTTCATGGGTATGTTGCGGCTCTGTATCTCGCCGAGCAGCTTGTCGTAGTTCTCCTCGCGCACACTGCCGCCGATGATTTCGCCAATCTGCGGGAACAGCACGTCGGTGCCCTGCACGGTCTTCCCGTCTTCGTTTATCTTCATGTAGAAGGCTTTTATCTCCTTCGGGTAACCGTGCATTATCACCGGCTTGCGGAAATGTTCTTCCACAAGGAAGCGCTCATGCTCGCTGGCCAGGTCCATGCCCCAGCTCACCGGGAACTCAAACTTATGGCCTGCGGCCACAGCCTCTTCCAGAATCTTTATTCCCTCGGTGTACGACAGGCGCACAAACGTGTCGCCCAGCACCGAGTTGAGGCGCTCTATGAGCGTCTTGTCTATCATCTTGTTGAGGAACTCGAGGTCGTCCTTGCAGTTGTCGAGCGCCCAGCGCACGCAATACTTTATGAAATCCTCCTCGAGGTCCATCAGGTCGTCCTGGTCGATGAAGGCCACCTCGGGCTCAATCATCCAGAACTCGGCCAGGTGGCGCGGCGTGTTGGAGTTCTCGGCGCGGAACGTCGGGCCGAAGGTATATATGGCCCCGAGCGCCGTGGCGCCGAGCTCGCCCTCGAGCTGGCCGCTCACCGTGAGCGAAGTCTGCTTGCCGAAGAAGTCGTCGTCGTAAGTTATCTTGCCGTCCTCGCCCTTCTTGAGGTCGTACAGGTTCTTCGTCGTGACCTGGAACATCTGGCCCGCCCCCTCGCAATCGCTCGCGGTGATGAACGGGGTGTGGAAATAGAAGAAGCCATGGTCATGGAAATACTTGTGTATGGCGATGGCCATGTTGTGGCGTATGCGCATCACGGCACCGAAGGTGTTGGTGCGCAGGCGCAAGTGGGCATACTGACGCATGTACTCAAAGCTCTGCCCCTTCTTCTGCATGGGGTAATCGCTGCCGCAGAGACCGTAGATCTCGATCTCGCGGCACTGCAGCTCGACAGCCTGGCCGGCGCCCTGGCTCTCTACGAGCTCGCCGTTGACAGAGATGCAGGCGCCCGTTGTCACCTGCTTCAACAGCTCCTGGTCGAACGCTGCAGGGTCTACCACAATCTGCACGTTCTTTATGGTGGAACCGTCGTTCAGGGCGATGAAGTCTACTGCCTTGCTGCTTCGGTGGGTGCGCACCCACCCTCTGACGTTAACCAAAGAGCCGAAGTCTGTGCGCGACAGCACATCCACGACTTTTGTTCTTTTTATGCTTTGCATTGTAACTTCCTGATAATTGGTTTATTCATAAGATCCCATGCGCAGGCGCACAACCTCTTCCTCGGTGAGGTAACGCCAGTCGCCACGGCGCAGGCCCTTCTTTGTCAACCCGGCAAACTGCACGCGGTCGAGCTTGGTAACCCTGTAGCCGAGCTTCTCGAATATGCGGCGCACGATGCGGTTCTTGCCGCTGTGAATCTCGATGCCCACCTGCTTCTTGTCCACGGGGTCGGCATACTGCACGTCGTCGGCCTTTATCTCGCCGTCTTCGAGCGTGATTCCGTCGCGTATCTGCTGCAAGTCGTGTGCCGTGACGTTCTTGTCAAGATGCACATGGTATATTTTCTTCTTGAGGAACTTGGGGTGTGTGAGCTTGCTGGCCATGTCGCCGTCGTTGGTGAGCAGCAGCACGCCCGTGGTATTGCGGTCGAGCCTGCCCACGGGATAGATGCGCTCGGGGCAAGCGTTCTTCACAAGATCCATCACGGTCTTGCGCTGCTGCGGGTCGTCGCTTGTGGTAACATAGTCCTTGGGCTTGTTGAGCAGCACATAGACCTTCTTCTCAAGCGACACCGGCTGGTCGTGGAACTTCACCTCGTCCGACCGCAGCACCTTGGTGCCCAGCTCGGTCACCACGGCGCCATTTACCGTCACTACACCTGCCTGTATGAATTCGTCGGCCTCGCGGCGGCTGCACACACCTGCATTTGCCAGGTACTTGTTGAGTCGCATGGGCTCGTTGGGGTCGATGCTGTCGTCCTTATAGTCGATGCGCTTCTTGAAACCGGCCTTGGGGTTAGGCGCGAAGCCCCCGCCTTGCTGGCGGAAGCCGCCTTGGCGGTTGTTGTAGCCGCCACGCTGCTGGTAGCCCCCCTGTCGGTTGTTGCCATAGCCCTGCCGGCCGCCGGCGTTGTATCCGCCGCGCTGCTGGTAGCCGCCCTGGCGGTAGTTGCCGTAGCCCTCGCCCTCGTTGTTGTAGTTTTGCTGGTATCCTCCGGGGCGGTTGCCGCCGTAGTTGCCGCGCTGCTGGTAGCCACCCTGGCGGTTGCCGCCGCCGTAGTTGCCGCGCTGCTGGTAACCGCCCTGGCGGTTGTTGTAGCCGCCACCCTGCTGGTAGCCTCCGCGGTTGCCGTATGACGGGCGCTGCTGGTAGCCTTCCTCGCCCTGGGCCTGGCCGGCGTTGTAGCGCGGGCGGTAGCCTTTGTTGTTATCGTTGTTGCCATAACGGGGGCGGTACTGCTGCCTTGCGGGGCTCGACTGCAATCCGGCGCCGAAGCCCTCGGGGCGGAATCCGCCTTCGTCATTGCTGTTCTTGCTGCTGTAGCCGCCGCGCTCCTGGTTGTAAGGGCGCTGCGTATGGATGCGCGGACGCGGGGAACGCCCCGGCGCGCGGAACTTGGGATAGTCACCCGACTGCCCTGCCGCCTGATAGCCCTCACGGCTTCCGGCACTCTGCTCTGCAGACTTCTCTTCCTGTTTCTTCTCGTTTTCTAATTCCATAATGATAAAATTGTTTATTAAGCCCGGCCTCACGGCCTTTGTTGTTGGTTACATGCGGCGGGGTAAACCGCCATTGTTCATTCTCTTTATGCTTGTGCCGGCCGCCGTGCGGAGGCCTTCGCACTGATCGGTGTGTTCAGATGCCCGTATAGTTGTATGGCGTTATGGCCATGAGCTCGGCCTTGACGCTGTCGCTGACGTCCAGCCCGCCGATGAAGTCGTGTATGGACTCCTCGGTGATGGCGGCATTGGTGCGTGTCAGCGCCTTGAGGGCTTCGTATGGATGGGGGTAGGCCTCGCGCCTGAGCACGGTCTGTATGGCCTCGGCCACCACAGCCCACGTGTTGTCGAGGTCTTCTTTCAGTTTGGCCTCATTGAGTATTAGCTTGCGCAATCCCTTCAGTGTGCTCTCGAAAGCGATGACGCTATGCCCCATGGGCACGCCGACGTTGCGCAGCACAGTGGAGTCGGTGAGGTCGCGCTGCAGGCGGCTCACGGGCAGCTTCCGGGCGAGGAACTGCAGCAGGGCGTTGGCCACGCCGAGGTTGCCCTCGCTGTTTTCGTAGTCTATGGGGTTGACCTTGTGCGGCATGGCGCTCGACCCCACCTCGCCGGCCTTTATCTTCTGCTTGAAATACTCCATCGAGATGTACATCCAGAAGTCGCGGTCGAGGTCGATGACTATGGTGTTGATGCGCCTCATGGCATCGAACACGGCCCCGAGCCAGTCGTAGTTGCTTATCTGGGTGGTGTACTGCTCGCGCGCCAGCCCGAGCTTGCCGGCCACGAAGCTGTCGCCAAACTGCTTCCAGTCGTACTGCGGATAGGCCACGTGGTGGGCGTTGTAGTTGCCTGTGGCGCCGCCGAACTTGGCCGTCAGCGGCACGGCCTTGAGCGAGGCCAGCTGCTGCTCGAGCCTGTAGACGAACACCATTATTTCCTTGCCAAGCCTTGTGGGCGAGGCGGGCTGGCCGTGGGTCTTGGCCAGCATGGGCACGTCTTTCCACTCATCGGCGTATTGGCGCAGCTGTGCTATGAGCTCCTCGACGAGCGGATAGTACACGTCGGCCAGAGCGTCCTTTACCGACAGCGGCACGCTGGTGTTGTTGATGTCTTGCGAGGTGAGCCCGAAGTGGATGAACTCCTTGTAGGCGTCGAGCCCGCCAATCTTGTCGAGCTGCTCCTTGATGAAGTATTCCACTGCCTTAACATCGTGGTTTGTCACCTTCTCTATTTCCTTGACGCGGCGCGCATCGGCCTCCGAGAAGTCGGCATAGATGGCGCGCAGGCGGCCGAAAAGGCTATGGTCGAAAGTGGCCAGTTGGGGCAGCGGCAACTCGCACAGGGCGATGAAGTATTCTATTTCGACGCGCACCCTGTAGCGGATGAGCGCATATTCTGAGAAATAGGCGGCCAGCGGCTCCGTCTTCCCGCGGTAGCGGCCGTCAATGGGCGATATAGCTGTCAGTGCGTCTAATTCCATTGTGTTATACCCTTGTATATATTTTGAGGCCACAAAGTTAATCATTATATTCGACTTAACCGAAAAACAACCGATAAAATTTGCCGGGGCACAAAAAAAGATTCTGCCAACCGGGATGCGGTGCAGAATCTTCCGTTGTGGGCGCTGAGGGATTCGAACCCCCGACCCTCTGCTTGTAAGGCAGATGCTCTAAACCAGCTGAGCTAAGCGCCCGTGCTTCTTGTAAGCGGGTGCAAAGGTAATCACTTTTTCCGAAACGCCAAAACTTTTTCGGGAAAAATTTGCATCCGCCTGCAAAAAAGTTGCAAAAACGACGCTCCGGCGCCTCCGCCACGCCTGCACACGGTGGCCACGGCCCAACCGGATGGCCGCCGGCACAGCGGCGCACGGCGGCGCCCGGGGGCCACCCCGCCGCCAGGCCACGCAACAGGCCCCGTTTCAGGCTGCCGCAAGGCCCGTTTGGCACGCCAGCGGCGGCCGTTTTGCAAGCCCGCCCCACACGCGGGCGGAAAACAGCTGTGGCACAACGCGTTGCGCGGCAGGCGGAAGGACGCAACAACCCACGCCGCCAGCCCGCCTCCGGCCCCGCCGGCCACCGGCCCACGCGATGCCCACGGCAACACCACCCGACACCCCCGAGCCGCCCCAAAATGGCCTCGCACACGCGCCCGCAATGCATCTTTTGCCCGAAAGATTTGCCAGTGTTGCACATTTGTTGTAATTTTGTGCCGCAAATACAACATCATTTAATTTGGAACTACAATGACTCACAACTTATTGCAAGGCAAGCGCGGCATTATCTTCGGCGCGCTCAATGAAGAATCCATAGCATGGAAAGTAGCTGTAAGGGCCGTGGAAGAAGGCGCAAGGATAACTCTGAGCAACACCCCGATGGCCCTGCGCATGGGAACGCTCAACGAACTGAGCGAGAAACTGGACGCCCCCATCGTGGCTGCCGACGCCACCAGCGTGGAAGACCTGGAGAAGGTGTTCAGCGAGTCGGTGAAGCTGCTCGGCGGAAAGATTGACTTCGTGCTCCACTCCATAGGCATGAGCCCCAACGTGCGCAAGCACCGCACGTATGACGACCTGGACTACGGATACCTGCAGAAGACGCTCGACATATCGGCAATATCATTCCACAAGATGCTCCAGGTGGCCAAGAAGCAGGACGCCATAGCAGAATACGGCTCGGTGGTGGCACTGACATACGTGGCTGCGCAGCGCACTTTCTTCGGATACAACGACATGGCCGACGCCAAGAGCATGCTCGAGAGCATAGCCCGCAGCTTTGGCTACATCTACGGCCGCGAGAAGAACGTGCGCATAAACACCATCTCGCAGTCGCCCACGCCCACCACGGCCGGAAAGGGCATCAAGGACATGGACAACCTGATGGACTTTGCCAACAAGATGTCGCCGCTCGGCAATGCCACGGCGGAGGACTGCGCCAACTATTGCGTGATGATGTTCTCTGACTTCACACGCAAGGTGACCATGCAAAACCTGTATAACGACGGCGGTTTCTCGTCGATGGGCATGAGCCTGCGCGCCATGAACCAGTATGCCAAGGACCTGGCACCCTACGAAGACGAGAACGGCAAGATAATTTACGGATAAAGCCCACTGCCGCCACGCCCACAGGCTACAGGCGAGCGGCACGGTTTTGGCCTCTGACCAGGGCGCGCCCCATGGCCTGAACGGCCAGGGCGACACCACACAAAGAAAGCGGCAACCACCCGGAAATACGGATGGTTGCCGCTTTTGGCTCACTAAATAAATCCAGGAGGCTTTTTAGGAGTTCAGGAGTACAGGAGTACAGACAATAGTTTAGTATATATTTTGGAGTTAAGGAGTTAGGAAGTAAAGGAGTTAAGACAATAGCATTTAGTGTATATTTAGGAGACGGTAGGCAGGAGTACAGGAGTTAAGACAATAGCATTTAGTGTATATTTAGGAGACGGTAGGCAGGAGTGCAGGAGTTAAGACAATAGTTTAGTGTATATTTAGGAGACGGTAGGCAGGAGTACAGGAGTTAAGACAATAGTTTAGTGTATATTTAGGAGACGGTAGGCAGGAGTACAGGAGTTAAGACAATAGTTTTGGAAACATTGGTGCCCTGGGAGCATGGCGAAAGTGTTGCAGGAAGATAGTCAAATGCTATTGTCTGTACTCCTGTACTCCTGCCTACCGTCTCCTAAATATACACTAAACGACGGCTCCGTGCACGTGCAGCCAGCCGCCGATGCCTGTCACGGCATGGATGGCAACTGCCCCCGCGGCATGCCGGCGGCAAGGCCACGGCCTGCCCAATTGCGCTTGCGGGGGCGCGGCAGCGCAAGCAAGCCGCGGCCGCGCCACGGCGGTCAGCGGGCAAACGAGCCCTTGCGCACGGGGCCCGACCGGGCTTTGCGCAAGTCGGCCATGCGCGTCTTGGCGGCCATGGGCGCGCCCCTGGTGCCGTTGATGTAAGGTGTCCAGTCGAATCCCGACGTGGCCGTGTAGGCAAAGCCAAACTGCTGGGTGCCGTAAAGCACCGTCCCGGTGAAACGGGTGTCGGTGAGCGCATAGTTGTTGAATACGGCGCGGGGCAGCGAGTTGCCGTCGGCGTCGGCCACATAGTTTACCACTATCACCCCTCCGGTCTGCGTCCATGTGAACGGACTGTAAGCATAGTCGTCGCGCGGGCTGTATATGTTGTAGTCGAGCTGGGTGCCCTCGCCGTTTGACGCAAACTCGCACACGGTGGCATAGCTGTCGCCGGTCTGGCCAAGCACGGCCTGGTAGTACCCGTTGATTGCTCCTTCCCACTGGCCCACGAGCGGGTTGCCGGTGTCGTCGGGGGCCTGGCCGTTGTTGGCCACGAGCGGTATGCCGTCTACATACAGGTGGTTGTCGGCATAATAGTATTCCATCTCGCCCTTGCTGCCGTCCGACTTGTAGACCACGGTGAGCCGCTTTGAGTTGGCCCGCCACGTGAAATCGTCGCCGGTGGTCTGCCCGTTGTTCACCGACTTGAAGCTACCGGTGCGGTCGTCGCGCAGCACGAGGTAGAACGGTTTGCTGGGGTCGTCGTCGGATACGTAGCTCCCCACGAGGTTTTTCTCATATTCGTTGAGGGCCCCGTCGTTGCCCCCGCCACCCGGGCGCCACCCGGGCGGGTCGTAATAATCGTCGCCGCCGTCGCAGGCAGCAAACAGCAATGGCATCATGGCCATCATAAGGATTGAAAGAATCTTTCTCATGACATTATCATATTATAAGTAGCTATTCAAAATTAACCGATACAATAGACCTTTGGGGCCGCCCGGCCGCACACCCCGCGCCCCCGGCGCGAGCCTCGGCAGGCGGCGGGGCGGGAAACGCCTGCCTGGCAACACCCAAGGGCGGGCCTCAGTCCTTCAGCGAGTAGGTCACTGTAATCACTCCGCGCACATTCTTTATGTAAGGGGTGTTGGCGTCGCGGTCGTCGATGGAGAACTGCCCTTGCGATGCCGACATTATCTTGCCCAGCTCGCTGTTGCTGTTGTCGGCAAACTGCTGAGCCGTCTTCTCGGCGTTCTTGATGGCCTCCTCCATCATCTCGGGCTTCATCTTCTGGAACGACACATACTCGTAGGTAACACCGTTGTCGTATCCGCCGTCGACCACGGCCACGCCCTGGCGGAGCAGTTCGCCCTGGCGGGCTATGATGCCGCGCACGAGCTTGACGTTGTGCGACGTCACGGTGATTGTCGACGTGATGTTGTAGCGGTAGCGGTGGTTGTCGCTGCCATACCGCTCTGCCTTCAGGTCAACCACCTCGGGGGCGTTGACGCTTATCTCTTCGTCCTTCACTCCGTTCTGCTTCAGAAACCGCTTCACCTTGTCGGTGGTGGCGTTGATTTTTGTGTATAGCGAAGGCAGGTCGTCGCCCAGCTCCTTTGTCTGTATGGGCCACGTCACCTTGTCGGCAGCCACCTCCTTCTCGGCCAGCCCCTTCACCGTCACCGTGCGGTCTTTGTTGGCAAAATCGTCGATTCCCCACTTTATGCAAAGCCCCAGCACCACCAGTCCTATGGCCAGCAGCGCAGCTTCCTTCACTCTGTTCATGATTGCTTGAATTTTTACGTTAAACTTCTGTTCACTCCCACTGTGGCCCTGCCTACGCCCCGGCATGCCATGCACAGGGGGCCGAATGCCGCCACATTGTTTCTACAAAGATACTAAATGTATCAATATATAGGCTTGCAGCCGTGCTTATTTACGGATAATTAACTTAAGCGGCTGTTCGAAACCAACCGATACAATTGAGCTGGCAGGTGTCCTCTATATCTTTGCCACCATCTTGTGTGCCCTTTCGGGCAGCATACCAAAGCCTCATCGGCAGTGAGGCCCGCCCCACTCCATTCTTCTCTATTTGAAAGACATCAACGCAACCGCGCACACTTGACGACAATAAATTTACCGGAAACAATTGCATTGACACGCCTGCCCCAACGCCCCCACGGCCATTCAGACCGGGACACAGGCCACGCCCGTAACGGCAAAAAACTGTCCAGGCTGGCCATAAAACAAGCCCGGAAGCAACTGCAAGCTGTTTTGCAAACTGTTTTTCTTGCACGCGCGGGCATAAAACCGTATTTTTGGACATCAACAATTCCGCCTAAGTAGGTGTACAAAATTAATTGCCATCAAATTGTGCGCTATTTCGGAGATGCATGCCAAAGTCCGAAGAGAGAGCGTAGCGGGCTACGCGACCGATGAGACTTTGGCATGCGGCCCGAAAGAGCACACAAGATGGTGGCAAAGATATAGAGGACACCTGCAAGGGCAATTGTATCGGTTAATTTTGAACAGCTACTTAGCGCCCACAGCTACGCGCCACGCCGACACAAGGCCGCGCCATGCCGCCGGGGCCGCAGCGCAAACAACACCCAACGGACATGAACAAAAGACAATTGATTTGGTATCTGCCTATCGCGGCAACGGTGGCCAACGCCATTGTGTTCGCAAGATTTCTGGCCACCGGCCTTTGGCAGGAAGTGGCGTCGGCCATATCTATAATGTGGTGCGTTTGCGCCGTGGCAGCCATCATGAT
The DNA here is from genome assembly GCF_023336985.1 of Marseilla massiliensis. Classification (NCBI taxonomy): domain Bacteria; kingdom Pseudomonadati; phylum Bacteroidota; class Bacteroidia; order Bacteroidales; family Prevotellaceae; genus Marseilla; species Marseilla massiliensis. The sequence continues at coordinate 19,868 of NZ_JAMBLP010000019.1, read as the reverse complement.
GCGCAAGAGCCAGGCCGAGAAAGACAACTACCAGTTTACGCTGGCGGCCGATGCGCTAATAGCCGGGGGCATCGTGCTCACGCCGAGCCTCACTGGATGGGAAGGCGCCCGGATGCTGCTGTGGCCCGCCCTGATACCCGCTGCCGACGTGGTACGGTTTTTCTGCCTCAGGGACGAGGCCCGCTGCCGACGCACGCCAAGCCCTGTCGATAAGCCGTTTGTGGCCTCGGAGGCCCTGATGCTGTTTGCTGCCGTTGGCAGTGTGATAGTATGGAACGGCACGGAAATGTCTGCTGCGAACATTGCGTCGATGGCGTGCGCAGCAATTCTGTTCGCAGTTGGCATGTCGCTCCTTGCCAACAAGAGGCTCAACCTCACCTATGCCGACGAGGCGAGCCTGCCCATGACGCTCATCTTTGTGGCCGTGGGCATTGCCATATACAGCCTGAAATACAGCCGTGACACGGCAGACAAGGTGTTCTACACCATCATTGCCGCTACGATTGCACTCATTGTCTGGCTCGACCGCATAAGGAGCAGATAGCCCCGACGGCCGCTGTAACACACCCGCCGTTGGCAACGGCAACGAAAAACGACAACCACCATGCACATACAACGCACAAACATACTCGCCCCCGCCATAGCCGCACTGGCCATAGCGGCATTCCTGCTGATGCAAGACAGGCAAGGCACCGTATACCCCGAGGCATTGCTCAGGGCCGACAGCATAGTGAGCAAACAGCCGGACAGTGCCGCCGTGATACTCGACGGGCTGGAGCAAGGCATGGCTTCGGCCCCCGAGGCCGTGAGGATGCGCTACCGGCTCATCCGGCAGAAGCAGATTGCATATTCGTTCGGCCGCTTCACATCCGACAGCGCCGCCCGCGCCTTGGTGGAATACTACGAGACCAGGGGCGAGCGAAGCCGGCTTCCTGAGGCTTACTACTATGCAGGCAAGACATACATGTCGCTCAACGACTCGCCCATGGCCATGGAATATTTTTTCAAGACGCTCGACGCCGCCGCCGAGTCCGACCTCAACCTGCGCGGCAGGACATACAGTCAGCTCGGATATATATTCGACCGCCAATGGCTGGACAGCGAAGCCCTCGGGATGTTCAAGAAGGCGTATAGGTGCAGCAACAAGACAAACGACACGGTATCCATGATATTTTCATTAAGGGACATGGGCGGAATGTATGTCGACTTGAGCAAGCCGGACAGTGCCCTGGCATGCTACAACAAGGCGTTGGCGCTGGCCGAGGCAAGCCACGACAAGCCGATGGCAATCACTGTAACGGGGCAACTGGCGCGGTTCTACAGCCAACAGGGAGATTACGAAATGGCTTTCAAATGCCTGAACAAGGTTATCGGCGAAGACAGCTGCTGGGACCGGGGCAGCATAGCAGGCATAGCCGCAAAGTGGTATGAGGCCAACGGCAAGCCCGACTCGGCCATCATGCTATACAAAGAGGTGGCCGACATCGGGACGGTTTACACCAAAGCGGATGCCTACAAGGCATTGGCAGACCATTATCTGGCGCAAGACAACCTGAAAGAGGCCGCCCTATGCCTCACCAATTACAAAAAAGCGATAGACTCGATACAAGGGATAACAACGACAGAAGCCATAAAACAGACAAGCAACTTGCGTGAATACCGCTTCAGGGAAAGCGAGTTTCGGAGGCTGCGGCAAAAGAACAAGGAGCAAAGAGCCATAATGGCGATACTCGCAACCATTGGTTCGGTTGCAACATTGGCGTTGGCTTTCCTTTCGGTATATCTCAGGCGGAAACGCAATTTGCAAAGTATGAAACTCGGACGCCGGCAAACGGGCAAGGCTTCCGAACCCGGGCATGAAGCAGGCAACGGCATGAAAGACAGCCTGATGCACAGCGAAGAGATATACAAAAGCATCATGCTGATGGTAAACAACCCCAATGCAAAAAAGAAAATCACCGAAGAGATGTGGGCCGAACTGGCGCAAGCGGTAAACAGGATTTATCCCGGCTTCGACGAAAACCTGTACAGCCTGTGCAAGATGAGCGAGTTTGACTATCGCATCTGCCTGCTCATCAAGATAAAGATACAGCCGTCGCACATAGCCGCCATGGCCAACCTGAGCACATCGGGGGTGAGCACCCTGCGCTCAAAGCTATTCATGAGGGCTTTCGGCAAAAAGGGACGGCCCTCTGATTGGGATGACATAATAAACTCATTGTGAGATTGTTGCGAGCGCCTGCAAGCCGTCTTGCAAACTCCGCAAAACGCCCTTTACGCATTGCAAGCTGTTTTGCAAACTATATTTTGAGGGCAACAAGCCCGCCTTTAGCTATATTTGCAACAACAAAAGCAACACGCCTATGAAGTGTTTAAATTTATCATCGATTGCCCTAACGATGCCTACGGTCGGCATCACAGCGCGCAAGGCAGTACAGTAACGACTGTTTGCCTTCTGGGAAAACAACATTATCAACCACAAAATTCACCATCATGAACAAAAGACATGCTTCTGTATTCATACTGCTCCCTACCGTTCTCGGTATCGCCGGGGCTATGACAATCAACAAGTACACTGCGGTTGGAGCCCTGTCGGTTGCACTGGCCACCGTGCTTACATAGTTGTCCCTTAAAAATCACTTTATAGTTTGATAATCAGTAAATTAATGTTCATTTTTCTTTGATATATCTGCAAGTTTTTGTAACTTTAAGCTCTAAAACTTGCAGATTATATGATTAAGAAGCCTCTATCAAGTCCCTCTTTATTCAGTTCTTTGGCCGACCAGTTGAACCAAAAACATCCCTTGTACATCCTTGCGGACAAAATCAGTTGGTCTCGTTTTGAAGAAGCCTTCACTCCGTTGTATTGTGCCGATAACGGACGTCCCGGTAAGCCTATCCGACTGATGTGCGGCTTGCTGATCCTAAAGCACGTACGGAATCTTTCCGACGAGTCCGTTGTTGAGCAGTGGAGCGAGAATGCTTATTACCAGTACTTTTGCGGCATGTCGGAGTTTACGCCATCTTATCCATGCAATGCGAGCGAGCTTGTTCATTTCCGTAAGCGTATCGGTGAGAGTGGTATGGAGCTTATCCTGGCAGAAAGTATTCGTGTCAATCAGGAAAATGATGACAATGACGACAATGACCATTACGACACGGCTTTCATCGACTCCACCGTGCAGGAAAAGAACGTGACTTGTCCCACGGATGCGAAGCTGCATAAAAAGATAATCCGTAAGGTTATGTCCATTGTAAGGTCGTTGAACCTTCCCTTGCGCCAGAGCTATACGTTTGTGCTTAAAAGGATTTACCGGGACCAACGTTTCCGTAACCATCCGAAGAATCGTGCCAAAGCCTTAAAAGCAGACAAGAGACTACGGACAATAGCCGGACGATTGGTAAGGGAACTCAGACGCAACCTGAAAGAAAACCATGAATACGACAAGCTGCTCAGTCTGTTTGAAGGGGTACTTTCACAGAAACGCAGTTCCAAGGAAAAGATTTATTCACTGCACGAACCTGAGGTGCAGTGCATAAGCAAAGGCAAGGAGCATAAGAAATATGAGTTCGGAAACAAGGTTTCCATCATCCGATCGCTGACAGGTATAATCTTGGGAGCCGGCTCGTTCCGCAACGAATACGACGGACATACAATAGAAAAATCCCTTTTGCAGGTTGAAAGAATAACAGGACGGAAAATAAAGAAATTGGCCGGAGACAGGGGGTACAGGGGAAAGAAGAAAGTAAACGGTACTCAAATACTAATCCCTGATGTTCCCAACCGAAAGGACAGCTACTATATTCGAAGAAAGAAACACCGCCTCTTCTGCAAGAGAGCCGGAATCGAGCCGACAATCGGGCACCTGAAATCAGAATGTCGTCTTGGGCGCAACTTTTATAAAGGGGTCTTCGGAGATGCTGTCAATGTACTGTTGGCTGCGGCTGCATATAACTTCAAAAGAGCCATGAGGGTTCTTTGGCGACTTGTTGAAAAATGCTGCGGAATGCGGTTTAATTACAACATTCCGCAGAAATGGGCTTTTTAAGAAACAACTTTTTAAGGGACGATTACATACCTTGTGCCGATAAAAAGCCCCGGGTTGCTCGTCAAACACAAGCCGTCGGTAATGGGCAGCATGCTGAGCCTGTATGCCTCAATGGCCGTATTGCTGGTGCTCGGCGAAGCCTTGACCGACGGCTTGCTCGGCTGTGTGCGCCTGATTCTCATGGCCTCCTGGCTTGATTTCGTGCTGAACGCATCTATGGCAATAAACGACCCACACTGCATCAAGCCCGAGAGCACAACACGAGGGGAGCACATCACGGGCATGGCACAGGTGGCAGCAGCCATGGCGACGTTTGTCGGCAGTGCCTGCTACGGTTTGTCGTCGGGCCATGCAGCCATAGGCATTGCGGGGCTTTCGATTGCTGCAAGCATGGCAGCAATGCTCATAGTGACATTCAAAAAAGGAAAGTCATGGCGCACGGCCGTGGCCACCACGGCCCACATGGCGCATGCAGACTTTATCATCATAATAATAATGGCTGTGATATGCTGCTTTTTCGATGGTGACAACAAGGCGGACGCCGTGGCAATGCAGACCCTTGTACCATTGGTGGCACTGCTGCTTCTGGACGCGTTCAAAACAGCATTGCACGACAGCAAGGCAAAGGGCAGCACAGCATGCTGACCTTCAGAGCAACATGAAGAATGACTCCGGCAGCAATGACAAAGAACAATACAAGCATGACAGGCATCTTTCAACGCTTAGCCGCACTGGCAATAGCGTGCCAACTGGTTTGCTCCTGCGGCACGGTTTCCATCAACACATCGGGTTACGCCACGCTGACCGATGTCCAGCGGGCAAGGGTGAAGCCGTGCGCGGGAGCTATAAGCAGCCTCAGGGCAGACAGCAACATATATCAAGTGACGGCGGCACAAGTTAAGGAACATATCGCCGGACAGGGAGAAGTGATAGTGTATGAATTCACGCCTTGGTGCAACGGCTACCAGTGCGTTATACCATGGGCAGCCGAAAAGGCCATCAGGGAGCGCGGCTACGGGTTCTGCCTCGTGGCCATAGGCTACGACCACCCGGAGCGGCTGGCCGGGGTGAGCAGCCCAAAGCTCGTAATCAACACCACGGCCTACGGCACAGACAACTTCAAGAAATACTGCCGCAAGTTCTTCGGCGAACTGACCGGGGCCGACTGGCGCGACCTGCAAGGCAACTTCCACCTATTCAAATACGGGCGGTATGTATACACATACAATGAACTAAAAGACATCCCGGCTGTATAAAACAGAAAAACCGGCGGGAGACTGTGGCTAAGCCCTTGACTCCCGCCGGCTCTTATATATCAAAAGACCTATTACTTCACGTTGCCCACCTTGACAAGGTATTCGGCTATCTGCACGGCGTTGAGTGCCGCGCCCTTGCGTATCTGGTCGCCCGAGAGCCATAGCGTGAGGCCGCAGTCGTCGGCCAGGTCCTTGCGTATGCGGCCCACGTAGACGTCGTCCTTGCCGGCCGTGTCGAGCGGCATGGGGTAAACAAGGTTGGCGGGGTCGTCCTCGACGGTGACGCCGGGGGCTGCGGCAAGGGCCGCGCGTGCCTCGTCGACCTCGATGGGGCGCTCGGTCTCTATCCACACCGACTCGGAGTGGGCGCGCAACGACGACACGCGTACGCACATGGCCGAGCAACGCACGTCGCTGTGCATTATCTTGCGGGTCTCGTTGAACATCTTCATCTCTTCCTTGGTGTAACCGTTGGGCTGGAACACGTCTATCTGCGGAATGACGTTGTAGGCCAGCTGGTGGGGGAACTTGCTCACGGTGACGGGCTTGCCGTCGATTATCTCGCGGTACTGCTGCTGCAGCTCGGCCATGGCGGCTGCCCCGGCCCCGCTGGCGCTCTGGTAGCTGGCTATGTGGATGCGGCGGATGTGGCTCAGCCTCTCTATTGGCTGTAGCACCACAACCATCATTATGGTGGTGCAGTTGGGGTTGGCAATGATGCCGCGGGGGCGGTTGAGGGCGTCTTCGGCGTTGCACTCGGGCACCACCAGTGGCACGTCGTCGTCCATGCGGAAAGCGCTCGAGTTGTCTATCATCACCGCCCCGTATTTGGTTATGTCGGCGGCAAACTCCTTTGACGTGCCTGCCCCGGCCGAGGTGAAGGCTATGTCGACGCCCTTGAAGTCGTCGTTGTGCTGCAAAAGCCTCACCTCATACTCCTTGCCACGGAACGTATACTTGCTCCCCGCGCTGCGCGACGAGCCGAACAACAGCAGGTCGTCGACGGGGAAATCCCTCTCTGCGAGCACGCGCAGGAACTCCTGCCCTACGGCTCCGCTTACTCCTACAATAGCTACTTTCATGTCTTTACACCTTGATAAATTACCTATTTCGGTTGCAAAATTACAACTTTTAGCCCAAATGCCACTTATTTATGATTTTTTTTTTGCACCTTTGCAGAAGATATGCGGCGCGGGGCAAACAGCTGGCCCGCAACGATGCCTGCAAGCCCGCGCCCTAATTGCTAACGAATACCAACACTACCTATGTCTATCCCCGACATCAACAGTTATCTGCCGGTAACGTCTCCGACCATGTCGTTCTTCATTGTGCTGTGCATAATACTGTTCGCCCCCATCGTGATGGGCAAGTTGCGCATACCGCACATCGTAGGCATGGTGCTGGCTGGAGTGGCCGTAGGCCCCCACGGCTTCAACATACTGGCCGACGACCGCTCGATGGAGCTCTTCGGGCACGTCGGGCTGTACTACATCATGTTCCTGGCCGGCCTGGAAATGAACATGGGCGACTTCAGGAAAAACCGCATACGGACGTTCACCCACGGCATCATGGCCTTCATAATTCCCATGGCCATAGGGTTCGGGCTAAACGTGACGCTGCTGGAATACGGCTTCGTCACATCGGTGCTGCTGGCCAGCATGTATGCATCGCACACGCTGATAGCCTATCCCACGGTGCTGCGCTACGGCCTGTCGCACCAGCGCAGCGTGACCATCGCCGTGGGGGCCACCGCCATCACCGACACGCTGACGCTGCTGGTGCTGGCCGTAGTGGGCGGACTGTTCAAGGGCAACATCACCGGCGGCTTCTGGTTTCTGCTCTTGGCAAAGATATCCGTGGTGTTCTTCGTGATATTCTTCTTCTTCCCCCGCATAGCCCGCTTCTTCTTCCGGCGCCACGAAGACAACGTAACGCAGTTCATCTTCGTGCTCGCAATGACGTTCCTCGGCGCATGGATGATGGAGTATATCGGCATGGAGGGGCTGCTCGGCGCCTTCCTCGTGGGCCTGGTGCTCAACCGATATGTGCCCAACGTCTCGCCGCTGATGACCCACCTCGAGTTTGTGGGCAACGCCATCTTCATACCGTATTTCCTCATCGGCGTGGGGATGATGGTCAACGTCAACATACTATTCAGCGGGCTGGGCACGCTACAGGTGGCCACCGTGATGATTGCGGTGGCCCTGGCGAGCAAATGGCTGGCGTCGCTGGCCACGCAGAAGCTGTTTGGCATGAGGGCCGTAGAGCGCGAGATGATTTACGGGCTGAGCAACGCACAGGCCGGGGCCACACTGGCCGCGGTGCTGGTGGGCTACAACCTGCTGCTGCCCGACGGCCAGAGGGTGCTCAACGACGACGTGCTCAACGGCACGATAATACTGATTCTGGTCACATGCGTGTTCAGCTCGTTCACCACCGAGAACGCCGCCAAGCGCATGGTGCTTGAGACACGCGCCACCGCCCCGCAGGAAGACACGGGCGACGACGAGAAGATAATGATACCGGTGAGAGACCCCGCCACAGCCGAAAACCTGGTTTCGATGGCCGTGATGATGCGCAACACCAAGCTCAACAGGGGGCTCGTGGCCCTCAACGTGGTTTACGACGACGCCAACAGGCTGGCCAACCAGGAGCAGGGGCGGCGGCTCATGGAACGGATAACCAAGGTGGCGGCCTACTCCGACGTGAGGGTGCAGACGCAGGTGCGCATCGCAACCAACATTACAAACGGCATAAAGCACGCCTTCAAGGAGTTCAACGCCTCGGAGATAGTGCTGGGCATGTATCCGGGCGGCAACCGCCCGCACAAGTACATGGGCGAACTGGCACAGAGCCTCTATAGCGGCCTGAGCCGGCAAATAATACTGGTGAGGTGCCTCCAGCCCCTCAACACGCTGAGGCGCATTGAGGTGGCAGTGCCCTCGAAGGCCGAATTTGAGCCGGGCTTCTACAGGTGGCTCGAACGGCTGGCCCGGCTTGCGTCGAACCTGGAGTGCAGGCTGCAGTTCCACGGGCGCCAGCAAACGATGTCGCTCATCAGCGAATACCTGCAAAACACGCACCCGGGGATAAGGACGCAATACACGCCGATGGGACATTGGAACGAGCTGCCGCAGCTGGCCTCGTCGATAGACGACGACCACCTGTTCGTGGTGGTCACGGCAAGGAAGGGGACGGTGTCGTACAAGGCGGCACTCGAACACCTGCCCGACGAGCTGGCTGCCAACTTCCACGGCAAGAACCTCATGATAGTGTTCCCCGACCAGTATGGCGAGGCTGCCAACATGATGACCTACGCCGCGCCGCAACAGCACGAAGACCGCAGCGCATATACCGCGCTGAGGGAATGGATTGACCGCAAGATGAAGCGCAAGGACAAACAAAACGCATAAAACAAGAACCCCATATATGATAGACATAAAAGGCATAACAAAGAGTTTCGGCCCGCTGCAGGTGCTCAAAGGCATCGACTTGCACATAGGCAAGGGCGAAATAGTGAGCATAGTAGGGCCCAGCGGAGCCGGAAAGACCACGCTGCTGCAGATAATAGGCACGCTCGACAGGCCCGACAGCGGCTCTGTGGCCATCGACGGCATAGACACATCCACGCTCGGCGGCAGCAAGCTGGCCGACTTCCGCAACCGCCACGTGGGCTTCGTCTTCCAGTTCCACCAGCTGCTGCCTGAGTTCACGGCAAAGGAAAACATCATGATACCGGCATACATAGCCGGCACGCAAGCCAAGGAGGCCGAACGCAGGGCAGCCGAGCTGCTCGACTTCATGGGGCTGGCCGACCGTGGAAGCCACAAGCCGGCCGAACTCTCGGGAGGCGAGAAGCAAAGGGTGGCCGTGGCACGCGCACTGATGAACAACCCCGACGTGATACTGGCCGACGAACCTTCAGGAAGCCTCGACAGCAAGAACAAGGCCGAGCTGCACCAGCTCTTCTTCGACCTGCGCGACAAGTTCGGCCAGACTTTCGTCATCGTCACACACGACGAGCACCTGGCTTCCATTACAGACAGGACAATAAAAATGAACGACGGGATGCTTGCCGGCGACAACGGCAACAACGGCGCGGAGCAAGGCACCCCAGACGACACTAACACCACAGAACAATGAAAGGAATACGACTGGGAGATTACAACCAACTGAAGGTTGTGAAGAAAGTAGACTTCGGACTTTACCTGGACGGAGGCGACGAAGGCGAGATTCTGTTGCCGTCACGCTACGTGCCGGAAGGAAGCAAGGTGGGCGACGAGCTCACCGTGTTCATCTACCTCGACCAGGAGGAACGCCCCGTGGCAACCACCGAGCACCCGCTGGCAAAGATGGGCGACTTCGCCTACCTGCGCGTGGCCTGGGTCAACGAATACGGCGCGTTCCTCGACTGGGGGCTCATGAAAGACATATTCTGCCCGTTCAAGGAGCAGAAGATGAGGATGGTGAAAGACAACTACTACATTGTGTACATAAAGCTCGACGAGGAAAGCTACCGCATCATGGCCACCGCGAAGGTGGAGCGATACTTCGCCCCGCAACCGCCGTCATACCTGCCCGGCGACGACGTCGACCTGATTGTGTGGCAGAAAACCGACCTCGGCTTCAAGGTGATAATAGACAACTGCTACCCGGGACTGGTCTACGAGAACCAGGTGTTCCGCCCGCTGCACGCCGGAGACCGACTCAGGGGCTACATCAGCTGCGTGAGGCCCGACGGGAAAATCGACGTGATGCTGCAGCCCACCGGCCGCCAGCAGACCGAGGAGTTTGCCAACACGCTGCTCAACTACCTGCACGACAACGGAGGCCACTGCAACCTCGGCGACAAGAGTCCGGCCGAACTCATAGCCGACACGTTCAAGGTGAGCAAGAAAACGTTTAAGAAGGCCGTCGGCGACCTGTACCGCCGAAAGCTAATCACGATTGCCGACGACGGCATAACGCTGGTCTGAACAGCGCCGCCCGGGCTTTGACAACGCGGCCGTGGCAACCTTTGCGTTGCCACGGCCGCATTGCATTAAGCCATGGCCCGCGGCAATTTGCGGGTGAGCCGTGGCATGCCCCACGCCGACATGGCAAGCGAGCGACGAAACAAAAGCGACAAAAAGGGAATGATGCCAACTTGTGGGTTTACTCCAAGGAAAATAAACAACCTACAACTAATGTGTCATTTTTAAGGCTATCTGATATCCCCATGCTGAAGAAACCATCTTCATCAGCAACAGTATTGACATTACGATGCTGGGAAAGAAAGACATATGCGGCAAAAACAGGCTCTTTGTCCTCATAAACTATTCCTGTTATTGAAGTATGGCAAAAAAGCTGCCAATGTGACAAACAGAATATGCCACGTTAGCATGAACAGCCTATAAGTTTTCTATTTCTTCAGTGATGGTTCATTCGGAAATTCCTTTATCGCCATATTATAATATTTATGGATTTTTCTTTCTGTCCAGAGCCACGTAAGGCTTCTATAAAGTCTGGATTGATACGTCAAAGTTGGATAAGAAAAAGCTGTTCAATTGCTTGTGCATTATCAGGTATTTCCTTTCCGCTGTATCTCCAAACAACAACTTTAATGAAAAAATTGCAGACTTGTTATCCAAGTTCCCGTCAATAGACATCAATGCTATGGGATTTTGTAAAGATTGGAAGAACGAATGCCTGTGGCAGTAGGTAATCGTTTGCTAATCAACGTGTAATATAAAGGGCACTTAAAAGTTTTGACTGAAAGTGCCCTAATTATAACGTAATTTGCGAGATTTAGCCATGTTACGAATATAGAGTTCGTATTTTATTTATAACTTTGCACATAAATCTATAGAACAGGTAATTATGGCAAAGTTATCAGTCCATCCACATCAAGGATATTTGAATACAAAGTTTACCATCCAGTCTTTTTCCAGAAATCACAAGATGGTCAAGATAACACCCAAAGACAATGGAACGCCTTTACTTCATGAAAATGATTTTAGACCAATATTGTCATTTGAACTCTTGGATGACCAAACTTTACAGTTACAAGAAACATTCCCTTTTCCAGGTAGATATGTCATTGAGTTCCCCGACGACAAAGATAGTGCAGTTGAAATTGAAGTAAAAGATGCCATTAAATTTGGTGGTAGCACACATAAAAATAGTTATGTGTTCGATGAAACACCGTGGTGCTTTATTGTCATGAAAGACCGTACATATTTTTATAATCGTGATAGTGGTGAAGAATATGTGGAAAGCATATCTCCTGACAAGATTTCTTGTGTGAATAAGGACATTGTGCTATTAAGCAATGATAAACATAAAGAGAAAACTTTATATTCATTGACAGAACAAGCTCCCATTCTCACATTTACCGATGAAATTTTATTGCAAGATGACATTTTGATAGTTAAGGATGAAACAGATAATGCTACGAAGTTGAATGTTTATCGGTTTACAGACATCATCATTGACAAAAAAGAGTATAGATACAAAGATTTTTCAGTTTTAAAAGAAAGTAGAATCCTTTGTATATATACAAACCAACAAATTGATGTTATATCATTGGACTCTCTTGAAACGATAAAAAATATTTTCAATGAAAACGAATTTATTAAGTTTACAAATGAGCACTATTATGTTGAACTTAAACCATATTTAAGCAATACGGTAATATCGGTGAAAGATATTTTATCGGACCAATCATGGTATATATCCTCCGAATATCCCATATCTTCCTGTGAAGGCATGGTCGTAACTGATGTTCAAAACGAGAAGATAAAAGTGGACAGACTTGTTGATATGGCTGCTGAGCTTGATTTATACAATGAAGACAAACCGCAGCTTCTTGGAGGTATAGACATTTCCTATAAGTACAATGAAATACAAGGGCTTTATGTCTTATCAAACCAGCTTTACTATTTGGTAAATGAATGTTCATACACGATAAACAGATATTGCGCAAAACGTAAAAGAAGCAACACATTTTTGAAGATGTCTGGTTGTGACTTCAAATTAGAAGTCAATAATAATTTCCCCACCGTATGGTTTGGGGGAGACTGTCTGTGCATTATAACTTTTAACCATATATCCGTAATAAAAGGCAAAGAGGTTATATATAATGCGGATGCAACTACACATCAATTCAAAAACAAAATCATAATTTCCAGAAAAAACAATTATGGAACTGAAGATGTTTATGAACTCTCTAATGGCAAGACCATTCATCAAATAAGAGGTATTTTTGATTGGGGATATTTTGAAAAATATGGGATATTGGAGCAAAAAGAGGAAAAAGCATTGTATGCTTTCTCTCCACAAGAAAATGCATCATTCCATAAATTGGATTTTAATAACTCTTCGTCTTATTTGTCTGAATATCCTGTACAGAATACTTTAAAATACGGAGGAAAGTATTTATATTATCGTGGAGTAATCTTGTGGAATAAAGAAATTATACTGCCTGAAAATATTACGGCTTTGTCTGAAAAGAAAAATTATGCTATTTCCATCCGAGGCAGCCATGTTTTTCTTGGCAGGATATCACGATCTAAAGACAGCTTCGTGAATGAGGAAATATTAAAGTCTTTGTTTGATTCCTCATATTATGGGAATGTGCTAATGTCTGATGACGGAGAAAATATCATTTTCCAAAAAGACAAAGAAATGTTTTTGATGAATACAAGAACAAGAGAAGTACAAGACTTTCCAAATCTGAATTTCATATCCCAAATTAACGGGTATCGCCCACTGTTCAAAGTTGACGACAGTCACCGTCGTCCGAGGATAATAGATCCGTTAACTAAAGAGTATATAAATCCAGATTTTGTCACAAATTATGGCTTTATCAGCCCTGATGGCAAGTTGTATGCGGACAGCACATTAAGCAAGTATGTAAAATATTATGATAAAGCGAACGATACATTTATATCAAAAGAACAATGGCATGACTTGGCTGAAAAATATGATTATGGATGGGAAATAGATGATAAAACGAAAGACGAAAAGAAAGAATCTCGTAAAGAATTCATCAATGCTCATGAGAACTTCTTTAACGGCAAAAAAATTGACAACCTTCTTAAAGTTAATAATTTCAGAGACATGATTGCAGAGGAACTTGGGTATGCAATAATACGGAAAATTGGAACGGATGAAATTTATTGCGAAATAGAGCTTGGACACGTATTGTGGTTCTTAAACTATATTGCCTTTTCATACGATTCACGATATGTGGCAATCGCCGGACGCTATCCCAATGACACGGAAATAAATGGATATTATGTCGGTGGATTGTTCATGGTTTACGACATGACAGAACAAAAGGAAATAGCAAAAAGTACGACTTCCTATGCTGTGTGGACTGCCGCTTTCACTAAAGATAGTTTTTATGCAGCTTATGATAGTCATCCCATACTTTTATATGGAAACGTTTGCAATAATGAAGATATAAAAGAAGTTGAGAATAGAAACTTTCTCGCATTTAGCCCTGATGGTAAATATATGGCTTTATCCAATCAGGGGTATGTTTCATATAGTTCAGATAACTCTAATTGGGGACATCAACCGTCAACAAGCGTATATATCCACGCCGTAAATGATCCTGACAAACAAATTATGCCGACCATAGACGATTTATCTGATGCAGGAATAGCCGATACAAAAGAAACAAAATCTGTATCTTCATGCTCATTCTCGCTTGACAATAAAAAACTGATGATGGTTGGTAAGGATGGTACTGTCGTAATACGAAATCTCCACCTCGACTAAAAATTAAGAATCATGCCGAAAAACAAAAATGCAATGACAAGGTACAAAATATTGGACGAACTATTGTCCAATAGGTACCATAATTATTCTCTTGACGACTTGACCGAAGAGGTGAACAACCGTCTTTCCGACATAAATCCAGAGACTGACGGTATTGGTCGCAGGACGATAGAAAAAGACATTGAATATATTGAATACAAAGGCCCGTTTGAGGGCGTGGACATCGAACGTTATTATGTCGCAGCCGGAACAAATGGTCGGAAGAAAATGTGCCTTCGCTACGCAAGTCCTAACTTCTCTATATTCAGCAAACCCCTTACAGATGACGAGGAATATTTGCTGAAGGAGGCCTTGTCGCTGTTGGGACAGTTTGAAGGGCTTCCAAGCCTGGAAGGCTTGGAGGGCTTGAGGCTTGGTCTTGGTGTAAGGTATAACGAAAGAAAAATTGTATCATTCACAAAGAGTCCGCTTGAAAACTCCAACATCTTTGGCAAGCTATTCACAGCCATTTCCGAGCGCCAGGTAATAGAATTACATCACCATAAATTCAATGATCCAAATAAAGGGCTGGCGGTTGCAATATATCCGTATTTGCTGAAAGAGTATAATCGCCGATGGTATTTGTTCGGTTCTGCCGAGAGCGACCTGAAACTTTTAAATTTCGCCCTTGACCGCATTGACGATGTCGTACCACTGCCTTCACATAAATATGTTGACTATGATGGCGACCTCAATGAACGGTTTGAAGACATCGTTGGTGTGACATTGTTTGATGACAGTCCTTTGCATGAGATATATTTTTGGGTGAGTGACATGTCAAAGGATTACGTTGGCACTAAACCAATTCACGAATCACAACGCACACTGAGTGATGCAAAGGTATCGGAACTCCGAGAGAGATACCCTGCACTTGACGGCGGACGTTTCTATCGGATTGACTGCAAAGAAAATTATGAACTTATACGAGAATTGGCCTCTTTCGGCAAGGAGCTTGTAGTGCTTGAGCCATCAGAGATTCAAGACAAGATTTGGGAGCGGATATGCGGAATGGAAGCAGAATATATGAAAGTACGAAAATAGAGTTCGCAACACACTGCTACCTTTGCAGCAGAAAAACAAACAATGGAGGTGAAAATGAAGAATATTGTAGAGAACAATTACGGTGAGGTTACTGTTGTTCGAAACTCAGATTATGAATGGGGCGTAGTAGATAACGAGGAAAATATAATTGTGCCTTTCGGTAAGTATGGCTGGATAGACGGTTTTGATAACGGTCTGGCTCGTGTAAGGACGAATAAGAAGCTGGGCTTATCAAATAATCCTCCTGTATGCATCATAACCCCAAATAATAAATTAATATTAGGTACGGAAAATATTAAAGCATACATAGAGAAGGATAAGAAAGAGCATCCTGATAATTATGCCAAGTGGGGCATAATCAATGAAAAGGGTGAAGAAGTCCTGCCGTGCGAATATGATGAGATATGGCGTTTTTATGGCAAAAATCGTTACTCCACGAGAGTTGTCAAAGATGGCATTGCAAGAGAAGTCTATTTCCACGACCTTAATCCGTCATTGCCTAAGCGGGGCATAAAATGCCACTGCTATAGTGATAAATATCTTGGGGAAAAGAAAACCTATGATGACTACAATGGAACTTATGTCCAAGATGTAATGGGATGGAGTGACCAAGATATAGATGATGCTTTGGACGGAGAGCCTGATGCTTATTGGAATATTGACTGAGCAATAAAAATGGCTCAAATAAGTAGGTGTTCAAAATTAATTGCCATCAAATTGTGCGATATTTCGGAGATGCATGCCAAAGTCCGAAGAGAGAGCGTAGCGGGCTACGCGACCGATGAGACTTTGGTATGCGGCCCGAAAGAACACACAAGATGGTGGCAAAGATATAGAGGACACCTGCAAGGTCTATTGTATCGGTTAATTTTGAACAGCTACTTACAAATTTATCTTTTATTACGAACAAAGATTTCGCAGTAATGATGTAACTTTGCAACCGAATAATTAAACAAGGCGGTCTTTGGCAAGTCTGTCGGCTGAAACAACATTTTGAACTTCGTCTTGCGTGGCGTAAGCCCTGCTCTTTCGGGAGTGGATTCGCAGGATGTCTTCTTGCTCATCAGGGCTTGAAGATAACAATGTCCATCCGTTAACGTGAAACTTATGGACTATGTCATTATTAAGGTAATAAACCTAATTATCATAACTATAAAAAATTACATAAAGAAAAGAACGTTTCAGCACAGATGGCCCAATTACCGCTTTTTACTTTGTATTAACTAAAATGGATAAAACAGAAATAGCAGCATTGGCACACCGCATGGAGAACAAGGATGATATTCTTGCTCTGCTCAATCGTCTCAAACAAGATGAAATGGCGGAAATGGGGCAGGCGGACAGGTTTTATCCATTTACAATGAAACATATAACCTTTTATTGTAACCCCAATCACACGTTCCACCGCTACAAGCAGTTCAAGATAAAGAAGAAATCCGGCGGTTACAGGCAGATTACCGCGCCGAGGAATCAAAGTTTCATGTTGCTGTTGCGATATGTAAACGAAATTTTCAAGGCCGTTTACTCGCCATCAGACTATGCAATGGGCTTCACCGAGCAAAGGTCTGTCGTGACCAACGCCAATGTACATAAGGGCCAGAACTATATATTAAACATAGACTTGAAAGACTTCTTCCCAAGCATAGAGCAGCCGCGTATCTGGAAGCGCCTGCAACTAAAGCCTTTCAACTTTCCCATACCTGTGGCTAATGTGCTGGCAGGTATGTGCTCGATGAAAGAAACACGCACGCTTGAAGACGGAACCAAGAAAGACTTTTATGTGTTGCCACAAGGTGCGCCTACGTCTCCAATCATTACAAACATGATTTGCGACACGCTCGACCGCAGGCTTGCCGGACTGGCCAACCGTTTCGGGATTCGCTACACACGTTATGCAGACGACATTACTTTCTCGTCAATGCACAATGTGTATCAGGAAGACGGGGATTTCCGCAAAGAGCTGGCACGGATAATACAAAGCCAAGGCTTCACAATAAACGAGAAAAAGACACGCTTGCAGAGGATAGGCGGCAGGCAGGAAGTGACCGGCATTATTGTAAGCGACAAGCTGAACGTGACCCAAAAGTATGTGCGCGACATACGCAACTTGCTTTACATCTGGGACAGGTATGGCTACGGTGTGGCGTATTCCAAGTTCTTTCCGAAGTACAAGGAGGAAAAAGGGCACGTGAAGAAAGGCAATCCTGACCTCGTGAATGTTCTTTACGGGAAGCTTTTGTACATGAAAATGGTTAAGGGTGAGGACGACAGCGTCTACAAGCGCCTGCATGATAAGTTTGAGAAACTTGTCCGTGAGACGCGTGACCCGTTGAAGACCACCGCCCACTCAATCACCTACGTGGAAACCACGCCGGTGATGGATTTTGAGAAGAAAAACGCCACGGAAGTGATTATGACAGAGTCTGACGCGTCAGAGGAGCTGGCTGTGACGGATAGCGGAGAGCAGGCCAAGCCACACCGTTATGCTTACTTCATGCTCGACGGTAAAAAAATATTCGCATCTGTAAACAAGGGCGTAAAGCCGGAGATGGAAAAGCGAAAAGAGCAGTTGTCGATATCAATATGCCGCGACAAAAATGACAAGCAGTTCTGGCTTGTCCATCTCAGCAAGAAAGTCACTGTGCCGCAGTCAGGGCCAGTAGACGTGGATGAATTGAATAAAGAATTGGACGCATTGTTAAAAATATGAATATGGACTCAAACAAAGAAGATGCCATAGAAAAGATTTACCGCTTGACCTTGCAGGACGCAGAATTTAATGCGGCACTGCGGAAGAAACTAAAAATAGAATCTTCCGCCAATGTCGTTTTAGATAATGATAGACGTTTAGATGAAATATACGAATTGTGCATAGAAAAAATTACTCGTAAACAGGGAGATGAGTTTTATGCAGATTTTCCTATAACATCTTTACGCTCAACATTAGCTTACGATTACAACAGGATGGAACGATTTAGGAGAAAAGATGATTTCGGAGACTTCTGTCTGGCTATGTACCAACAAATCGAAAACATCACAAATTACATCTGTTCAGATCCAGTTGTGGACAAGGTCGCTTCCAAAATGTGGGCTTATCCTGCATATATAAAAACGGGCGAAGGCATAATTCCTGCATTAGAAAACCGCATAGGCACATATTCAATAGCCAAGCTTCTTTTTTTAGGTGAGACAGAAGGAAAACCAAATTATTTGTTAAAGTCTGGCAGACGGCTGCCAGACCTTTACGTTTTGGACAAAATGCGTAATATTGTTTATTATATTGGCTATAAGGCAGAGATGAAAAGCAGCGATTATGACAGCTTTAATGAAATATGTCATTTACTTTTTGAATTGTATCAATGCCGAAACACAAACCACAGACATACAGGACTGCCTGAATCATCAGATCGTTCAAAACAAACCTTAGACAAAATAAGGCCAATAAAATCTTTCTATTATTCTAAATTCCATGGACTATTGTCACAATATGTAGAATATGTAAAAAAGGGCTATCCAATGTCAAACAAATTAATTAATTATGCAGACGGACTTGTGCCGATTGATGTTAAACCTAAAATAGAAATTAATATAAAGGGAAAAATAGATTTAAATAAAATTCCCAAAAGATGATTTTACTTTGATGCGCATGAACAAATTTATATCTATCAAAGAACTCACAAGTTGCCTTCATAAAGAACAAAAGAATAATAATGTCCATTTAGACAACGTTACTACAGGATTTAAGCAACTTGACGAATTAATATATGGTGAGGCGCTGCCAAGCAAACTTATCGTTATCGGAGGTCGTCCAGCAATGGGCAAGACAACTTTTGCTCTTAATATGGCGGTCAAAGAGGGCATTGACGGTGTCCCTGTGGCTTATATTTCTACTTGCTTGAATGAGCGCCAACTTCTGTCAAGGGCATTGTCCATTGTCAGAAGTGCTTCATATGATTCATCATTATCACAACGTGACATTGAGAATTCACCGATCCTAAAATTTACATCATCACCTTTTTTCTTATATTTCAATCAAGACTTGACAATAGACATACTTATAAGCGACCTCAAACAGTTTGTCAGGCAAAACGATATAAAAGTAGTCTATGTGGACTATCTTCAGTTTATAGCTTACAATGAGGGTTTTGACGACAGTGACACTATTGGCAAGATTTGTTTCCTGTTGAAGAAACTGGCTGCCGAAATGCAGATTACAATCGTCGCAATTTCAGAACTTAACCGCAACTTGGAACACCGTGAGGGAATAGACGGAAAAATCCCTCAACTTTCAGATTTGCGTGGTTCTTGCGTCATAGAAGAACTTGCCGATGTCGTACTGATGGTTCACAGACCTGAATACTTTGGAGTGCTTTGCGATGAATGCGGAAATGATTTGCATAATCTGTTCGAGGTCATAATGAGCAAAAATTCTTTTGGCCATACAGGGAAAGTTAAATTACGTTTTAACAAAGACAGTGGTTGCGTGTGCAGTTGGGATGATTCTCAATGTCTTGATTCTCCTAAAATGTGAGGATATTCATACGCATCCCACATTAGTTAACCAATATTATTCACCATACTTTCAACTGTCAGTTTTGTTTTCTTCACTTCTCACTTTCTCAAGTTGTCTTTGGAACACTGCCTGCGTGGAATCCATGCCAACCGTTTCCCCAGCTTCTCGTATGCCCCAACGGGTACGGCAAGCTACGGGTAAGTT
>NZ_JAMBLP010000018.1:0-85762 GCF_023336985.1 Marseilla massiliensis | reverse complement strand
TGACGTTTTTCGCAATCCGCCAAACGATTCTGCAAAAAAGTTTCAAAACAGGATAAATTTTTCTTAATTATTGACAAAACAAGACCCATATTACACAAAAAGGCACTATCTTTGTATGTTGCATACCCGCTGTCAA
Organism: Marseilla massiliensis; assembly: GCF_023336985.1. NCBI lineage: Bacteria > Pseudomonadati > Bacteroidota > Bacteroidia > Bacteroidales > Prevotellaceae > Marseilla > Marseilla massiliensis. Next base: position 85,626 of record NZ_JAMBLP010000018.1, on the reverse strand, counting down.
ACCGTAAGCTAACGTTGCTTGGACAATGCCTGCAGCACGACACAGAGAGCCCGTACGCGACAGGCGGCAGAAAAGCTGCGTTGAGGTATGCAACCCATACAATAATATATAACAAGAAAAAGCCAGACCAAGCATGCGGCGGAGGCACAGCGACAGCAGCCAAAGCAAGGCTTAAGCAAAACCCAAAACAACGACTGACTATGGGAACAGAGTATATACTACGGATTTCGGTAGCCGCCATACTTGGCGGAATAATTGGATTGGAAAGAAACTACCGCGCCAAGGAAGCCGGGTTCAGAACCCACTTCCTGGTTGCATTGGGCAGTTCGCTCTTCATGATAATATCGCAATACGGGCTGGCGTTTGACATGACAGAGGCCAGCGACATATCGTTTGACCCCTCACGCATAGCATCGCAGGTGGTTACGGGCATAGGGTTCATAGGAGCCGGCACAATAATACTACAGAAACATGTGGTGAGAGGGCTCACCACGGCTGCCGGCCTGTGGGTCACCTCGGCCATTGGCCTGGCCTGCGGTTCGGGGATGTATGCCCTGGCCTCAGCCGCGACAGTGTTCGTGCTGATATGCCTGGAGATACTAAGCGTGATGCTCGACCGCTTTGGAACAAGGAACATGTCGCTCACATTCACAGCCCCCGACCGGCAAAGCATAAGCCACACCATAGGCAAACTGAAGAAAGACCGGGTGAGAATATACAACTACAGCATAAAAGAACAACATTCGCCGGAGGGAAACAAATATAAAGTGTCGATGGAAATAAAAGTGAAACGAACACAATACGAGAGCAAGATGGCCGAATTTCTGAACGAATATGACGGCGTAAGCATCGAGAGCATTGAGTGAAAGCCACAGGCAGCCATGGCAAGGCGTGCCACCACCGGCAACAAACGGGCAACCACCACACGGCACAGGCAACCGGAAGCAAGAGCCAAAGGCCTCGGAAAACTTTTTACAGGCAGGCGTTTGCCGGGAACCGAACGCCCATGCAGGGTCACAGAATGCACCATATTGGCACTTGAAACGGGCAGTATGACAGCGCAAAACGGGCCGTTTCGGAACGCAAAACGGGCCGAGCCACAACCCTCTGACATACAAACCGTTATGCAACGACGCGGACGTGGCAATAAAAAATTACAATGCCGACACTTACACAACATCCAATCCGAAAAACCGCACAACATGCCAAGAAAACCGACATACACAAAAACATAACCCAGCTGACGGCACATCCGACTGCGACCACCACAAAACATTCTACTTAATTAGCCGATTTGTTTTGGCGGTATGGCATATTTATGTTATCTTTGCATGAATGAAACCGCGTACGGCAACGCGCAAACAGGCCGGCTGGAAGCCCATTCGCAACACCTGACACATAAGGCCGGCCCTGCCAGGCTGCCACGGCCAAGCAAACCAGACGCCCGCCTTGCATAGGCAAAAGGCAAGCAAGGCCAAGACAGAGACGCGCAACAAGGCAGCCGCGACATACCAACGCCTGGCCCCCAAGGCTAATGCGGCGATGGCAAATAAAGGGCAAGGCCCAGAAGACAACCTGAAACAGACATACAGCAGTACACAACAACAGACAGCATATTATGGACATTACAGAGAGATTTTTAAACTACACAAAATTCGACACGCAGTCGGCCGAGGACAGCCAGAGCGTGCCGAGCACCAAAAAGCAACTGGCTTTTGCCGAATACCTGATGAAAGAGCTCAAAGCCGAAGGCCTTGACGACGTAGAGATGGACGACAACGGCTATGTTTACGCCACGCTCAAGTCGAACGTCAAGGGCGAAGTGCCAACAATAGGCTTCATCAGCCACTACGACACAAGCCCCGACTGCAGCGGCAAGGACATCAAGGCCCGCATAGTGAAAAACTACGACGGCAGCGACATCACGCTGTCGGAGGGCATCGTCTCGTCGCCGAAGAAATTCCCCGAACTGCTCAACCATGTAGGCGAAGACCTCATCGTCACCGACGGTCACACCCTGCTCGGGGCCGACGACAAGGCCGGCATAGCCGAGATTGTGCAGGCCATGTGCTACATGCGCGACCACAAGGAGATAAGGCACGGCAACATACGCATTGCGTTCAACCCTGACGAAGAGATAGGCATGGGCGCCCACCACTTCGACGTGGACAAGTTTGGGTGTGAATGGGCCTACACCATGGACGGCGGAGACCTCGGAGAGCTGGAATATGAAAACTTCAACGCCGCCTCGGCCAAGGTGAACATCAAAGGCGTGAGCGTACACCCGGGCTACGCCAAGGGCAAGATGGTCAACGCGGCAAGGCTTGCAGCCGAGTTTGCCTCGATGCTGCCGGCTGACGAGACCCCCGAGACAACCGAGGGCTACCAAGGCTTCTACCACCTGACAGGCATGAATGCCAACATAGAAGGCGCCACACTGTCGTATATAATACGCGACCACGACCGCAAGAAGTTTGAAGACCGCAAGGACTTCATAGAAGACTGCGCCCGCAAGATGAACGAAAAGTACGGTGAAGGCACGTGCGTGGCTGAGGTGAAAGACCAGTATTACAACATGAAGGAGAAGATAGACCCCAACATGCACGTAATAGACATTGTGCTGAAGGCCATGCAGGAATGCGGCGTGCCACCCCGCGTGCAGCCCATCCGTGGCGGCACCGACGGTGCGCAGCTCAGCTTCAAAGGCCTGCCCTGCCCCAACATCTTCGCCGGAGGGGTCAATTTCCACGGCCCTTACGAATTCGTAAGCATACAGGTAATGGAAAAGGCAATGTCCATCATAATCAAGATATGCCAGCTCTCGGCCGAGTATAACGACTGATAAACACCGGCAGCGGCCATGCCTGCGGGGCAGGCCGCTGCCGGACATTATGTGCGCCACAGTGCCCGCAGGGCCATCCCACAAGCCATGGGGCGCCTTGCTGAATGGCTTTCGAGGGCACGGCAAACTTACATGTAGACGTCGAGCACGCCTCCGGCCATTATGTCGGAATGGCGCAAGACATACCGACGGTGAGCCTTGCCATTGAGTCTCATCGCCTTTATCCTGTGGCCATGGCTGCCCTTGCGGTGCACCCTCACATCGAATGTGCGCCCGGAAGCCAGCCTTATAGCCACTCTGTCGAACAGTGGCGACCCTATTGAATACTCACCCGACACGGGATTGACCGGATAGAAACCCATCGACGAGAACACAAACCATGAAGACATCTCGCCACAATCGTCGTTGCCGGCATATCCCGACGACGAATTGTTGTACAGCTCCGTACATATCTTATGCACAAGGTCTTGCGTCTTTTGCGGTTTGCCTGCATAATTGTAAAGGTAGGCAACGTGGTGGCTCGGCTCATTGCCGTGGACATACTGGCCTATGAAGCCGCTCGCATTGTCGTTCTTTGCCCCGCTGCTCTCGGTAAGTGAGAAAAAGGCGTCGAGCCTGTCGACAAACTTCTTGCGGCCCCCGAGCAGCTCTATCAGCGCTGGTACATCATGAGGCACATACCACAGATACTGCCATGCATTGCCCTCTGTGTAAGGGTTGCCGCCGTTGGCGCCATAGCGCAGGGGGTCGAAAGGCTCAACCCACCTGCCGTCGGACGTTCGCCCACGGAAGAAACCGCTGCCGGCGTCATAGAGGTTGGCAAAACTACGGCTGCGGATGGCAAAATGCCTGGCCACGCTATCGTTTTCAAGCCTCGACGCCAGCTGCGCCACACACCAGTCGTCGAACGACTGCTCGAGGGTGATGCTAACCGACTGCGACTGCAAATCCTCGGGCATATAACCGTATTCCTCCCAGACATCGAATGGCGAACCGGGATGGACAGTGGTGGCAGACGCCACACAGGCCCTCAGCGCACGCTCGGGGTCGATGCCACCTATGCCCTTGAGCACAGCATCGGCCACTACAGGGATGGCATGGTTGCCTATCATGCAATAATTGTCTTGCCCCCACAGCGACCATATCGGCAAATAACCGTAAGAGTCAAAGTGGGCAAGCATGCTGTTTACAAAGGCCGCATCCATCTCGGGGGCAATGATGGTGTAAAGCGGATGGGCCGCCCTGAACGTATCCCACAGCGAGAATGTTGTGTAATACTGCTGCCCGTGGGGCATCTTCTGCGTCGAATAGTCGGTAGAAGTGTATTCGCCGTTGATGTCGCTGATAACGTTTGGCTGAATCATCGTGTGGTACAAGGCAGTATAAAACTTCTGCATCTCTGTGCTGTCGCCCTTCACCTCGATGCGCCCCAGTATGCCATCCCACACCGCGTCGGCCCGGCCTACAAAGCCGTCGAAATCCCATCCGGCCGCCTCGTGCGCCATGTTGGCACGCGCATGGGCCAGGCTTGTGGTCGAAAGCCCTACCTTTACCACGACACAGTCGCCCCCGTCAGGGTCGAAATCCACCCATGCCTTAAGGTTGTTGCCATTGGCCACGGCAGCCCGCCCGTAGTCACGGTCGGCCGAGAGCAAAGAGCACGATGCCATGGGCCGCGACAGCTCGATGTGGAAATACACCCGGCGCAGCTTTGCCCAGCCCGTTATGACACGGTAACCCTCGATGGTCTGCGGCCCGGTGACACGCAGTTGCGACTGTATGATGCGCCTGTCCCAACTGCCTTTGGGCGCCGAGTGGTCGAGGTCGATGTATAAACGCTGCCTACACCCTTTAGGATAAGTGTAACGATGTATGCCCGTACGGGCCGTAGCCGTGAGCTCGGCAAGTATTCCCCCGTCTAATTCAAGTGAGTAATATCCCGGCGAGGCCTTCTCCTTAGAGTGGTCAAGGGCCGACCATACGCTGCTGTCGACAGACGGCATGAGCAGCAAGTCAATCAAATCGCATGCCCCTGTTCCGCTCAGCCGAGTATGGCTGAAGCCGCAAGTGTGTGTGTCGTTGTAGTCATACCCCGACGCCTTGTCCCAATCTGGGGCAGCTTGAGTGTCCGGGCTGAGCTGCACCATGCCAAAAGGCACCGTTGCCCCGGGGTAACAGTTGCCCGACAGAGAGTTCTCCACTGCCCCGGTGCCTATGAACGGATTGACGTAAGCAGTGTATTTGCCGCCATACGCCGACAATGCGACAGCCAAAGACAGCAATGTGGTGATGTGTTTCATTTGTCAATAATCTGAGTTTGAACGGTATTTTCCATAAGAAAGCAGAGGCCAGTCGTCTGTACGGAAAGGGCATGCGGGCAACCCGGCCCCGTTGTACAGCGTCACTTCCGGATTGTCTTGCCATAGATAGCGCACAGCCACAGGCATGCTCACTCCGTCGGCCCATACCTCTACCAGGCCTGCGCCACCGTCGACGATGCGCGCTTCGGCATTGTGCCACACGTGGTCAGGCCCCGCAACGGTGAATCCGGATATGTGCCCACCCCTCTGCACAAGGCCTCCGGCCACATCAGAAAATTCAACCAGCACCCTGCTGTCGCCTATGATATGGTTCATATATCGCGGTCCGGTAAACACACAGTCGTGCCCATATATGTTGGCAAGTGCTATAAGCGATAGCCGCCTTGCCACTTCCTGCTTATTTGGATAGTGTACGTCGTTGCCCAAGCCAACATCGATGGCCGACGCCATGCCCGTGGCCGGCAGTCGGAGCGCCATGTCCTGAGCCTCACGCAACTCGGCCCACAGTGCCTCGACAGGCACATTGCGCCTCTCGTGGAAGTTGGCCAGCTGCACAAAGTAGAAAGGTAGCCGGTCGACATGCCATTTTCGGCGCCAGTCGCGTATGAGCATCGTAAACAAATCACGGTACTGCCACCCACGAAGTTCGTTTTGCTCGCCCTGATACCACAACACTCCGCGCATTGCCATAGGCACCAACGGACTAATCATGCCGTTGTAAAGAGCTGCGGGCGAATTGCGCCAAGGCATATAAGCCGCACGGTCTATGCTGTCGCGACAGTCGGGCATCAGGCGTAGAGTCTCGGCAGAAATCCACGATTCGATGTTGCTGCCTCCCCACGTCGCATCAATCACGCCCACAGGCACTCCTTCCTTTGCAGAGATCTCGCGCGCAAAGAAATAGGCAATGGCCGAAAACTCAGGCAGCGTCGACGGCCCGCAGACCTGCCACGTGGGCGAGTTTGTTACCAACCGGGCAGAAGGCGCGACCGAAGCAACCTTGTGCACCTGCAGTAAACGAATGCCGGGGTGAACCGAATTGGCAAGTTCTTCGTCGGCATTGAGCACCGATGTCCAGCCTTTCACGGGATATTCCATGTTGGACTGACCCGAACAAAGCCACACTTCACCGGCCATCACGCCATCGATAACAACCTTCTTGCCGTCGCTGACCGTTATGGAATGAGGGCCACCGGCCTTAGGCGTACGCACAGTTGCCATCCATCTACCGTCTGGTCCGGCCTTGGCTGTAACCACCTTTCCGCTCCATGAACAGCTGACAGTGACCACCTTGCCCGGCTTGGCCGTTCCCCATATCGGGGCGTCGGCATTCTGCTGAATCACCATGTTGTCAGAAAACAGCGGCGACAGCTTTGGCACGGCATGCGCACCGAGGCCAAATGACAGTAACAAAAGTAAAATATGTCTCATCATCATTATGGTATGTATTTGTAAAAAAGAGCCTATCGTAACTCCAAACGCCAGAAACGCAAAACAGCCAAGACCGTTCAGCGCTCTACAACGACATTCCGCCTGATACGAATGTCATCTGACGCCGCTCCGATTTGAATTTCAAACTCACCCGGTTCTACCACTTCCTGCATGTCGGCATTGTAAAACGCCAGTTCGGAAACAGGGAGGGTCAAGGTAAACGTGGCGCTCTTGCCTCTGCCAACCAGTTTCTTTGCGAAAGCCTTAAGCTGCTGCTTGGGGGTTGCAACCGAACTGACCTTGTCGTGAACATACAGCTGAACCACCTCCTTGCCGTCCATTTTGCCCGTATTCCTCACCGTCACCTCAACCTTCAATGTGTCGCCCGACCTCAAGACCGAGTCGCTCATGACACACTTTTCATACTCAAACGTAGTGTAACTCAACCCGGCCCCAAAGTTCCAAAGCGGCTCCGGCTTGTCGAAAACATAGTGACCCTTAGGCTCTTCGGGCGAACCGGGCTGGTCGAAAGGTTCCTCCCTGTCGGTGGCATAGTGATTGTAGAAGCACGGTGTGTTGCCTGTTGAACGTGGGAAAGACACATTAAGCTTTCCTGAAGGGTTGACACGGCCAAACAAAATGTCGGCCATCGAACGCCCCTGCTGCTCTCCGGCGTACCACTGAACCAACAACGCATCGGCATTTTCCTTCACCCATGGCATGGCCAAAGGCTTGCCGGAAATGAAAACAACTATCATCGGCTTGCCGACAGCGGCAACCGCCTCAAGCAACTGCTGCTGCACACCCGGCAATTCGAGCGAAGACAGGTCGAAGCCCTCACCTGCAGTCGAATACTTTGGCCCACGCCCCAGATACGTACTGCGCGTGCCAATGGCCACAATAGCCACATCACTGTTGCGAACAGCGTCGACCGCTTCACTTATGTGAGTCGTATCGCGGCTCCACCAGTCACAACCCTCGGCGTGATTAATGGCAACCTCGTCGCCCACCAATTCACTTATGCCTTGCAACAGGCCAACCCCTTCGTCCGTGTCAGGGCCCGTCCATGCATAATCGCCATACAGAGCTTGCGAGCTGTTGGGGCCTACAACAGCTATAGAACGGTATTTCCGTGTGTCAAGAGGCAGTATGCCACCTTTGTTTTCAAGCAGCACAGCACTCTCGTCGGCCACTTCCTTTGCCAAGGCAACCTTGCCGGCATTGCGCACAATGCCTACAACAGAAGCCGTATCGACCGTAGAACCGTCAAACAGTCCGAGCGCAAACTTAACCCTGAGCACACGACGCACTGCCTCATCAATGCACTCGAGAGGTATCTGCCCGTCTTCGACCTGCCGCTCAAGCGTCTCATACGACGAATCGACATTAACGTCGATACCAGCCAGGAGTGCCATCCGCGCAGCCTCCTCACGCGTAGCCACCGCATGGTGAAACGTCATCAGGCGCTCCACCGACCCCCAATCAGAATAAACATATCCGTCGAATCCCAACTCGCCCCGCAATATGTCGGTCATGTAACGGCGCGAGCCCGACACCGGCACTCCGTCGTAAGCACTGTAACAACTCATCACTGCCATGGGAGAAGTCTCACGTATCACCCGCCTGAAAGGATAGAGATAGAGGTTGTACAAATCGCGTTCTCCACCAGCGACCGAAGCACAATTAAGGCCTCCCGACGGGCTCCCGTGGGCCACGAAGTGCTTCGGCATGCAGGCAATGCCACGGCTTTGGTAGCCTTTGACGAAAGCAATGCCCATCTCGGCGATGAGGAACGGGTCTTCACCATAAGTTTCTTCGATGCGACCCCATCGCAGTTCGCGTGCAATGTCAAGCACTGGCGACAGCACCTGCCTTATGCCGATGGCAGACGCCTCCTCGCCCGCAGCGGCGGTCATGCGTTCAACCAAGCCTGGATTGAACGTGCTTCCCTGTGCCAAGGCATGCGGGAACAGCGTGCATCCGTTCTGCACTATACCTTGAATGCCTTCCGCACAAGCAAGCACCGGTATGCCCAACCTGGTGTGTGAACGCATGTATTCATGCAGCTTGGCATACATCACAGCGCAGTCGTAGGCCGACATTCCCATCTCATGTGTTGTTCCATAACTCTGCCCAGAGAAGATTCCGTCAATTTGGTCTGCCTTCCCCGAGGCTCGGTTCTGCAACTGCAACACTTTCTCATGAAGCGTCATGCGCCCCAAGAGATCGTCCACCCTTTGATCAACCGGCGCAGACTTGTCCTTGTACAAAGGTTCGGCTTGTCGGGCTGAGGCACCTACAGCGATGGCACCAGCGGCAAGGAACATCACCAGAAACCTAACATTAAAATATCGTTCCATCTGTTTTCTGATATCATGTCACATGTAAAGCACGACAATAAGCCTGTCATTTGAACACTTTCCTGACGCAGTTGCCCTGCTTCAAGACATACAAGCGCCTTGCACCCTGTGTCGGGCTGCCGACCGCAGAGTAGGGTATGCGCCGTCCGAGAAGGTCGAAGGCCGTGGCCCCGCCTTCGTCCGACGGCCTTGAAAGCTCGACTATTCCGTCTGGATGACCTTTCTTTTCAATTCGGTAAATACGCGCATCGCACACAGGCACATTGTAACTGATGCCTTCCTGCGACGGATGCAGGACCTCGCCAGTCCACAGTTCCTTGACCTCACCAACGTCTGAAGGGTCTACGCCAATGTCGGCAAAGCTAACAATGCCGATGTTTGGCACCAGTATCTGGTAATTGAAAACAGCCAGGTAAACGTATTGCTCGTTTTCGTATGTCATGAGCGATTCCGCCCCGACAGCCGTCGAGGCATTGCCATACACAGGCCGGAACGACTTGCACGTACGTGGAATTGCATTGATGTCTTCGTTTGTAAGAAGCTTAAGGGCACGTTCTCTCGACGTCTGATAATAGTTCGGCCGCTCTTTTCCGCTGCCATCGTGCAGCGTTACGTTCGGACTGAAGTTGTCGCCGGTGAGAAACGCGCCAACGATAGCGCCCGACGTAATGCGCGCACGGTTGGCATTCTCGCCTTGGATGCCGCCGGCCTCCTGACGCAATGCCATGACCATGTGGTCAGGGTCGTTGGCCACGTAAAGCTGATTGACCCACCAGCCGTACGAAGCGTTGTTCATCACATACTTGGTCTGGTCGATTGTTCCCCACGCGTCGCACGAAATGCGCCGCCCGTGGGCATATTGGTATGGGAACACCGGCGATATGCTAAGGTCGATATATATTCCGTCGCCAGCCTGCTTGAGCAAGAAAGCCATGCCTTCGTTGTATGCCTGCACCCCCGTGTGGCAATCTTTGTTGTACCACGAATCGGCCTCGATAGCGCCGTTCGACATGAAATCACACTTAAGATACTCTATGCCCCACTGCTTGAACTTCATCATGTCGCTGACGATGAACTGCTTTGTACCTACATGGGTGGGGTCGAGACAGTATGCCCCGTCCACAACCTTAAACCGGCCATGCACTTTCAGGGCAATGTCACGGAAGCGGTACTTGTTGTTTGTGCCCGGCACGTAACTGTTCAAGTCGCCAAATCGACAGAACGAACCGTAATAAAGCCCGGGTATCATATTGTTTTGCTTGCAGTAATCAACGAACTGCCGCACTTGGTCTACAGTCAGATTGTCGTTCCACCATGCGTCGAGGCTCATCACGACCTTGCCTTGCCTGTCGTGGAAACCACGGCTTACGAGATTGTCGCGTATGAAGTCGGCACAGTCGATGACCCCTTGGTATGATATGTCGGTAGACTGCACGCCCCACGAACTCCAGCCGTAAGGGGCGCCACCGGCCCACTCGCGCTTTGGCGCCACCATGGTGCAAGCCTTTCCAAACGCCTCCATGCCGTCACGCCAGTCGTCAAACCAACCCACGACAAAGCGCGCCGAGCTCACCGTGTCGGCTACTATCGTGCCATGTGGCATCACCCCTTGCTCGCTCAATATAGAGTCGTGGGTATGCTCGTCGGTATATCCGGAAATAAGGGCAAAGCCGTTTACCTTGTCATAATCGGAACACTCCACGTGGACGGCGCTCTTCCACAGGTCGTGGTCTACAGCCCCGGCCACCAGGCCCTCGCGCGTATCGGCATTGTAGATGGCCGTGACGGAATAAGAGTTTGTCTCACCCAGCAACGGGTTTGAACCGTAACGTATGAAGCCATCGTTGTCCCATGGGACAAAAAGCACACGGTTTTGCCGTCCGGAAGGCATGAAGCCAGCCGTATCGCAACTCTTCATCGGCACGGCATAGTTGCTCTCAACGGTTCCGTTGCCAGTCACTTCCAACGATGTGACGAAGTATGGCAGCCCGTCGTAGAACGCAAATGTCTGAACGAGCTCCGTTCCCGACGGCATGGTGTAAGTAATCCTGTAGCAGCTGCCCTCCCCGAAGCAGTCGTCCACACCGTAGCGCCCGAAGCCAACGGTCGACGCTTCATACGAGCGCACAGTGTCTGCCCCGACCTTGGCTTCTGCATATACGCCGTCGAAGATGGGGCGCCCTGAATAGCCCACGGACAGCCTCTTGGTAGCCTCGTTGTATTTTATCGCCCAGTTTCCGCCAGTAAAATCTGCCGCCCCGGCGCACGCCACCCAAAGGCAACAGGCTGCTATAGATAAACGTCTTTTCATATTTTCTTGAATCTAAACACTTTAACATCCTTTCCAGGCACCTCAACCACATCGTCGATGCCAACCTTGGCGTGGCTCCACAGTTCCTCGACGTCATAACCGGCGCCACGGTCGAGCTGCATCAGGCCGCGGTCGAAGCGGTACACCCGCTTGTCGTCGCCGTAATTGAACACGGCAAGATACACATCGCCATTGTCCTCATGTCTCACAAACACACTTTCCGACTGCTCGTTGTCGCCCACCAGCGGCCTGAAAGAACGCCCTGTTGCCATACGGTTGATGTCGGCGTTGGTAAGCAGCCGGCGCGCACGCGATATGGCCATGCTGTCGGCCGAGAAGTCGTCGCCCATAATAAACAGGCCCGTGATGGCGCTCGATGTGATGCGGGCACGGTTCTCGCCCTCGGTGGCATCGCGCAGCACCACATGGTCGGCGTCGTTATACTGATAAACGCGGTCAATCCACCAACCGTACGAAAGGGCGTTCATCGTATACTCAGTGTCCTTGATCTTGTTCCACGCATCGCAGGCTATGCGGCGGCTTTGGGCATACTGCGCGGGGAATATCGGCGAGATGCTCAGGTTGAGATACATGTCTGAGAAAATGCTGTCAAGCAGATGCATGCCGTAGTTGTAGGCTTCCGTGCCGGTGGTTATGCTCCGGTCGTACCATCTGTCGGCCTCCATGCGCCCGTGGGTCATGAAGTCCATCTTGACATATTCATACCCGCACCTCTTGAACAGTTCGTGAGTCTGCTCCATCATGGCGCGGACGGCGGGGTGAGTGGGGTCGATGGCGTAGGCCCCGTCGAGCTCCTGGGGCTGTCCGTTGGCATAGATGTACAGGTCTTTATACTTATACTGCCCCACCCCCGGCACCTGGCCCTCGGGGTTCTTGCCCCAGTCTGTGAACGGAGTCCAATAGATGCACGGCACCTGGTTGTTGCGTCTGCAACGGTCGGCGAAGTCTTTCAGTTCCTCTTCAGAGAAACTGTTCCATCCAGAGTCGAGCCCTATGTACAGCACACCGTCGGCGTTTGTGAACGAACGGTTCTGCAGTTCCTCGGCAAAGAAGTCGGATATGCGCGTCGAGTTGGCGTGATTCACCTTGAAGGCCAGGGCGCCCCACGAGTTCCATCCCACAGGCATCGACTTGTCCCACTTGCGCGGGTGAGCCACAACGGCATTGGCCGAGGCAAACCGCTCCATGCCCTCGCGCCAATCGCTGTATACACCTATCATCATGCGCGCCGACGTTACAGAGCGCCCGCTCAGCCTGCCATGCGGCAGCCGGTCGCGCGTCAGTGCGTCGGCCACGCCGCTGTAGGCCCTCAACGTCTTAGCGCTGTTGGTCATGTCTACGGCATTTTTCCATCTGTCATGGTCGATGGCGCCTATCACTATGCCCCTGCGGCTGCCGGCGTCATAGATGGATGTCACCTCATACGAGCGCATGGTGTCGGCCGAGAGCGGCCGTGAGGCGAAGCGTATCCAGGCATCGTTGTCGAAGGGGATAAAGAGCATGCGCCTGCCTTCGCCGCATATCAGCGAGTCGGTGCGCTCCATCACCACCGGAGCCATGTAGTTGGTGCTTACCCCACTGTCGGAAGCCACGCTGATGTCGGTGAGCAAATAGTCGTCATAAAGATAGAAAGTCTGCGTCAGCACGGGCAGAGCGGGGTCGGTGTAGGTTATCGTCCACTTCTTGCCTTTGCCAAAACCGTCTTTTATCCGCTCTTCTTTGAAAGAGTGCTTGCCGTAGGCCTGGGTGTTGACCAGGCGGTCGCCCAGTTTGTACTCTGCCGTCATTCCACGCACCACCCAAGTGTTGCCATGGCGGATGTCGACGCCTTTGTCGAAGGCGAGCTTCCAGTCTTCTTCTGTCACATTGGCTCCCCTGCCACAGCCTGTCAAGGCCATGGACGCCAACAGCGCAATCGTTGATATTCTTATCACATTCATTCTGAAATAGATGTTTTAGTGGTTTTGCACACAAAGTTAAGAAAAACGCCATGCAATCACGGTGAACATACGTACCATTATATATAAACTTTGTCGAAATAAAACCCCATTTTTACGTATTTTGCACTACTTGAAACAAATGCCACCGGCTGCAGCGGCCGCCGTGGCCGCTGCAGCCCACACGCCCACTGCCTGCCGTAACGGTTGCCCGCGGCGCACACAGCGAAAAGGCCTGGGACAGAGCGGCTTGCAAAACGGCCGACATCGCAATGCGAAACGGCCCGTATTGTGATGCAAAACGGCCCGTCCGGCCTTGCCGTCCGGGCCGTTCTGCTTTCCTGACAAACCACGGTGCCCATACGGTTGCCACGCGCCGCCACAGCCATGCCGCGGCCATGTGGGGCCAGCGGGCACTTTTGCCATAAGTGGGGCGACGGCCAGACACTACGGCCAGACGCAAAGCGGCAGCGCGCAACCCTCACAACCCATGGCGTCGGGTATGCCGCTGCCGCCCTGCAGGCCGTGGCCGGGACACGCCCGAGCCCCGGAAACGACAGGGCCCGGCGTGAGCAGTAACGTCAGTCTTTCTTTTGTGCAAACTCTTTGGGAGTCATGCCAAACTGCTTCTGGAACAACTTGATGAAATACGACGGCGAGTTGATGCCCACCATCTCGCACACTTCGTTGGCCCTGTATCCTTTCTCGCGGATAAGCTCGGCAGCTTTCTTCAGGCGTATGAGCCTGATGAAGTCTATCGGTGTCATGTCGCTCACCTCCTTGATTTTCCTGTGCAGCGAGCTGCGGCTGATGCACATTTCCGACGCCAGCTGCTCTACATTAAACTCAGGCGAGCGTATGTTCTTCGTTATTAGCTCCGTTATCCTGCTAATAAACAGCTCATCTACCTTGCTTATACCCGACGACTGCACCGGCAAGTATGGCTTCTTGACAAAGCTCTCGCGCTCGCGCTTGCGGTTGAGCAGCAGCGTCTCGACCTGCGTGAGCAGGTGAACAAACGAGAAAGGCTTTTCGATGTAAGCGTCGGCACCGGCCCGCAAGCCATCCAGGCGGTTGTCGAGCGTCTGCTTGGCGGTGAGCATCACCACCGGGATGTGGCTCGTCTCGATGTCTTCCTTGAGCCTGCGGCACATCTCAAGCCCGTCCATCTCGGGCATCATCACGTCGCTTACAACCAGGTCTACGTGCTCGCGATGGGCCTTGGCCAAGCCCTGCACTCCGTTCTTTGCCGTCAACACGCTGTAATGGGGCGCCAAACCGTCGGCTATCATCCCCATCACCTCTTCGTTGTCTTCAACAACCAGTATGGTATAACCCTTGGTGCTGCCAGGCGACACATGCGTCTCTCCGGCGTAGTTCTCCAGCGACGGGTCGGCAGACATCTGCGGCTGCGGGGCCTCGCCGTCAATGTCTATCACGTGGTCTTGCCTTAGCGGCAGTACCAGCACAAACTCATTGTACTCCGACGCGGTGTCGAGCTCGAGCGTGCCGTTGTGCATCTCGGCCAGCGAGCGTGCCATAGGCAGGCCCAAGCCCGAGCCCGACTGGGTGTGGGTGGTGTCAAGTTGTGTGAATGGCTTGAATATCTCACCGGCCTTATCGGCAGGTATCTTCTGCCCGTCGTTGACCACACGCACCGTCAGCCTGTCGCCGCTGGCAGCGACGGTTACCTGGATAAACGTCTCCGAGTATTTCCTGGCGTTGTTGAGCAGGTTGCTCAATATCTTGGTCACGGCCTCGCGGTCGGCCTGCAGCACTATCCCGTCGTCCTTGATGTCAAGGCTTATGGTCTTGTGCATGCGGTTTATGGTCGGCTCAAAGCGCTCTACAATGCCCGTCACCAGCTCGCCCAGGTTGATGTTGGTGAAGTTTGGCGTTATGCCGTTAGAGTTTACCTTGCGGAAGTCGAGCAACTGGTTGATCAGGTTAAGCAGCCTCTTTGTGTTCTTCTCTATCGCCCCGATGTTCTTCTGCACCACCGGGTTGTCCACATGCTGCTCCGCAATGTTCTCAACCGAGCCATTGATGAGCGTGAGCGGTGTCCTGATTTCGTGCGTAATGTTGGTGAAGAAGTTGATTTTCGACTGAAGCAGCTCCTTCTCTTTCTCCTCGATGAAACGCGCCGTGCGCTCTTTCTCCTTGGCCTTCTGCCTGTTCTGCATAAACCTGTAGACCAGCAGCGCCGCCACCACGGCCATAATGAAGTAAACTATCTTCATCGGCAGCGACGAATACCACGGATGGGCCACGTCTACCACAAGCTCTGTGACAGGCCCTCCGCCGACCATTCGCACCCTGAACGTGTATTTTCCGGGCGACAGGCGCGAGAACCCAATGTCCGACTTGTCGTGAACGGGTATCCAATCCTTGTCGATGCCGCTCAGCTGATATTCGTAGTTGGTGCTCTCGACGCCCGAATAGTTGAGAGACGACACGCTTAGCTGTATGTTTGAAAAGTCGTATGGCAGGTGTATCTCGCCCGCCTCGATGATATTTACGCGCAATACTCCGCCCTGTTCCGGGAAGACATCCTTGCCGTCAACCCTGAGGTTGGTTATCAGCACGCGGTCAAGGCTGTCCTTGCCGGCCAGCTGCGGATTGAAGGCAATGAGCCCGTTGGTGCCTCCGACATAGAAAGTGCCGTCGTGTCCGGCCACTGCCGACTTATAGTTATACTGGTTTCCGGGCAGCCCGTTGTTGTTGTAGTACACCGTTATGCGCCCTGTGCGCGGGTCACGACACACCAGCCCGTTGTTTGTGCCGAACCAAATACGATGCAAAGAGTCCTCGAGCACCTTGTAGGTCACGTCGTCGGGCAACCCGTCGTCCTTGCCGATGGTAGTGAACGCGCCTTTCGCGGGGTCGTACGACACAAGCCCGCCACGGTCGGTTCCAAACCACAGGCAGCCACAATGGTCGATAGATATGCTCGAAACGTCGTTCGACTTTATTTCGCCCGTCTTCACCTGGAACTGCTTCTGCCGCCACGACTTGGCCTCGAGCCTGAAAATGCCGCTGCCAATGGTTGCCACCCATATATTGCCGAACCTGTCTTGCGATATGTCTTGCACGAAAATGTCTGGCAACACGGTCACTTTGTTGAAGCGCATACCGGCACTCTTGATGTAAAGGCCGGCTCCGGTGCCCAGCCACACGTTGCCCTCGAGGTCTTTGAACAAAGCGTACACGGAGCCTTCGCTATGCAAACCGAGGTCTTTCGGCGAGTAGTGCATGATGTCGTGTGTGCTCACGCTGATTATGTCAAGGCCATTCTTAAACAGTCCCGACCACACCATGTCGCCGTCGACCATAAGCGCCAGGCGGTTGGTGCCACCCTTGTAATGAGGCGTGTTAAGCGTAATGAAATCCTGGGTGGCAGGCCTGAATATGTTGATTTTGCCCTCTTCGGTGGCAATCCATATATGCCCGTTGGCGTCGCATTGCATTTCGCGGATATGCTTGTTGCTCAAAGAGTTGGCCCGAGCCAGCGGCACGTAACTGTAGAAGTGCAGCCCCGCCCGCGGCATATAGTCGACACCGCTCTGCATGGTGCCTATCCACAGACCGCCGTCACGGTCGCGGTAAAGTTCGCATATCATGTTGTCAGACAGACAGTTGGGCGACAGGCCGTTCTCATGTATGCGCTGCTCCGTACGTTTCTTTTCGTTCACGATATAAAGTCCGTCCTGAGTAGCGACGAAAATGTTGTCTCCATCAACGTTGAGTGCCCTGATTATCTTGTAGTGAACGTTCGGGGCGTCGACCACAGCTATCTCTTTTGTCTTGGGATTAAACTTTTTCAACTGCCCCATGTGCTCACCCAACAGCATCCACTCGCCATAGTTCACCATCGTATATATGTGCTGTCCGGCCAGGCTTCCCAACACCCTGCGCACGTGGCCCGTATGTTCGTCGAGCAGGAAGACGCCCTGCCCGGCTGTGCCAATCCACACCTCGCCGTCCGGACGCAGGCAGAAGCACTGCGGGTTATACGATCCGTCGTCGGAGGAACCGCGGGTGGTGTAACGCCTCAGCGTCTCCGTCGACGGGTCATAACGGAACACCCCCTCCTCCGGCGAGGCTATCCAGATGCGCCCTTCCCTATCGGCCTCTATCTGGGCAATCCAGTTTCTCACCTGCTTACCGTCTTGGGAGACGACGTCCAACGACGAAAACGTCTCGCTTGTGAAGTCAAACAGGAACACACCCTTGTCTGTTCCTACCCACAGGCGCCTGCGGTCGTCTTCAAACAAAGCCGACACGTTGTGGTTGCCGCGCCCGGTCTTCAAGTCGTCGACATCGTAATGGCGCAACGAACGGCCGTCATATCGGTTGAGACCGTTCTTTGTTCCAAGCCATATCAGCCCCCAATGGTCTTGCACAATGGCTTTAACACTGTTTTCCGACAGCCCGTCGCGACTGTCCAAATGAGTGAAATAATATAATAGATTAGCGTCTATTGCAGCCACTTCCGTACGCTGGAATAAAAGCATCGACAATGCCCAAACAAGGCAAAACGCCGTTCTGAATCTCTTCATTTCTATCGGTAGATAATTATTGGTGGCGTAAAGGTACTAAAAAAATATTGAATTTGACAAAATATAGACATTATTTTCATCTGCAACGGCTGCAGCCATGCAAACTCATGCAAACAGCAATTAGCATTAAAACAAACCGTTCAGGACATTATTTTGATAATCCGAACCCCAACAGACAACTTCAATCACTTGCATCTATCCATGTTTTACTGCTCCAGGCAGGTGCATCCCAATGAAACTTTTCATTACATTTGCAATCCATCGAGGCAACGCCGTGAACCCGACGTACGCCATCTGTGCAGGAGCTACCAATGCCACGCCTCGGCACCGGGCGGCCAACAGCACAAACAAGAAACCGTTTCTGCAAATGGAAAACCACCTACAGAAACAGTTTCCATTGCCTTGCCACAACATGAAACCACATCAGCGGACTCGTGGTTTGCTGTCAAGCCAGATGTCAAGCTGCCCTCCACTAACAAACTCGGCATGCGTTATGGCCGGCCGCTGCCGCCCCACTCCATTGAGACTGATGCGCCTTATGTAACAATTGTCGGCGCCATTGTTATGCGTGACAATGCGGAACTCACGACCACTGCAATAATCCGGGTGCAGCTTGATGGTAATCTTGTCGAATATCGGGGCTGTGACATCATAGTAAGAATGGCATCCCGACCCGCCGTCGATGGCAAACAGACCTATCGACATAAGCGCCGACAAACTGGACATCTGGCCCTGGTCCTCATCGTTGCCGCCGTAACCTTTGTCGGGAGTCACCCCTCCGTAGGTCTGGCGCCGCACCCTTCTAACCCAATACTGGGTCAGGTCGGGCCGCCCGGCATGGGCGAATACATGTGCGTTGCTAAGCCCCGGCTGGTTGGAATAGTTGACATAGCCATTGCCATAGCCTGAAACGAAGTCATCCTTAGCCGACTGCCGGAACGCTAAGTCGAGGCGGCTGCACAGCGAGTCGTTGCCTCCCATCAGTTCGGCAAGTCCTTTTATGTCGTGCGAAAGGCCGAACGTAGCCTGCCACGCGTTGGCTTCCTCGTAGCCCCAACTGTCCATCGGGTCTGTATGGAGCCACCCTCCTTCACGAGTTCGCGGCAACACAAGCCCCAGCTGCCTGTTGAACGAAGCCTTCCATCCGGCCGAACGACGGTAATACCGCTGCGCGATGTCACGGCGTTGCAGCCTCGACGCCATCTCAGCCAGCGCCCAATCCTCAAACGACCACTGTATGGTCAGCCCTGCCGCATTGGGCACATAGCCGTGCTGTTCGTAGAAGCGCAGGTCGTCGTCCTGGCCGTATGCGAGCATACCTCCGGGCTCGTGGTTGCGCACTATCTCGCGCAAGGCAACCTCGGGAGAGAACTTCCGGCAGATGCCACGCTGGAATGCGCTGGTTATAAGCGACGTGGCTGGACATCCGCTCATGATAAACGAATAGCCCCCCGCACACGGCCCGCGCGCCAAAAGCCCCCCGTTGAGCGAGTATTGCAGGAACGATGCAGCGAAATCATCAAGCACATCGGGATATGCAAGCCCCCAGATGATGTTAAGGTTCCACTGCGACAACCACAGGGCATCGCTGTTGTACATGTGGAAAGGGCCGTCAAGGTGGCGCACAACGAGGCGTGCATCCCTGACGTGCTTGCCATCCGGCCGTCCGCCACGCGTGTAGTCAGGGTAGTCGCCACTCCTGTCGTCGAGCTTGTGGCGTCCCAACAGCGTGTGCCACAGGTCGGTATAAAACTTCACGCGGTCTGCCTCCGTGCCACCGCTGACATTGATACGCCCCAGCATGTCGTTCCATTCGCGTTGTGAGGCGGCACGGGTGGCGTCGAAGTCAAAGCCTTCAATCTCGCCGAGGTTGCGTTCGGCGTTGTTCAGGCCGGTATAGCTGACGGCCATCTTTAGCATCAACTGCTCGCCGGCCTCCACCTTATAGCACGCCGAGACGCCGGCAACGGGCGCGTCGCTGTAGCTCATGCCTTCATTGCGGGGCGTGGCCTTGGTGGCTGCCA
The DNA here is from genome assembly GCF_023336985.1 of Marseilla massiliensis. Taxonomy (NCBI): domain Bacteria; kingdom Pseudomonadati; phylum Bacteroidota; class Bacteroidia; order Bacteroidales; family Prevotellaceae; genus Marseilla; species Marseilla massiliensis. Next base: position 65,820 of record NZ_JAMBLP010000018.1, on the reverse strand, counting down.
CGAGGCTGTCGGCCATTGCCCCGAATGGTCTCAGAGCATCGAACGGACGGCTGAACTCTGCAGCAAAGAACATCCTGACAACGTCGGGGCCGCCCCAGAGCCTGCCGGTAGTGTCGAAATAGCCCGCTATGCGACTGCCCTCAACCTTTGTCACATGCGCATTGACCATGGTCGACGTGCCGACATAGCCTCCCAGGTTGAGCAGAATGGCCGCATCATCGGCCTCGGTGAATGTCATGCGGTAAAGAGAAGCACGGTCGGTGTTGGTCTGCTCTACCCACACGTTGTACCTGTCGAGAAACAGCCTGTGGTAAGCCGGTTGCACAATCTCACCGTCGTGGCTGAAAGCCGACTTCCATGCCGACTCGCCGGCACCGGCGTCTACGCTCCCTGTTGTAGGCATGAGACATAGGCCGGAGAGCATCCAAGCATGCACTTGCGGGAAGCCCAGCACCACATTGTCATTGTAATTGTAGCCTCCGCCGCCCTGGTTTTTGTTGCGGGTGAGCGGTGCTGCAGATATCATGCCGAACGGCTGAGAGCCCGTGGCGAAGAAAAAGTAACGCCCGCGTGTGGTCTCTATGTACGGGTCGACGGCCGTCAAGCAATCCGAAGGCGGGCCATAGACTTCAATCTCAGACAGCCCGAGGTTGCTGCCGTTGCCGTCGGTGACCTCGAAACGAAGACTCCTGGTGCGCTTCGCCGGAAACTCTACCACACAGGGAGCGCCATTGTCTGGTATGGCACGCACCAGGACACGGCTTCCATCGTCGAACACCAGCTCGCCTCCGGCAGTGTGCGACTGCTCGCCGGGTATGTCGTAAAGCAACACCTTGCTTACTACCACGCTCTCATCCCAGTCGAGTTGAATCCAAGGATAGTCGATGACGCCCCAGAAAGTGACGGTGCTGGCCGACACCCAAGCCCCGCTGCCATTGACACGTATGCGCCCGTCGACGGCGTTTGACGCCGGTTCCTTCTCCGACGAAGCCGTGGCATGGGCCCTAACACCTATGTTATAGGTCGTGGCACGGCCGCCGGCAACAGCAAGCCACGCAAAACCCAACAAACATACAAGCCGTGCCACACGCCCCGCACGCGGCACAATACAGAGCAATGCCATGGCCGCCACATTTGAAAAGCGTTCAATCTTCATAGCCATCACCCAATGTTGTTATCTCCAATTCATGGCTGAAAGTGGCCAAGTCTTTGGAAGTGGTGACGTGAACAGTGCGCTTCTGCCCTGGCAGCAAGTCGAAATAGTTGTCAGAGAAGAAGTTGTCGATGCCCTTTATCTTCATGAACACCGCCCTGGCGAATATGTCCGAGCGCAGCGTCACGTCGTAGCCGTCGGCAGAGGCCACTATACCGGTTTCTATCTTCGGCTTCCTGTAAGCCATGTCTTTCTGCCTCAACGGGTAAGCAATGTTGTAATACGTCTTTCCCCCGGTATTGAATGTTATGTAAAAGAACACATTCGCCGGGTTCTCGCCACCCAACATGTCGGCCACGCGGACAGTTCCGGCATCGACGGCGCAGTTTTTGGGAAGGCTCACTTTCTCGGTCTTCTCCCACACCACGTCACCGTCGATGGTCATGGCCTGCACCCTAAGGATGCCGTTGGCGGCCGAACGGCGGTCGTTGACGAGTTTCACCTCAAGCACCTTGCGCCCAATGGCCACGTCGGACGAAGACTTCACGCCGGTGTCTTCCTGTCCGGGCAGTGCAGCCACCTGCCTGTTGCCGTGCGCCTTGGCGTCGTCGGCCTTGACACGCGGCGACACCAGTATGTCGTCGTAAGCCTTTTTGGTGACATAATGCAACGCTTTCCACCGCCCGTAATAGTCGCGGCTGCTCCACGAGGCCACCGGCCAGCAGTCGTTGAGCTGCCATACGAGCCCTCCCATGCAGTATGGCCGGTCGCGGCGGAAAGCCTCCATGCCCATCTTCACGGCGTCGGCCTGCAGCACCTGGCTCACATAAAGAAACGCCTTGAAGTCGTCGGGCACCCTATAGTCGCGCCTCATGTACTCCTCAATGCGGTGGTTGGCATACGTGCCGGCCTTCTGGTGGGCCATCATCACCTCCGAATATATGTCGTGGTCGCGCGGGTCGGGATTGAACTTCAGCACCGACTCATATTCAGGGAACGACTGGAAGCCGTATTCCGACTGAAACCTGACATGGTGGTCGAAGTATGCCTCGATGGGATCTCCGCCATGCCACACGCCCCAATAGTGGTCGTCGCCGTTCACTCCGTCGGATGGTGTATCCTCAAACGCCCATGGCGACGACGGCCTGTAGGCCGTTCCGCCCCCGTATTGGCTCACCACCTCGGGCAGAACCTCGTAGAATATGCTGTGCTGCATCTTCCACACTCGTTCGCCCTGGCCCATCTCGTCGAAGTAGCGCTTCTTGCCTCCCCATCCAAACCACACATCCTGCTCCTCGTTGTTGCCCGCGTAGACGGCTATGCAGGCATGGTTGCGCAGCCGCCTCACGTTGTCGATGGCCTCTTGCCTTATGGTTGCAAGGAAGGCTGAGTCGACCTCGTATGTCTGGCAGGCAAACATAAAGTCCTGCCAAACCAGTATGCCCATCTCGTCGCAGTAGTTGTAGAAGGCGTCGTCTTCGTAAATTCCGCCTCCCCAGACGCGTATCATGTTCATGTTGACGTCGGCGGCGTCTTTCACCACCCGCCGGTAGATGCTGTCATTGAGCCTCGACAGGAAGTTGTCGTTGGGCACCATGTTTGAGCCCTTGGCATATAGCGGCTCGCCGTTGAGCTCGAAATACAGGTTGTGGCCGTGCTCGTCTTTGTCGTTGTGCAGCTTCAGCGAGCGTATTCCAAGCCTTGTGGCCACGGTGTCTCGGCATCCCGCGTCGAGCGTTGCCACCATTTTGGTGAGGTATGGCTCCCCGAGCCCGTTGGTCCACCACAGGCGCGGGCGGTTGACAGTATAGTCGAGAGCAACCTTGTTGATGCCTTTCGACAGCGACACCGTACGGCCGGCCACCCGCCTGCCGTCGGCGCAGATGGCCACTTCGGCCCTTTCGACGGGGCGGTCGGCCTCAACCTCGACCACGGTGCGCAGCTTTGCGCGGGCCTTGGTAACATCTTTCTGTATGTACCACACGTCGGCAATGCGCGCATCGCTCCAAGTCTCGAGCACAACAGGCCGCCAAATGCCGAAGGTGACAAGGCGCGGACCCCAGTCCCAGCCATATTCAAAACCGGCAGTACGGGCAAATGGCGAAATGGTCTTGTCGAAAATGCCGCCTATCTGCGAGTGGTCGGGCCCGGTGTTGTGACGGTATGGCAGCGCGTCGAACTTAGGTATGTTCCGCCTGATGGGGCTTTTGAAGTACACCTCGAGCAGGTTTTCGCCCTCCTTGAGTATGCCTTTCACGTTGCAACGCCACTCGCGGTGCATGTTGTCGGCCTCGCAGATGCGCTGATGGTTGAGGTAAACATCGGCATAGGTGTCGAGCCCCTTGAACACAATCACCTGGTTGGTTGCCGACAGTTCGCTCACGGTGGGCGTGAATCGCGTCTCATACATCCAGTCTTCCTTGTCGACCCACTGCACCGCGCGCTCGTTGAGCCTGAAAAACGGGTCGTCTATAATGCGCTCACGCATGAGGTCGAGATGGGTGTTGCCCGGGACACGGGCCGGATGCCATATCTCCGAACTGCCCTGTCGGAAGCGCCAGCCGTCGTGAAGCGTGCGCTGGCATACTGATGCCGCGGCCGATGCGGCAAGGGCGAACAAGGCCAAGAAGGCCAAGAAGGCCATAAAATGTAGTTTCATTTTGGTTTTCAGTTATTTGTTAGTGTCAATAATTCCGTTTTTGGAAACGCTTTCCTTTCGGATTCGCAACAGATTGAGCTTCAACACGTTGCAAAACAGGCTGTTTTAGTTTGCAAAACGACCCGTTCCAAGTGGTGAAACGCGCCGTTTTGCAAACTCATTGAGGCCAAATGAGAAGATGGCTATGTCAAGGCACAGTGGCTTGACCGATGGCGCCCGACGCCGGCAACGACAAAAGGCCATGCGCACTGCGGGCAGGAACAAATGCCTGTCGGGCTGATTGTGACATTCATCCCTGCAACGGGGCATGGCTCAGAGCAGTGTAAAAGGCACGCCGGCCTTAAGCTCTACCGTCTTCTCCTTGCCGTTCACCCTGACGTTCACCGTCTGGTCTACGCGCGAACGCAGCGTGGCCGACACCACCTTTCGGTTCTTCCATGCAAAGTCGGCCTCAATGCCACCGCGGGCGCACACGCCCTTTATGCTTCCGCTCTTCCATGCCTTAGGCAGGGCGGGCAGGAAGTTGAGCATGCCGTCGTAGCTCTGCAGCAGCATCTCGCATACCCCTGCCACTGCGGCTTCGGTGGCGTCGAACGAGAAGATGTCGCTCTCGGCCCCGGCAATGCCTGCCGGCGACACGGTCATCAGGTTCTCGCGCATGAAGCCTGTGTATAGTCCCTTGAGGCTCTCGTAGGCCTTTTCGCCATCGAGCAGGCGTGCGTAGAAGTTGATGTTGTTGCCACGTGTCCACTCTGTGTCTTCCCAGTTGGCATGAGAAGTCTGGTTTTCCAGGAACAGCCTGCATCCCTCGGCCAGCCCAGGCGTCTTGAATGGCGAAATCTGCCCGAAGGGATAGAGTGCCAGCAGGTGTGAGGCATGGCGATGCGAAGGGTCGTCGCGCACGACGTCGAGATACCATTCGGCCAGTTCCCCGTTGTCGAGCAACCGCAACGGTGGCAGTTTCTTGATGTCGCGCTGCAAGCGTCGGCTGAAGTCGTCGTCGATGCCGAGAATCTTGGCCGACTGTATGCACGCATTGTAAATGTCGTATATCACGGCACGGTCTATCGTGGGCATCATCGACAGCGAGTATCCCCTGCCGTCGGCCCCCCTGAACCCGTTCTCGGGCGATATGCTCGGGCCGCTGAGCAGGTAGCCCGTCTTCGGGTCTTCCACCATGTAGTCTACAAAAAACTGAGCCGTCTCCTTGAGCAACGGGTAGCCAACCTCACGCAGGTAGTCCTTGTCGAGGGTGTATTCATAGTGAGTCCACAGGTGCGTGGCCATCCATGCGCCGGCCGTCACGTTCATAGCCCAGCTGCATGCGCTGCCCGGTGCAGTGTCGCCCCACACGTTGTTGATGGTGTGTGCCACCCATCCGCCGCAACCGTACATCTTGCGTGCCGTCACGCTGCCATACTTGGCCAGCAGTCCGATGTAGGTAAAGAGCGGGGCATTTGTCTCGGCCATGTTGGCAATATTGGCGCTCCAGTAGTTTTGCTGTATGTTTATGTCAAGATGGTAGTCGCATGTCCACGGCATGTTGCACGCCAGGTTGTCATTCCATATCCCCTGAAGGTTTGACGGCAGCGGCGAGTTTTCGCGCGACGACGATATCTGCATGTACCTCCCGTATTGGAAGAAAAGTGCGTCGAACGCCGGGTTCGACAGTCCCTTGTGTGCCTCGGCAAACATCTCGTCGGTAGTATTGGCATCTGTCGTTGGCCGGCCGAGGTCTATGTCCATGCGGTCGAATATGGCCTTGAAGTCGGCCACATGCTCCCTTTTCAGCTCATCGTATGTCCTTGACGCTGCCGTCTCTACCGTATTGAGGCACTGGCTGCGGTAGTTAAGGTTCTGGAAGTCGGTGCGGATGTCGACGATGATGGTCATGGCGTCGGCTCTGTCCACCACCAGCCTGTCGCCCACGGAACGCACACTGCCACCGTCGGCCATCACCCTGACAATGCCCCTGAATCTCACACCGCCCTCGCCGTTCTTGTCGAAGCGCGCGTCGCCGGTAATGTCTATCTGGTTGGCGCGGGCAGTCACCTCGGAATGGCGCAACATGCGCATCGAGACCGTGGCGCTTAGGGCGTGAGCCTTGTCGGCCGTATACCTGACCACAAGGGCCTGTGCCGGGTTCGACGCGAAATACTCTCGGCTGAAGCGCGTGCCTCCGCAGACAAAGCCAACTCGAGCCACGGCCTCGTCGAGGGCCAGTTCACGCCGGTAGCCACTAACATCGCCGCCGCCGGTCTCTATGAGCAGGTCGCCGAAAGGCAGGTTAGTGCCAAACGACTTGCCGTGGCCACACAGGTACTGCCACCCGAGGTCGTTGCCGCGCTTGTAGTCGCCGCTAAGAAAAGTCTCGCGCATCTCGCGCAACCTGTCGGGGCCACACAGGTTGTTGGCCTCAGGGTCGGGCTGGCCCGACCACATGGTAACCTCGTTGAGGGCTATGGTCTCGACGTCTGTGCCTCCGTAAACCATTGCCCCCAACCTGCCGTTGCCCAACGGCAGCGCCCCCATCCACTTCGCCGATGGCCGCGAGTAGACCAGGGCCGGCTTCGAGTCGGCAGCCATGACCTCGATGCCGAGCATGGCGGAAAGAACAATCGTGATAACTTGCTTTACTTTCATAAATAATCAATTGGTTTTGTTTTACTACTGCCGCAAAATTACTTTGTTATATATTGTTTGGCGTATCGTGCACGGCCATAAAATGGAAAGATTGTTTCATTCGTAGCTCTCTTGCAACATTCATTATATTTTCTGGCGCGAATCATTATCACGCCTATACATAATATGTATTACTTTTGTCGAAAGTTTTAGATAACTAACCTTTTTTATATGAAAAGATATCAATATTCACGCCCTTTGCGATGGTCGGCCACAGTGGCCGGAATGCTAATCGCCGCGGGACTGGGGCTTGCCTCGTGCTCTGACAATTACGAATACGAGGACAAAGAACCCGACTTCCTCGGAGCAAGCATCTATGACTATCTGCAGCAAGAGGGCAATTTCAAAACCTACCTGAGACTGGTCGACGACCTGAACTACCAACAGGTGCTGAAGCTTACCGGCTCAAAGACGGTATTCCCGGCCCGCGACGATGCCTGGCAACGCTTCTTCGACGGAGGCAACCCCTACGGAGTGACGTCCTACGAACAACTCACGCCGGCACAGAAGCGAAGCCTGCTCAATGCCAGCACGATAAACATGGCCTATCTGGCATACATGCTGGCCAACACCAGCGACGCCGAAAACCAAAGCGGCGAGGGCACAGCCGTGCGCAGGGCCACACAGTACTCTTACCTTGACAGCATACAGAGGTGCACCGACGCAAGGCAGCTCGAAGCGCCATTCTGGACGAAGTACAGCAAGAAGGGGGTGATGCTGGCCGACAACGGCGACACTTACATGGTGCACTTCACACCGCAACACACAGCCGCCAACAAAATACCCGACGAAGACATGACGCTAATACTGGGCAGCCGGTATAGCAACCAAGACGTATATATCAATGGTTCGCGCGTGGAACAAAAAGACATCACGTGCAAGAATGGCTACGTGCACGTGGTTTCCGACGTGCTCACGCCCAACTCACCGATGAGCCATGTCATCAACCACAACGGGCAGACCGACGAGTTTGCACGGCTAATGGAGCGGTTCTCGGCCCCGTTCTACAGCAGCAGGCAGACTGAGGCCGTACACCAACTGTATGACGGCAGCGACGCAAGCCACCCGCTGATAACCGACTCCATATTCGTGAAGAGGTACTTCACGGAGTCTTCTCCCCTCGACCCGGCCGACAACGACATGACAAGCTACGGACTGTTGTACTATGACCCGGCCGACAACAGTTACTCGTCGATGCAAGACATGGGTGTCATGTTCGTTCCCACCGACCGGGCAATGGACGAATACATCAACGGCGGCAAAGGCTCTTACCTTAAAGATGCCTACGGCACATGGGACAACGTGCCCACCCCGCTGCTGGCCATGTTTGTGAAAAACCACCAGAAGAAGTCGTTCATGTCGTCATTGCCGTCTATGTGGGGCAGCATGAACGACGAATCGTCGTTTGCAATGCACGTCGACAAAGGAGACATCCTTAAATCTTATGTCTGCGGAAACGGCATTGTATATGTTACCAACAAGGTTTACCCGCCCATCGACTACCAAAGCGTATACGCGTCGGTGATGACCAACGGGAAGACGAAGATAATGAACTGGGCGCTGCAAGACCGCGACATGAAGTTCTATCTGTACCTGCGCTCTATGGAGAACATGTACAACCTGCTCGTGCCAACCGACGAGGCACTTGAAAACTACCGCGACCCGCTGAGCTGGGCCAAGGGGCGCAGCCAAAGGGAGATATGGGCTTTCCGCTACGACGACACCAAAGACCAACCCGTGACGGCAGATGTATACTCGGTGAATGACGACGGCTCTAAGGGAGAATACAAGCGCACGATTGAAGATGCCGCCATACTGCGCAACAGGCTCTACGACATCTGCGACTGCCACATCATAGTTGGCGAGAAAGCCGAAGACGGAACAATGAGCGGATTTGTTGACGACGGCTCGCACCACTTCTACCAGTCGAAGGGCGGGAGCACGATACGCGTCAGCGGCACGGGTGCCAACATGACCGTGAGCGGTGGCGGCGACATCGAGCAGGGCATGCCTGCCGCAAGGCAGGTAAGCCGCTACGACGCCGACAACGGCCGCTGCTATGTCATAGACCGCATGATTCACGACCCTGTAAACTCTGTATACGCCAACATGCAGGCACACAAGGAGTTTTCCAAGTTCTTCGAACTGCTCAACGGCAACGACATGATTTTCCGCATATTCGAGGACGACCCTGAGATTAAAAGCATTTTCTCGCTCAACACCACGTCGTCGTCGTCGGGACTCGGCAATGTGGTCAGCTCGTTCGGAAACTTCCAATATACTGTGTTCGTGCCTACCAACGAGGCCGTAGACGAGGCGTTTGCCAAAGACCCTACACTGCACACCTGGAACGAGATTGCCGAACAGACCGACACAAAGACACAGCACCAATGGGCCCTGAGGCTCATACGCTTCCTGAAATACCATTTCGTGGACAACTCTACCTACGTCGACTCGCAGCCCTTTGGCACGCGCACGTTTGAAACGGCGGCACGCTCAAACAGCGGACGATTCCAGAAAATAGACATCAGCAGCAACGGGCAGAACCTGAGCATCACCGACAGCAAGGGCAACGTGGCCCACGTGGTGAAGACAGCCGGGCTGTACAACCTGCAAAGCCGCGATATCATCGTTAACAGCAACGACTACCGGACAGCCACGCAGCTGGTTTCCTCGTCGCAATCAGTCATTCACTTGGTAGACCGAGCATTAATACCAGAATAATAATATGAAAAAGAAAATATTGACAATCATGTTACTGGCTGTCACGGCATTGGCCGCACAGGCGCAGGGAGTGATGATAACAGGAAAAGTGACCACCACCGACGGCGAGTGCATAGGAGCCACCGTGGTGGAGCAAGACAAGGGAGGCCGCATTGTGTCGTCGGCAGTCACCGACATCAACGGCAACTTCTCGCTGCAACTGAAGAACCCCGACAACTCACTGAAGGTGACGTATGTGGGCTGCAAGCCGCAGACACTGCCCATAAAGGCGCGCCGGCGCTTCGACATAAAACTCAACGACGACAGCCAGACCATTGCCGAGGTGCAGGTGAAAGGCAGGAAACGCACCAGCGAAGGCGGGTTCAGCATACCGGTGAGAGAGATTTCGGGAGCACAGCAAACTATTTCGATGAAGACGTTTGAAGGCATGTCTGTGGCATCGGTAGACGAAGCCCTGCAGGGCCGAATAGCAGGTCTCGACATTGTGGGCAACTCCGGCGACCTTGGCAGCGGCAGCTCGTTGAGGGTGAGAGGAACAACGTCGATAAACTCTAACTCCGAACCGCTAATCCTTCTCAACGACATTCCGTTCGACAGCCAGGTTGACGCCTCGTTCGACTACAACACTGCGTCTAACGATGACTTTGCCACCCTGCTGAGCATATCGCCCGACGACATTGAGGAAATAACGGTGCTGAAAGACGGAGCTGCATGCGCAATATGGGGAGCACGCGGCGCAAACGGCATCATATCGATAAAGACGAAGAAAGGCGTCACCGGCCCTACGCGTGTGACTTATTCGTACCGTCTGTCGGGCTCGTGGCAACCCAAAGGCATGGAAATGCTCAACGGCGACGACTACACAATGCTCATGAAGCAGGCTTACTTCAACCGCAACCAGGACGAAAGCGAAAGCAACATACCGGAGTTTAACTACGACCAAAACTTCTCTGAATACGAGCAGTACAACAACAACACCGACTGGGTGAAGGAGGTGTCGCAGTTCGGGTGGACACACGACCACACGCTCGCCATTAGCGGAGGAGGCGAGAAAGCCAAGTTCCGCGCGTCGATAGGATACTACAGCCAGACCGGAACGGTGATAGAGCAGAAGCTCGACCGACTGTCGACACGCATGAACTTGGAATACCAGGTGAGCGACAGGCTTAAGTTCACCTCGGACTTCTCGATGACATACACCAACAACAACCGAAACTACGAACAACAAGACCCTTACGACAGCTACAAGACGATGGGACTGCTCGACGTGGCTTACAGAAAGCTGCCCAACGTGGGCATCTACAGGCAAGACGCCAACGGCAACGATACTGACGTGTATTACAACATACTGCCAACATCGAACCTCGCCTCGTCGCAGCAAGACCTGCTAAACCCCGTTGCTGTGGCCCACCTGGCCAGGAACGTACAGAAAAACATGCGCGTCATACCCACGCTACGCATACAATATGACTTCATCGAACCCACCGACAACCAGCGACTGAGGTATAACGGATATGTGACTTTCGACATTGAGAACTACAAGATAAAACGTTTCCTACCTAAGGAAATAGTACCGAAGACATGGCTTAACGAATGGATAAACCGCAGCGAAGAGCAAGAAAACGAAGGCCTGACCATAATGACAGACCAAAACATAACATGGATGCCCGACCTTGGGGCCGACCACTCGCTGATGCTCTACGGCTCATGGCAAATGACAAGCGGCAACTCTCAGAACCAGCAGTTCACAACCTATGGCTCGCCGTCTGAAAGCATAACGGACACAACGGCCGGAGGAAACATCAACAACCTCAACTCCGAACTCGGACAATGGCGCTCGATGGCTGTGCTGGGACGCTTGCACTACGCCTACAAAGGCAGGTATATACTCGATGCAACCATGAGATGGGACGGCTCGACACGCTTCGGCCCGGGCAACCGCTGGGGCTCATTCCCGTCGGTATCGGGCAAATGGATAGTAAGCGACGAGAAGTTTATGTCGTCATTCCAAAAGTGGCTGTCGGAGCTTTCGCTCAGGGCCGGCTGGGGCATCACAGGCAACATGCCCGACAGGGAATACCTGTACTTCGCCCGATACAACGGGTCGTGGAGCACGGGTGGCAACAACTACAACGGTACGCCAACCATAAAGCCAAGCTCAATAGAACTGACCAACCTCAAGTGGGAACGCTCGACAAGCGTTAACCTGGGATTAAACCTCGGACTGTTAGACGACCGTTTCTACCTCGACCTCAACGTATACCACCGCCGAACTGAAGACATGCTATTCAAAGACCAGCGCATACCTTCGTCGACAGGCTTCGGATCGCTAAGCTATATCAACGCCGGCACCATGGACAACGACGGCTGGGAACTTAACGTGAACACGAACAACCTGATAAACATAGGCAAGTTCACTATCGACCTGAACGCAAACCTCTCGAACAACAAGAACACAATCAGGGCGCTCGACGAAAATGTTCTCGACTCATACAACGGAGAATTCGACTATAACAACGGCAACTACCTGACCCGAGTGCAGACCAACAACTCGTTCGGGTCTATCTACGGGCTACGGTCGCTGGGTGTCTACCAGTACGACAAGTACAGCGAGAAAGAAGTGCCGGGAGTGAGTGGCCCCAACGCCCCTGTGGTGCGCGACAAAAACGGCAACGTGGTGTTTGACAGCTATGGCGAACCTGTGCCGATGTACTTTGCATACGGAACCACCAACTCACGGAGGTTCCGAGGTGGCGACGCCATATATGAAGATGTAAACAAAGACGGCACCATCGACGAACTTGACGTTGTCTACCTTGGCAACTGCAACCCGAAACTCAACGGCGGCTTCGGCTTCACCATCAGGTACAACCGACGCTTGTCATTGACGTGCTTCTTCAACTTCCGTTATGGCAACAAGGTAATCAATTACGCACGTATGAATGCCGAGAACATGTACACCAATGACAACCAATGCGTATCGGTGAACTGGCGCTGGCGCAAAGACGGTGACATAACCAACATGCCAAGGGCCCTATATCAAGACGGGCGCAACTGGATGGGGAGCGACAGGTTCGTTGAAGACGGCTCATTCCTGCGATGGAAACAGCTGACACTGAACTACCAGTTCGATCCGAAGACAATAAAGAAGATAGGCCTGAACACTGCCTCGCTCTACTTCACGCTGAACAATATCCTAACATGGACAAAGTATTCGGGCGTCGACCCCGAGGTGGGCTATGACGACAAGGGCATCTGCGCCGACTGGTCGAAAACGCCACGCTCGAAGTATTTCACCTTTGGTATAACTATCGGACTATAAAGAAAACAAAACATGAAAAAGATAATATGCGCATTGTGCATCGCCTGCGGCCTCAGCTCGTGCGAAGAATGGTTTGACATCAAGCCACAGACCGAACTGGTAAGCAACGACTTCTGGCAATCTAAAAGCGACGTGGAAAGTGCTGTGGCGGCCTGCTATCGCGCTTTTCTCGAACCCGACATGATGGAACGGCTTATAGTTTGGGGCGAAGTGCGCTCTGACAACGTGCTGACCGGCCTTAATGTCAGCAACGACATTTACTACATTCTGACGGCCAATGTCGATGCAAGCAACGGATATACAAAATGGGAACCAGTGTACAGGGTTATCAACTATTGCAACACAGTGCTTGAAAAAGCTCCTGCCGTGCAACAAAGCGACCCTAACTTCAAAGCCGGTGAACTGAGGGCGTATCAGGCCGAGGCCATCACGCTGCGCGCCCTATGCTACTTCTACCTGGTGCGGACGTTCAAGGATGTGCCATTCACCACTCTGTCATACAAAGACGATACACGTCCGTTCCAGCTGGCACAAACCGACGGTGACGACATTATCGACGAACTGCTCGGCGAACTGGAAAGCATAAGCGATAATTACGCCAAGGCTGTGTATTCTAACACGGGCGACACAAAGGGGAGAATAACCCAAAAGGCTTTGTGGGCGCTAATGGCCGACATGTATTTATGGCGCAATGAGTACGACAAGTGCATCGGGATGTGCGAACGGATACAGCAAACGCAATCAAACCCTCTGCAGCTTGAACCGTCAACACGCTACAACCAGCAGGTTTTCGGGGCAGGCAATTCGAGCGAAAGCATTTTTGAACTGCAGTTCGACACATACACGCCAAACTATGTTGTCAATGAGATGTACGGAACAACAGGAGGGCGCTCGAGCGTCAACCACCTGTCATCGCTCGACTTCGGCGAATACCAGCTATTCGACGGAAGCGACATCCGGCAGTACGACGCCTTCTACGGCAGCTCGTCGGCGGCTTTCATACCAATCCGCAAGTATGTTACCTACCGACTGGAGAGCAGCGGCAACCAAGTGAGCGCCTCAGACTACATAGTAAACCAAAACACTCAGGACTGGATTATCTACCGCCTGGCTGACGTTTATCTGATGGAAGCCGAAGCACTGGTGGAGCGTAATGCAGGTGGAGACCTCGAGAAAGCAATACAACTGGTAAGCAACACATACGACAGAGCCAATCCGTCACGAGGCACTGGCTCGCTGAAGTTGCAGAACTATAACTCCCAGGAGTTGATGCGCAACCTGGTGTTCGACGAACGCCAACGCGAGTTCCTGTTCGAAGGCAAGCGATACTTTGACATATTGCGACGCGTAAGGCGCCACGGCGACCTTAACAACATAGTGTCGACTTATCTGCTCAGAAAGTATGAAAGCCAAGACCAGGCAACCGTAATGACAAGGCTCAACACTCTCAACGCATTATACCTGCCCGTAAACCGCGACGAGCTGAAGGTTAACAAACTTCTTAAGCAAAACCCGTTCTATGCAACTACGGGCGACATTGACAGGAATTGACTTAATAAACCAACCGAAAAAGCAAAAAGCAATGAAAAGATTCATATTTTCTCTTCTGGCGCCATTGGCAGTGTTTATACTGTGCTGTTGCGACAGTGACGACCTTTCGGGCGACAGCTACTATACATTCAAGGGAGAGACTGTGGCAACATACATCGAAAACAGGCCCGACTCGTTCTCGGTATTCACGCAGGTTGTGAAAGACGCCGGCGAAGAGTCGTTGCTGGCCACATACGGACACTATACGGCATTCATACCTACAAACGAGGCATTTGATGCATACTTCAAGGAACACAATACCTCGATGGAACAACTGACGGCCAAAGAGAAGAAAGAGATTGTGTACAACCACATAATACGCTCGACCGCCATTGACTACAAGACGAAAGACTTCACAGAAGGAGCGTTAGGCACATCTAACATGAACAACAGATATATGATAATATCATATGTAGCCAACGGCCAAGGACGCAACTCGATAATGGTGAACAAACAGTCGGAAATAATCATGCCAGACATCGAAGTGCACAACGGGGTGATTCACGTCATCGACCACGTACTCGTTCCCAGCGAAGAGACTCTAGGAAGCATTCTCAACGGAATGCCGGAATACAGCTACTTCGCCGAAGCTATGCGCCTGACCCACCTTAACGACTCTATCACCGAGACGTACGACATGAGCTATGAAAGCCCCTACTCTACTGAGTATGTCAACATCCTCGGCTACACCATGAAGCCATTGCAGCAACGCCGCCTGGGCTACACCATGTTTGCCGAGCCAAACTCTGTGATGGAGGCATCGGGAATACACAGCATCGACGACTTGATAAAATATGCTCGGAAGTATTACGGCACACAAGACGCCGACGATCCGACAAGCCGCAACAACGCTCTCAACAAATTCATATCTTACCATATGCTCAACCGGCAGATGTCTACCAATTCGTTCATATACAGCGGACCCTGCACATCTTCTTATTATATGGACAAAAGATATGAGTATTACGAGACAATGCTCGAAAACAGATTGATGGAGATAAAGGCAGGAAACCACATCAACGAACAGAGCAACGGAAAATATGTGGGCATCAACGAGAGTGCCTCAAACATAGACGGGATGAACGGCTTCATCCACTCTCTGACCAACATGCTTGTCTACGACGAGGATGTGATGGTAAGTGACGTGCTGAACAAACGCATCCGGTTCGACGCGTACTCGATTGCACCGCAACTTACCAACAACAACATCAGGTGGAAGCTGACCAATCTTGATGGCTTCGGTGGTTACACCATGTCACCCGACTATTGCGGAGACTACATCAAGTTCAACGACGCATCCAAGTTTATCATGTGGGCTTCAGACACATGGAGCAACTACCAGGCAGACGAGATATCGGTACGCGGTTGGTATGACGTGGTAGTGCGCATGCTGCCTGTTCCACCGGGAACTTATGAGATTCGCCTCGGATACTCTGCCCGCTCATGGGGAGGGATAGCACAGCTCTTCGTAGACGGCGGCATCATTGGCATACCGGTGAGTTTCAATTACACGGGAGAGCAACCGCAAATTGGCTGGGTCAGCGACGACCAGACAACAGACAACGGTGCTGAAAACGACAAGATGATGCGCAACCGTGGATATATGAAAGGCCCGAACTCGGTATACAGCCCTAACGGACAAAAGACTTTGCGCCAACAGATCAGCGCCCTGCGCTTCATTGTAGGTACATTCACGTTCCAAGAATATGGCCCCCACTATTTCCGTGTCAAGAACATTGAGTCGGAAAACGGCGAGTTCCACTTCGACTACCTTGAATACGTTCCCACAAGCATCATTGATACAGAAGACAAAGACTAATAAAACATGAAGAAGTTATTATCAACAATATTAATCTCGGTTGCCATAACGGGATGTACAGAATGGGCCGACCATTATGAAGAAGGTCCAGCCCAAGGCTCGGGACTCACCGTAATGCAACTGCTTGAACAAGATGATGCGACCAAGGCATTTGCCGGTCTCATCAGTAAATCAGGATATGCCGACCTGCTTTCCTCTAGCCAATCGTTCACGGTGTTTGCCCCGCCAGCCGACGCCATGGGCCCGGACACAAATGCCGACATGGCTTCAATAAGGAGAATGGTAAGCAATCACATAGCAAGGCAGACTTACCCATCGTCGACCCCTGTGACGACAAGCGTCAGAATGCTCAATGGCAAGATATATTATTTCAACAGCAGTGATATGTTTGGCGGATGTACCATGGCACAACATGACATCAAGGCAACCAACGGCCTCGTCCACAAGCTAAGCAATGCTCAAATACCATACGCCAACAATATCTATGAGCACATTGAGGCCAGCAGCGAAATGTCAGCGCTCTATGAGTTCATACATTCATTTGATGAGGTTCGATTCGACCCTGATGCCAGCACAGAGATTGACATCGACGACAACGGACGCCCTGTCTTTGACTCTGTGATGGTTAGCTACAACAGGCTACTTGAAGACAAGGCATACGGCATAGGACACATCAAAAGCGAAGACTCGTTGTACTCGATGGTCGTGCCGACCAACGAGGCTTGGGCCGCAGCCTACGAACGCATCGCCCCTTCGTTCAAGGTGTATGATACAAATGCACACGTGGCCGACTCAATACAAGACATACGCACAAAACTAGCAATCGTCAATGACCTCGTGTACAGAGGAAGCATTGCCCGGGCCGACTCCATTGTGTCGACAACAGGAAGCGTAATCCACTCTCCTGCCGACTTGATTTCCGGAACCCAAGAACTGTCGGCTTCAAACGGAATGCTGTTCACCGCCACCACACTCAACTACGACAACAGCGAGACGTGGAACAAACCGATAAGCGTGGAAGCCGAACAGCAGAACGGACGTACATATAACAACACGCTGACATCAGTAT
Organism: Marseilla massiliensis; assembly: GCF_023336985.1. Lineage (NCBI taxonomy): Bacteria > Pseudomonadati > Bacteroidota > Bacteroidia > Bacteroidales > Prevotellaceae > Marseilla > Marseilla massiliensis. The sequence goes on along the minus strand of NZ_JAMBLP010000018.1, from coordinate 48,802 downwards.
ATATGCGCAATGTGACTGCCGCAAGCATTGTAAGCGGCGTTAGCGGTGACTCGTACATTGAGGTGATGCCGATATCCACGTCGACCAACCCTACCGTCATATTCGACATACCAAACACTCTTGCCGACAAGTATAATGTATACGCCGTGTTCCTGCCAGCAACTGTTGAAGGGCCAACCACAGAACTTGACTCTACGCGAATCACGTTCACCGTCGCATACATGAACAGCAACGGCCGCTCAACATCAAAGCGAAACAACAGCCGCACACTGCTCACCTCGGGCTCAAAACCTGTCAAGATGCTCGCTTTCGAAGAGCTGGAACTCCCCGTTAGCAACACCACCGACCGCCTATGGCTTATGGACAAGACCCACGACCCGAGCATGCTTCCGGTGACCACCCAGCTGACCGTTGCCACCAATGTAACGTCACGCGAGTTTTCTTCTGGCGAACTGTCACGTACATTCAGGCTGGACAGAATAATATTTGAACCCGTTAAAAAATAAATTAAGCCAACAACCAATGAACATACGATATATAACCTTAGCTCTGTTTTGCTCGTCGCTGCCTTTGGCAACCATTGCACAGATAAACCTAAAAGGCACGGTGACCAACAGCAACACCGGAGAAAAGTTTGCAGGCAGCCGCATCACTCTCATCGGCACAGACAATGTGGCCATGAGCGACGAAGACGGTAATTTCGAGCTCAATGTCAGCAAGCTGGAGGGAATCTTGCGCATCGAGGCTCCAGGGTTCGACCAGCAGCTTGTCCCCATATTGGGGCGCAACAGTCTGTCAATCAAGATGCAGCCTACAACCAAAGCCAACCCGGCATATAATGAGCACTCACTTAGCGCTTATACAACAGCCAAGACCCAATCGATGCGCCCGGCAACCGTGGGAGCAGACGAGAACATACAGATGAACTTGCTTGGCGACGTGAATGCAATAAGCCACAGTGGCATTGATGCCGGCGGCATGGCAATGTTTGTGAGGGGCATGCACAGCATCAACATGAAGTCGCAGCCGCTCTTCATTGTCGACGGGCAGATATGGCAGTCGGACGACAACATAAGCTCGCTTTGCGAAGGGTATTTCAGCAATCCCCTGTCGCTGCTCTCACCCGACGACATCGAAAGCATTGAGATACTAAAGAACGGAACCGCCGTCTGGGGAGCGAAGGCGGCAGGCGGCGTCATAATCATAAACACCAAACGCAGCCACAACATGGCTACCGAAATAGAAGTAAACCTGTCTATGGGCATAAAGCAAAAAGGCAAGACGTTGCCCATGCTCAACGCCAACGCTTACCGTATACTTGCCACCGACCTAATCGGAGGAATGCCAGGACAGGACAGAAACTTCCAGTTCATGGACGACGACCCGACAAAATCGTATTATAACGCCAACCACAACAACACCGACTGGAACGACGAGATTGGACAGACGGCCATGACGCAGAACTACGGCATATCCGTGCGCGGCGGCGATGAGATTGCCCTCTACTCTTTCTCGCTCGGCTATTCACACAATGACGGCTACGTGCGCAATACTAATTTCGACAGGCTCAACGTGCGCTTCAATAGTGACATAAATCTGACGAGACAACTGAAGACGCGTGCCGACATAGCATTTGCCCAAGTTACAAGGAACATTTTTGATGACGGCATCCTCAGTGAGACATCGCCCAGATACATGGCTTACATCAAGTCGCCGCTGTACAGCCCCAACCAATTCGACTCGCAAGGCAACATGTACGACCGACTGGCTGACGTAGACGAGCTGGGCATTGGCAACCCAATGGCTGTAACAGACAACTCGGAAGGCAAGAACAAGAACTACCGCTTCACCGCAACTCTTGCGCCTACCTACACATTCAACGACCGCCTAAGTCTGTCGGCCCTCGTCGGATTCTCTTGGGACAAAATAAAGGAAAGCAAGTTTACACCCGACTTCGGACTGCCTGCCATACAGCTTGTCAACGCACAAGGCGACTGGTATGCCCAAGGAGACAACAGCATAGCCTCACTGATGACTCGCCACTCGACCCTGACAGTAGACATTCATGCAGACTGGAATGCCATCAATTCGAATACTTCAAACCTCAAGATAACCGGCGGCTACAGATTCATCAACAACACATTTGAGAGTGATTACGGGCAAGGCTACAACACAGGCAGCGACAATTTGCGCAGCCTGTCGGTAACCAATGCCAACCTTCGCACAATCGATGGTGTCAACGAAGACTGGCGGGACATGGCGTGGTACGCACAAGCCGACTTCGACTGGAAGAACCGTTATTTTGCCGGCGTACAGACAGCCATGGAAACCAACAGTCGATTTGGCCGCAAATCAGGCAGCGGACTTAACATCGGAGGTGTGGCATGGGGCGTATTCCCGTCGTTCAATGCAGCATGGGTGGTAACCAACGAGAAGTTCATGCGCAAGGTGAAAGGCATCAATTTCCTGAAGCTACATGCAGGATATGAAATCACAGGCAACGACGACCTGCCTTCAGCAGCCACCCGCACCTACTTTGAAGCCATAAGCTATGCCGGACTGGCCAAAGGCTTGGCACTTAGCAACATCGGCAACGACAAGTTGAAATGGGAGCACACGGGCACGTTTACCGTAGGAATCGACATGCTCCTGCTCAACAACCGCCTGTCTGTACGCGCCGACTACTTCGACTCCACCACCAAAGACCTGCTCGTGCGCAAACAGCTCCGCGAGGAATATGGCTTGCAAAACTATTGGACCAACGACGGAAGCATGAGAAACCGCGGCTTTGAAGTATGCGTTGGCGGCAGGATCGTAGAAACCAAGGACTGGCAGCTAAACGCCAATGTGACCATGGGACACTATAAGAATGAGGTGGAACGGTTGACCGACGGCAACTTCATAACAAATGTCATGGGCGCTAACGTGCTCACTGCCGAAGGCAACCCGCTTGGTGTGTTCTACGGATACAAGTCTGAAGGCGTATTTACTGACATGGAAGATGCAAGCAAAGCTAACTTGTCTGTTGTCGACAATACCGGTCGCAACCTGAGATTCGGCGCCGGAGACATGCATTTTGCCGACATCAAAGTCGACGGCATCATTGACGAACATGACATGACCATCATCGGCGACCCCAATCCCGACATATATGGCGCGTTTGGTTTCAACGTCAATTGGAAACGCCTTTCGTTAGATGCGATATTCACATATTCGCTGGGCAACGACGCTTTCAACGCCATGCGCCAGCAGATGGAGAACGGCAGCTCGCTGAACAACCAGAGTGAAGCCATGCTTCGCCGATGGACGGGCGACGGTCAAGCCACCGACATCCCACGGGCCACCTATGGCGACCCTATGGGCAACAGCAGGTTCAGCGACCGTTGGATAGAAGATGCGTCATACCTCAAGCTGAAGCAGGTGAGCCTAAGCTACAGCCTGCCAGTCAAGCCAAGGTTTATCCAAGGCGTCCAGGTGTGGGCATCTGTAACCAACGTCTTCACAATGACCAAATACCTGGGCACCGATCCCGAGTTCTTCTATGGGTCGCAAGCTCTTTGCCAGGGTATTGACACCGGCCTCATGCCACAGACCCGCACGTATAACCTCGGAATAAAACTTAACCTTTAACGTAGCAAACGATATGAAAAAGATAATAAACGTAATATGCGGCATATTCCTCATCTGCTGTGCCACGGCCTGCGAGGACATGATGGACACTGAATCCGGCCGTATTGCTTACGACGACCAGCACGAACTGAACAACCCTAACGACTCCATTTACTCTGTCATAGGGGTCTTGGCTCAGTTGCAGCAAGTGGCCGACAGGATATTGATCATGGGCGAGTTGCGTGGCGACCTGATGACTGTCGACAACGAATATGCATCGACCGACCTGCAGGAAATAAACGACATCAGCTTCGCGGCAGACAACAGTTATGCCATTGCCCGCGACTTTTATTCCATAATAAACAATTGCAATTATATCATTGCACGCATGGACACCAGCATCACTGAAGGCCAGAACAAAGTGATGATGCCGGAGTACGCACAGGTTAAGACGCTCAGAGCTTACACTTACTGGCAGATGGCACTGATCTTCGGAAGGGTGAATTATTTCACAATGCCTTTGACTTCGATTGGCAGCATGGTTCCGGCTGACGCAAACATCGGCATCGACGAACTGTCACAGAAACTCATTGCCGACATAAGCCCCATAGCCGATGCACGACCGCTCGACTACGGAACGATAGACAACTGGACGTCTACAGAACTGTTTTACCCGACAAAGATGCTGCTCGGCGACTTATACCTTTATAATAATATGTACGACAAAGCCGCCGAGGCTTATTACAGCCTCATTGCGAACCGCAACATCGTGGTAAGCAGAACATACGCCAACACGTGGGAGTCGGCCACAAGGCAGAACTTGCAGACGGGCAATATGCAGGCCTACAAAAACGATGTTGTCACCCGACAGATATTCAACTCCGATCTTCGTGCCACACACAGCCAGATGCGCAAGCTCACATACAGCGATAAACCAAGCCTGTTGCCTGCAGCTCAGTTTACTGAATGGATGATGTCGAGGACGCATTTCCACACCGACAATGGGCAGGCTATATCGCGCTACTTCAACGGCGACTTGCGAGGGGCGGCCGAAATGGCCTCAGGGGCACTGACGGCCGACGCCTTCGGGCATGCCGACCTGGCCCAGCTGCCGGCTGCCAACCCACAAGAAATGGTAATCACAAAGTTCTACAACAACCTTAGCGGAACGGTCACCGACGCGCTCGAACAACGCCCCCTACTGTCGCTGGCCATGGTGCGCCCGTCAACCATATACCTTAGATATGCCGAAGCCATCAATCGCGCCGGCTATCCCACAACAGCTTTCGCCGTTCTCAAGTACGGACTGAACAAAAATATGTATGACACCATACAGCACAGGGTAGACTCAAACGAGGTTAAACGCTATCCGGCATACATCAATTTCCAAGCCGCACAATACGACCAGAACATCGGCACGGCGGCAAGGGGTCTTGGACTTGGCATTGTATGGGACAGGGAGCAATACGTAATTCCGGCAGATGCCGACACTACCGACTTTGTTGAAAAGGCCATACTCAATGAGATGGCTGCCGAGACATGCTTCGAAGGCAACAGGTTTTTCGACCTACTTCGCATTTCACACCACCGCCATGACCACCCCGCACTAATGGCAGAGAAGGTTGCGGCCAAACATGCCGACAGCGAGGCCATGAAACAAAGGCTTATGAACATATCGGCGTGGTTTGCAAGATAGGCAGACACCCCAACTTACGCTGACGGCAACGGACCACATCCGCCCACATTGCTCACTTAACCACCGGGCCATATACCTGCATCGCCGCTGCGGCGCCAGCCGCTATGAAGGCGCAAAGGTATATGGCCCGAATGATTGCGGGCAATCCAAGGGACAATGCACAAGCCGCGTAACTGGCCTGCCCACTTCCCCACCAGCACGCAAACACTTGAATCAGCCACAACACAAATCATAACCGCTGGCAGACGGCAGCAACTTCAAATTGCCGAAAAACAGCCCCGAAATACAAAATTTGTCTTACCAAATATGTTTTATCGGAATTTAGACACATCCTTTGCATCTTTCGCAACAATAGTTGCGGCAAATATATCTTTTATTTGATAGCTTTGCAGCAGAAACCCAAACGTACACTACCTGAAACGTATAAATAATTGTAACATAAAACAGCATTGTTATGAAACATTCTACATTGACAAACTCATTGCTTATAGCAATGGCGCTCGGGGCAACAGCGTCTGCCCAAGCGCAGGTATTCCAGCTGAACGAAGAGAAGTCGGCCGAACTGTCACCTGTTCACCGTAGCACGCCAATCATAGGCGACGTCAACAACGACGGCACGCCCGACTTCTATTACGGTGGCCAGGGATTTGAGGGCGCCGATTCAAAATGGGCATGGGAAGACCCCGAGACAAAAGAGAAGCTCGACCTCAACTGGCTCACCAGCGGCTACCTTTACCAAAGCACCGCTCCGGGCAAGTGGACATGGTCCAGGTATATCGGCGCAAGATCGCCCGAGGGCGACTATTCGTCGTTGCTCGGCCTGCCGCCTTCGACATTCAACTACGGGCGCTGGCTTGACTTCAACAACGACGGGCTGCTCGACCTCTACCTCACCGGCAAAAACGAGATGGGATTTGAGCCGGCCGAGAATGTTGGCGACCAGAAGGGCTTTTACACCTACCTGATGAAAAACGAAGGCGGAAAGTTCACGTTCGCCGACATAAGCACGTTCCCCACCGGCGACAACGAGAAGAACCTGCCGAGCATGAACAACTCGTCATTGTCGTTCGGCGACTACAATAACGACGGCTATACAGACATATTGATTCAGTGCATGAAGCGCTGGGCCGAGGATGGCGATGACGGACGGGTGATGCAATACAAACGCCTGCTGGCACTCTACAAGAACAACGGCGACGGCACTTTCACAGAGCAGCATGTGTTCAACCCCATACCCTACGAGCAGAACCCAATGCCCACAGACCTGTTTGAGGCCGACGTGGAATCGGGCACCATGAAGCCTACGATGATAGCAAAGCCCATGTCGCACGGTGCCACCATCATGGGCGACCTCAACAATGACGGCTGGCTCGACATCGTGGCCAGCGGCTACTCTAACGACGGCCCTTGCTTCTACATTTACAAGAACAACGGTGACGGCACGTTCCAGGAGCTCGACCTGAAAGGCAAGGCGTTCGTGCCTGTATACGAGAGCGACCTCGCATTGGCCGACGTAAACAACGACGGATGGCTCGACATCGTTTCGTTCGGCACCGACCCGACACCCAACAGCCCCAAGCGCGGCGACATATTCCTAAACAATTGCGACGGCGACTTCAACTTCACACTCAGCTCTGTCGATGCCGGCAACGGCATTTACGGCTCGGCCGAGTCTACACTCCGCCTTGTTGACATCAACCACGACGGGCTTGTCGACATCATCGACGGTGGATGGACCAACGTAGACAACAAGCAGTGGGGAACACGAATACAGTTCCAGAACCCCGACGGCACGTTCTCACTCCAACAGACGCTGCGCCATTTTGACGGAGGAGCCTATGAGGTTGCCGACCTCAACGGCGACGGTGCCATCGACCTCATCGGCGATGGCTACGGATTCAGCATAGCCGGCTCGAACAGCACTGCTTACGAGTACTACGACGGATTGTGCACCGACAACATACAGGCTCCCGTCGCACCGACAGACGTAAAAGCCGAGTCGACAGAAAACGGCAAGCTGACAGTGAGGTTCGTCGGCGACGAGTTTGAACTGGGCAACGCCTACAACGTATATGTTAAGAACAAGGCCACCGGCGCAATGTCGATGATCATCCCCGCCGACCCCGAGACAGGCAAGCTGAAAGTGTTCCACAGCCTGCAGGCACTGCTGCGCAGCGACAATCCGGCCGAGATGGCTTACACCATCTCTGTGCCCGACGGCGACTATGAGGTAGGTGTGCAGACAGTGAAGAACGACTGGACGACAAGCGAATTCACTAAGGCAGAAATCAGCATATCCTCAGGCATACAAAGCGCACAAGCCGTAAAGGATGAAACGACCACTGTATACGATGTAAACGGAGTGTACATGGGCAACACCACCGAAGGCCTGGGACGCGGCATATACATAGTAAAGCAAGGCAACAAGACGACTAAGGTCGTGAAATAAAACAGCAGCCGCACCCCATGCGTTGGCTGTGGGCAACGCAAACACAAGGGGCGCAAGGCGCAGCATAGGAAAGAGGCAGAGCCGTGGCTCTGCCTCTTTCCTATGCTGCGTGTACGCTCACCCATCGTTGTGCATGAGCCTGGCGAGCGCATCGTCCTCGCCTACTATCCATACGACGTCGCCCAGGGCGAAAGTCCGCGACGGATCGGGCTGCGAAAGGTTTTCCTTGCCTTCCTCGATGCCCACTACCAGGCATCCGTAGACATCGCGTATGCCACTCTCGCGCAATGTCTTTCCGAGCAATGGGCTGCCGGCCGTGACCACCATCTGCCTCAACTTGGTCTCGCGTTTCTCCATGTCGGCGTCGTCGCCATAGACCTCCTGCCTCATTGCCTTAGCCAAGGCCGACAGCTGCTCGTCGCTGCCTATCACCTGCAAGCGGTCGCCGGGGAAAACCACCGAATGGCCATCGGGTATGTTCAGCCTCCTGTTTGCCCTGAGTATGCTGCTCACATGAACCCCGAACCGGTTGCGCAACTCAAGTTCACGCAGCGACTTGCCTGCCCACGTCGAAGCGGCAGGAATGTCCAAATCGGCCATGTGGACATCGCGGTCGAGCAGATGTCCCTCGTAAAGCGGGCGCTTGCGGCCGCGCACCTGGGCCTCAATGTCACGCGAACGCAGGTTCTGCACAAACATACGCTCCATCCTGATGCTCTCCATCTTAAGCCCCCGCGAAAGCACCATAAGCACAACCACCGCCAAGGCAATGGTTATCATAAGCGCATTGGTAAACCGGCTGAGATAATTACAAACGTAGAACACGAACGAGCAGGCCACGGCCACGCGTACAATAACGGTGAATATGAGCGGCAGATGGTTTTTGCGGCTCTCGGCCCACAACGCCTTAAACTCGCGGCTGTGGTTTTTCTTCATTACCATGGCACGCAAGAATGGCGACATGACCATCACCGTGATTGCCCCGCAGATGAAGTTTGCCGTCCAGTGCCATCCTACAAGCAAATGGCGGACAAACGGCAGGAAGAACGTGAACATTAGGAATATCACGGCAAACGACAGTATGGAGTATACCAACGTGTTGGTTGCCATCTGGGTGAGCAGGCTCTTCCACTTGCTCTTTGCGGCCGACGTAGAAGGGCGGCTCAGCGTGATGCCGTTGAGCGTGGCAATGACCCGCGGCGGCAAGCGGCGCTCCATCAGCGTGTAGCAAGGCGTGGCAAAACGTATCATGTACGGCGTGAGGAATGTGGTTATCACCGACACGGCCACCACGACGGGATAGAGAAACTTGCCTATGACGCCGAGCGACAGGCCGAGCGAGGCGATGATGAATGCAAACTCACCTATCTGTGCCATCGAGAAACCGCATTTCATGGCCGTCTTCAGCGGCTGGCCGCTTATGAGATAGCCAAACGAGCCAAACACGGCCTGCCCCAGGAGTATGGCAAGCACCAACACCACTATAGGCACCGCATATTCGGCAATGACGCTCGGCTCGACCAGCATGCCCACCGACACGAAGAATATGGCCCCAAACAGGTTCTTGACGGGCTCTACCACCCTTATTATCTTCTCAGCCTCTATCGTCTCGGCAAGTATGCTGCCCATGACAAACGCACCGAAAGCGCTGCTGAAGCCCACCTCGGCCGACACTACGGCCATGAGGAAGCACAAGCCCAAGGCCACCACAAGCAGCGTCTCGTCGTTGATGACGCCCCTCATGCGCCTCAGGAACATTGGTATGAGGAAGATGCCAACCACGAACCACAGCACAAGGAAGAACAGTATGCGCACCACTATGCCTATCATCTCGCCGCCGTCGGGGCTGCTGCCATGGGCCAGGGCAGACAGCATGACCATGAGCACTATGGCCAGCACATCCTCGAGAATGAGCACACTCATCACCAGACCGGTGAAACGCTGCTGTCGCAAACCCATGTCATCGAATGCCTTGTAGATGATGGTGGTAGAGCTCATGGCCAGCATTCCGCCGAGGAAAATGCAGTCCATGTGTGTCCAGCCAAACATTTTGCCAACGGTCATGCCCGACACCATCATGCAGAATATGATTGTGCAGGCTGCGATGACGGGGGCCATGCCCATCTTCAGAATCTTCTTGAACGAGAAATCGAGGCCGAGCGCAAACAACAGGAATATCACCCCGATGTCGGCCCATGCCCTAACGTTGTCAATGTCGACAACAGATATTGTATAAGGAAACTGCGGACTGACCACAAAGCCAGCCATGATGTAACCCAAAACCAACGGCTGCTTGAGCCGCTTGAAGACCAGCGTCACGATGCCTGCCACAACGAGAATGAGCGCAAGGTCCTTTATCAGCGGATCTAATTCGGACATAACGGCAAATTGTAATTAAAGGGACACCCCTTCCGGTAGTGTCAATACCACTGCACGGCATTGCTGTAGCTGCTGCGCTTGTCGTACTTGAGCACGTCGGTGAGCGTGGCTGCGTTGCAGCGGAACGAGAAGTTATAGCTTGTGTATGGCGACAATACAACCGAACATGACATGTTGAAGCAATGCAGGTCGCGGCCGAGTGATGCCGTGGTCATGGATATTTTCTTGTTCTCAAAGTCGTAACCAGACGAGAAGCTGATGTTCCATCCGTCGCTGAGGCGTATGTTGCCGCTGAAGTTCAGGGTCTGGGTGAACGCGTAGGGATAGCGCATCTTGTCGTAGTTGAAGTTGCCACCCACGTCTTCTCGCATGGATATGCCATAGCCGAAGCTAAGCGACCATGGTATGCTGAACTTCATGTAGCCGTCCTCATCGGTCTCGGCCTTTCCGGCATCCTTCTTCTTTGCCCCCCTCTGACCCTCCTGCAGGGTCTTGTCCTCGTTGGTCTCGGGGTCGAGATAGTCTTCTTCCTCCTCGGCGGGCTTGTCTTCATCGTCGTCTTTCTTCACCTTCTCTCCCTTGAGCCACTTTATGAAGTTCATCACCTTGTTGTTGTCGAGGGTGTAGGATATGTTTTGCGACATGCCCTGGAAGCGTCCGAACTTGCCTTGGCTGTAGCGCGTCACGTGGTCGCTCACGCGCGGGTTGCCGTTCTCGTCGAGCTCGTAGGCGTATGTGGCGAAGGTGGCGTTCAGGTTGAAGGTGTAGTTCTTTGTCAGCTTCAGGCGCAGCCGGGTGTTCAGGTCGCTCCACGGCCTGATGTCGGTAGCCATGTTGTACGACATGCTCGCCCCAAGCTCATCGATGATGCTCACCTTCTTATACCCGGTTGAATCGTCGTCGGAGCGCAGCTTCATCTCAATGTTGTTAGATATGTCTACCGATATGCTTCCCGTCTTGCCCCTGCCCGGCACTCCGAAGAGCCCGTTGGAATACGGCGAGTATTCCACCAGCGACACGTTTCCGTCGGCGTCAGTGCGCTGGTAAGTCTCATAGTAGCCGTAACGGCTTGCGCCGAAGTCGGGCGCATAGTTGAAGCTTACCTGCGGCGTGAACACGTGGCGGATGGCTACAATCTTGTCGCCGAAGAGCTTGCGCCAAGGCACATACATGCCGTAGAGCTTGGTAGATGCCGACACGCTGAGGCGCCAGTTGTACAGGTTGTAGAATCCGTCGATGGTGTCGGTCACCTCACGCTGGTTCTCCGTGTCCCACGAACGCATTATCTTGTTGGTGTACATGCGGTCGGTGAACGTAAACTGCGGATTGATGTTCAGATAGTCGAAGAGCGTGAAATTGGCACTGATGGGTATGTTGTGCTGCATGCCGTTGCGCCAGTCGCGCGTAAGGCTGGAGTGCAGCAGCCTGTTTTCCTTTGTCGTTATAGAGTTGCTCAGCTGTCCGGTGTAGCTCAGCGATATCTTCTCGTACCACCGTTCCTTGCCTGCCATCTTCTTTCTCTTGAATGGGTATATGCGGCTCAGCGAGATGTTCAGGTCGGGCAGCGTGAGCGAGATGGTTGAGTCTTGCATGCGCTGGTTGAGGTTCATGGTGGTGCTCAGCGTCAGCCCGATGTTTGAGAATGTGTTTGTCATGCTGACCGACGAGGTACGCGTGCTCTGCGTGTAGCTCTGCGGGTTGTACATGCTGGTCAGGTTGTTGCGCTCGTAGCTGCTCGTGGCGAAGTTGACACTTGCCGACAGCGTGCGGAAGGGGTTGGCCTTGGCGTCTTGGCGGTGGCTCCACTGTATCTTGAAGCTCGTCTGCTTTGAGTAGTCGGGCATGTTCTTCTCGCCGTTGATTGTGTTCTGGTAGCTGGCGTAGAAGCTGCCGCTGTATCGGTAGCGCTTGCGGTAGTTGGAGGCGACCGACAGTCCCCACGAGCCCTTGGTGTATATTTCGCCAAGCAACTTGAGGTCCATCTTGTCGCTGATGGCAAAGTAATAGCCTCCGTCGCGCAGATAGAAGCCACGCTCGGTTTCGTCGCCATAGGTCGGCATGATGAATCCGCTTGAGTAGCTCTTGGTGAACGGGAAGAAGCCGTAGGGCACGGCAAGCGGCAGCGGCACGTCGGCGATGACAAGGTATGCCGGGCCGAACACCACGTCTTTGCCCGGGCGCACCTTTGCCCTCGACAGGGCTATGTAGAAGTCGGGGTGTGGCTGGTCGCAGGTGGTATAGCGGCCGTGCTGCAGGAAAAGCTCGCCCGACGATGCCCGCTTCGACAGCTCGCTGGTCAGGAATCCGTCTTGCTGGGCCGTATACACCTCGTTGATGAGTCCTTTCTTTGTCTTGAAGTTAAAAGCCATGGTGTCGCTCTCGTAGGTGTCGCTGCCCATGACAAACACCGGGGTGCCGAACATGGCACCCGACGAATCGCGTGCGCCGGTGGCATGCACCAGACTGCTGTCCATCGACATGTATACCTTCTCGCTCGTGAGGTCCATGTTCTCATATTTCACGTGAGAATCGCCAAAGAGATAGGCCAGGCCCGTGGCGCCTTCGTATATCAGTGAGTCTTCGGCCGAGTAGACAACAGGGGCGTCGATGCCGTTTTTCTTCTGACGGTTAAGGCTATCGAAAGCCAGTGAGTCGTCGATAGCCTTGTTATGATGGTATATGGCCAGTTGCAGCGAGTCCATCTTTGTTGTGTCGGGGCCCTGGGCGGCGGCGTCACTGCCGAGGGCCGTGGGTATGCTGACTGAAACGCCCTGCAGCGATGCCAGGGCGCCCTTGTCGTAAAGCGACACAGGGGCCACATGCCTGAGCACAAGTGAGTCGCCTGCCTTGCTGCCTGAATCGGGGGCCGACACGCCCTGAACCGACCTGCCCATCGGGGCAAGCGGCACCCCCGCCATCACAAAAATGAAGGCGAAAAGCATCAAAAATATCAATGTCTTTTTTCTCACGGCTGCAAAATTAATTATAAAATGGCGAATAACACATTGCTTTCAAATATTTAACGTTAATGAGCCTGCGGTTTTGACTTAGCCCAACGCCGTGCTGCGCCACGGCCCGCGGGCGGCAGCCACGACGGCATTGGCCACGGCAGCCGATGGGCACAGACGGCGCGCCGGTTGCCGGCAAGGGAGCGGGAGCTATTTGGCGGCTTGGCAAAATGCAATCACATTCACCAGGCGGCCATGCTGACGCTGTGGGGGAACAATGGCTTTGGGGAGGTTTCCGGGCGGCTATTTTGGAAATGGCACAGCCACATCATTGCGCCACGCTACCGCCTTGATGGCAAGCGGGCTGCGTGACGGCAGACCACCGGGGCGGCCCGTGGCAGGGCCGCCAACCGAGCCTGGGCGCAAGACGGGCCGTATGGCCTTGCAAAACGGCCCGTTCGGTGGTGCAAAACGGGCCATATTGCAATGTCAAACGGCACATATTGAAAACCGACGGCACTGATGCAGAAAGACTGAAGGGAAAGTCGTAGGTGAAAGCGCTTGCCGGGTGGACTTAAGATGCCGGAAAAACAGCGCAACAGAGCGGTTTGCCTGTTCCCGCAACAATTGCATTGTGTTGCCGCCGTGATTGGCCGCCCATGTGGCCCAAGGAGCAACGGGCCACCGCAAGGCATGGTTGCCGGCAAGAGACAGGCTATGGGATGGTGGCTGGCGGGAGGCACGGCCGCAGGCAGGATGGCATACATGGCATTGGCCTGCGGCTGCACGCGGGCTATAAACGGGCAAGGCCATCACAACCGTATGGCCTTGCTCAACGTGGGATGGCAGCCTGGCGAGGCCCTTGACTGTCAACTCCGCCAACCGCAACGGGAGGCAAGCGGAAGGCAAGGGCCGCCAGTGGGGGCTGAAACAAGCCCCCGTCACTCAAACATCGAGGCCCACCGCATAAACCGCCCCAAGCCTTCGTCACCAAACTTCGACAGACTCTTGGCTGCCTGATCGACAGTGCGCACACGGTCGGGGTGCGACTTTGAGAAGAACTTGTCGGCATAACAAACCACCTGTTCCGTAAGCGTCAGCGGCAGATAGTCTTGTGGCGGGAGCGGCAATCGCTGCTCCTCTACCTGCCTACGGCTTATGCCTGCCCCGGTGTGGCGCTCGCACACGCTGGCGTAGTCGGGCCATCCCTCTGCCCTTACTATGGCTGCCCCGCAAATGCCGTGGCGTATGTAAGGCTCCGTTCCGTGGCAGTGGATGCTCGGGGCGTCGGTCTTGAAGATGCCAATGTCGTGAAGCATGGCGCAGTCTTCAACAAACTGGGCGTCGAGACCCAGCTCGGGGTGCTTCTTCACTATGGCCAAGGCGCGGTCGGCAACGTCGCGGCTGTGCCTCAACAACAGCCTGCGCAACTCGTTGTCTTCGGGATAACACTTGTTTATGATGTCTGTCACAAATTGTGATTGCATAACTGATATGATTGCTGTATGTTGGTTTTTGTCAACTGTTAACTGCAGCCTGCAGCTCCTTGTAGCAGCCTTTGGCAGACTATATCGCGGCAGCCGGGCAAAGACGGCAGCCGGGAACCGCCCCGCGCAGTGTGGCATCATGCGGCCCGACGCCGCACGGCAGCCCCATGACAGGCTGCAGCCACACACCGCAAGGCACGGTTCCCGACTTCATTGCGCCGGCCACAGCCGGGCTTTAATCCTTGTCGCGCTCTATCCAGCCGAGTATGTCGCCACGGCGAACGTTGGCTCCCTGGCGTGCGGTTACCTCAACCAGCTTGCCGCCGAGGTCGGATGGCACCGGCACAATCTCGCCCCACTTGGCCTGGATGTAACAGAAGGTGTCGCCCTCCTTGTAGTGCTGTCCGATGAACGGCTCGAGGCAAGGAGCGCACTCGCTGGCGCCGCCAAACTCGTAATACAGGTGTCCGCCCAACGGGGCCACTATGGCATCGGCCTTGGCATGCTTCAGGGCAGCCAGTTGCTCGGGCGTCAGCTGTGAGCCGAGGCGCGCGTCCTTGGCCTTCTGCAGGTCGGCAAGGAAGTTTTTCTTGGCCTGTCCGCTCTTGTAGTTGCGGTACTGCTCGGGGTGCATGGCCAGTTCGAAGAGCTCTTCGTCGTCGGGTCCTGCCTCCCACCCGTTCTTCTGCATCTCTTCGCGGAAGCCGTCGAGGGCGTCGGGCAGCAGCGTGTGCGGGTCGTCGTCTGTAAACTTGCGGCCTTGCTTCTCGGCCAGGGCGATGAGCTCCGGGTCGATGGTTCCGGGCACCTTGCCGCTCTTGCCGAGTATCATGCCCCACATTGAGTCGTCCATCATCACGAAGCGGCCCTTGCCCTGGGTCAGGGTGAGCAGGTTCATCAGGGCGATGTTCTTTACATACTGCGAGAACGGCGTGACCAGTGGCGGGTAACCAACGCGAGGCCATACATAGGCCACCTCGTCGAACAACTTGACCAGCATGTCGTCCATGCTCAGCTCTTTCTCGCCTTTGCCGCGCAATATGCCGTTGATGACGTTGCGTATGCCACCCATGTCGGCCATCATCGAGCCCATCATGCCGCCGGGCAGTCCGCAACCGAGCAACAACGAAGACATGTGCTTGTTGGCCGGGTTGATGAAATAGCCCAACCACTCGTCGATGAACTCCTGTGTGAGCGAGCGGGCCTGCATGTATGCGTTCATGTTAATCTCTGGAACGTCGAAGCCTTCGTTCTTTAGCATGCTCTGCACAGATATGATGTCCGGGTGAACCTTGCCCCAGCTGAGCGGCTCGATGGCCGTGTCGATGATGTCGGCACCGTTGTTGCACACCTCAAGTATTGAGGCCATGGACAGGCCGGGGCCCGAATGGCCGTGGTACTGTATGATTATGTCGGGGTGCTTTGTCTTGATAGCCTTGGTCAGGGCGCCCAGCATGGCCGGCTGACCTATTCCGGCCATATCCTTGAGGCATATCTCGGGGGCGCCGGCCTCTATCAGCTGGTCGGCTATGTTGCTGTAGTATTCAACCGTATGTATGGGCGATGTGGTGATGCAGAGCGTGCCCTGGGGGGTCATGCCGGCCTCGGCTGCCCACTTGATGCTCGGTATGATGTTGCGCACATCGTTGAGACCGCAGAATATTCGGGGTATGTCGACACCCTGGGCATGCTTCACCCGGTACATCAGACGGCGCACGTCGTCGGGCACAGGATACATTCTCAGGGCATTGAGGCCGCGGTCAAGCATGTGGGTCTTGATGCCGACTTCATTGAATGGCTTGCAAAATGCTCTCACGGCTGCATTAGGGTTCTCACCGGCAAGCAGGTTGACTTGCTCAAATGCACCGCCGTTGGTCTCCACACGGGCAAAGCAGCCCATGTCAATTATGACTGGAGCGATGCGCTCCAACTGGTCCTTGCGTGGCTGGAACTTTCCGGAAGATTGCCACATGTCGCGGTAAACGAGACTGAACTGGATTCTTTTCTTCATAACCTTTTCCTTAATTTAAACCGTGATACTTACCCACCGGCCGCACTAGCGATTCATTGGTTGGCAATCGTGCGGCCACGTGGCTGGCGGAAAGACATTAACCCAAGTGCACAGAGGGTAATCTGAAGGCACATGGCGCAATGGCCTATCCGATTGCAAATATAGGAATTATTATTTGAAAAGCATAAAAGGTAGGCGTTTATTTTGCCTGTCGGTTGTAAATAAATCGGTAAAAGATACAATGCAAACAGTATGTGGCGTGGTTCTGCCACCCCGGCTTGGCATTCCGGTGCACTGCCGCCGGGCATTAATGCGGCGCAATATGAGCCCTCAGCGGGCTGCGTCAGAACTCATAGCCGAGGTTGAGGTAGAAAAACACGCGGCGCGTCTTGCTCGAGTAACCGATGTTTGCATTGACGGGGCCGAACATGGAATTGTATGCCCACGACAGCTGGTAACCGTGCAACAGCGGGCTGTCAATGAGATTGCGTATCTTGCCTGAGTTGAGCGCAAACGCCGCACGGGCTATCAGGTAGTTGTTGTCCATGATGCGCTGCTGCAGTTTTATGCCTGTAGCCACAAAGGCGTTGTCGGCCACCTCGATGTTGCCGATGCCGGCAAAGGGCAGCTGCTGCTCCACGTAATGGCCGGCATAGTCGCCGCCAATGAAGTTGCTCAGGCACCACGGCATCTCGTTGCCGAGCAATATGCGCCCATACACGGCCGGCTGGAGCGTCAGGCGGTCGGTCAGCCGCACGGCAAAACGCCACCGTCCGTTGACGACATGGACGGGGGAAGACGAGCGGTAGTGGACGAAGTCGTCGGTATACATTGAGTAGCCGGCCTCGAGCGAAGCGCCATGGGTGGTGAAATAACGGTCGTTCTCTGAGTTGTAGTGCAGCCAGAGGTTGTAGCTGTACAGATGCTCGTCGCCGAACACCATGCCGCTGAACTCGTCGCCGATGAGCATTGTGCCGTAATTGAAGTTCTCCCAGCGCGCGGCCAGGTCGAGGGTGAAGTTGCGGAGGTTGAAGCTTATTATGCCCAACTTTACCGAATGGTAATCGTATGTCACGTTAAAGTCGCGCTTGCCGCCGTTGTAGATGTTGATGTCGTTGTAGCGGAATGTGTAGTCCAGCGTCCAGTTGCGCCTGTTGGCTGGCATCACCGTGGCCGACACGTTGGCCATGTAGCGCCGCCCGAGCCTGCCGGTTACCGACACCTCGACAGGCAGCCGGATAGGCAGCCGGAAGTCGCTGTTGGCCTGCAGGGCCACGGTCTCTTCCGTGTCGAACCTCACACCAAGGTTGAGCTGGGTCATCTTGCGCCTTCCGGCCACGATGCGGAGCCAATAGCCGCCTGCCATCTGGCGCAGTGAGTATTCTGCCGATGAGTACATCAGGTCTGAACGGAGCGACACCATGACGCTCTCGAGTGTCTCATGGCTTACGCTGTCGCCCTCGACAAGTCCGAACTTGCGCGTGATGTAGCTGCTGTCCGCTTGGTTCACACCTTCAAAGTCGACCTCGGCGAGTTTCATGCGCTGAGGCTTGAATACCACGGCCGCACGGTGCAAGCGCCTCGGCACGTAAGAAGAGTCAAGCCCTATGGCGCGCTTGAGGGCCATGAGCGAATCCCATTGGGCCATGGCGGCCTGCTCGCCGAGGGTTATCAGCGAGTCGACGGCGCTTGGCGAGAAACTCTTCGACGAGTAGTCTTTGGTGTCTACGGCTATCTGCACGTCTGTATGGCCTACGTTATCGTCAAACTTGTTCTTCACACTGAAGTCTACCAGCTGCATGATAATGTCGACGGCAGTGTTCAACTCCTTTGATGAGCGGGCGGGCTTCTGCAGCGTCACGCCTATCACTACATCGGCGCCCATGTCAAGGGCCACGTCTACGGGGTAGTTGTTCTTCAGCCCTCCGTCGACAAGCACCATCGAATCAATCCTCACCGGGGTGAAGACGCCGGGTATTGCCATGCTCGCACGCATGGCCTGCGACAGCCATCCGCTGCGGAAAACCACCTCAGAGTAGTCCACCATGTCGGTAGCCACGCAGGCAAACGGTATGGGCAGGTTCCTGAAGTCGATGGAGTCGTGGTAGCCAACGGTGAGCCACGAGAAGAGGTTTGAGAGGTTGTGGCCCGATACAAGCCCGCCCTCGGGCATCAGGCCGGTGGTTCGGATGATGGGACGGGACAAGAGGTAGGTTCCCTGGTTGTATCGTTCACGCATGCTCTGGTTGCGTGGCTCAACCATGTCGGACAAGAGGTAGCGCCAGTCTTGGCAGCGCACGAGTGAGTCGAGCGTAGGCGCGTCGTAGCCGATGGCATACAGTCCGCCCACTATTGCGCCCATGCTGGTGCCTACGACGTAGTCGACGGGTATGCCGGCGCGCTCAATCACCTTCAAGACCCCGATGTGGGCCATGCCCTTGGCGCCACCGCCGCTGAGCACCACCGCCACCTTCTTGCGTTCGCCGGCAAACGAGCATAGAGCGAAAAGAGCGGCTATGAGCAGCGACAACGCCCTCAAGCCACCACGTGATGACAGACATGGCGACTTTGACACGCTGGCGATGCATGCTCTATGTTGGTGTATTACCGGCATATACAACTATTATATGTTTGGTGAATGGCTCCGGCCTAAACAGCTCCTGAGGCTCGCCAGATGGGCTGGCGGGGCACTTGCTGTGCGCAAAGGCCTGCCGGCATTTTGCCGACAGCCCCCTCTACGGCCTCGACGGAACCGGCGTTCCGCCATAGGATTCCAGCCTTCGCTCTGCCATAGCCTCATACTTGGTGCCTGGCATGCCGTAGTTGGCATATGGATGGATACTTATTCCGCCGCGCGGAGTGAACAGACCGGTCACCTCGATGTACTTGGGCTGCATGAGCTTTACGAGGTCTTTCATTATTATGTTTACGCAGTCTTCGTGGAAATCGCCGTGGTTGCGGAAACTGAACAGGTATAGTTTCAGGCTCTTGCTTTCCACCATGCGCTCTCCCGGGATATACATTATGCGTATTTCGGCAAAGTCCGGCTGCCCGGTTATCGGGCAGAGAGAAGTGAACTCGGGGCAGTTAAACTGCACCCAATAGTCGTTTTCCGGATGCTTGTTGACGAAAGTCTCAAGCACTTCCGGTGCATAGTCCATCGAATATTTTGTTTTCGAACCGAGAGCATGCAGCCCTTCGGTTGTCCTGTTGCCTGAATCAGCCATTGCCTTAAGTATGTTTTATAATGTTGTCGTGGCGCTTCATCAGATGTTGCGCACATTAAATATATTGTAACTGATGCCGTTGTCGTAGACATCCTCGCCCTCATGCCGCTTTGTGATGCCCACCACGCGGATGGTGAGCGGCAGGGCCAGCACCTCGTAAAGGGTCTTCAAGACCACCTGGGAGATAATTAGCGAGGGCATCTGGCTCATCGGAACCACGCCTGAAAGGGCAAGAGGAAAGAACACCACCGAGTCGGCCGACTCGCCGAGCACGGTGCTCACCACCGCCCTGACGGAGAAATGGCGGCCTCCCTGCGACAGTTTCATGCGGCTCATCACGTAGGCATTGATGAACGAACCCACCAGGAAAGCCACAAACGAGGCTGCCGCCACACGAGGCGCGAGCCCGAACACGGCATGGAACCCTTCGTCGTTATCCCAATAGGGGGCACCGGGAATGGCGTCGGCCAAGGCCCCGAACATAACGAAAAGGAAGTTCATGGCGAAGCCAACCCATATTAGCAGCCGCGCCCGGCGGAATCCCCACACCTCGCAAACGCAGTCGTTGATGATGTATGACACCGGGAACACCAGCAAACCGCCGGTAATCGTCACCGGCCCGAAGGCCATCTGCTTTGTCTCAAGCACGTTTGCCGTTATCAGGCAAACGCAAAACAGTATGCCGAACAGCATGAACAGCACACTCACTTGTTCTCTTTTCTTGTTCATTCCTTGTTTTATTGATGGAGGTTAGGCAAGCACTCCACCCGCCACCGTGGCGGGATGATCACACTATTTTAAGCGCACAAAGTTACGAAAAAACTTCCAGCATCTTGCAACCTTTAGCCAAATACTTTTCCACAAGCCCCAAATGAACGCCTGTTTTAAATGTTTTTCCATGCTTCTTGTGCCGCGGTTTGCCAACCAGCCATGCCATATTGCATTGAGATGCACAGGCAAAAGCTGCAGAGAATATTGCCTGCTCTTTCCACAACATGGACGACAACGCCTCAGCCTTTGCCTGAAGTTGAGCTCCCAACAACTTGCCAATGAAAGGCGGAATGTCACCTGCCATGTTCTTTTACCACGCCTACAGCAGGCTGATATCCCACAAACGCATATAATATAATGTGGAAAGCGCTTGCAGGGCTGAGCCACTGGAGCCCAACAACATGGCCCCCCGCTTGCATGGCAATGCCATCAACAACAGAAACAAAGGGCCGGACAAGGGCAAAGAAACGGCGTGACGCCATGAACGCCACATTGCGTCAGCGAAGTCACAATGGACAAGACATAGGCCGGAAACACAACGCAGCAAGGGCGTGAAATATGCTTTCACGCCCTTGCATTGCTTGAATGTCGTACGCCTGAGAATAAAGTCAGAACACCTCGCCTATCACCCTTTCAATCACTTCGGGGAAATACAGCTGCTCGAGCTTGTGAACCGAGGCAGCTATGTCGTCGGGGGTGTCAGTAGGCAAGACCGGGGTCTTGGCCTGGAATATTATCTCACCGCCGTCGCACACGTTGCTTACGTAGTGTATGGTGATGCCCGTCTCGGTGTCGCCCGACGCCCTCACCGCCTCGTGGACATGGTGGCCATACATCCCCTTGCCCCCATACTTGGGCAGCAACGCCGGGTGTATGTTGACAATGCGGCGCGGATAGCGCTCCGTGAGGAAAGGCGGCACCATGAGCAGGAAGCCGGCCAGAACGATGAAGTCGATGTGATGACTGTCCATCAGTCCCATGAGCTTGGCCTCGTCGGCGAAATCAGCCTTGGCCATGACCGCGGTGGGCACGCCCAGGTTCGACGCGCGCACAAGGGCATAGGCATCGGCGCGGTTGCTCAGCACGAGGGCAACGCGAACCGACCCGCTGCCGCTGAAGTGGCGGATTATGTTCTCACAGTTGGTGCCACTGCCCGAGACGAATATCGCTACGTTGACCATCAGGGCAGAGTGCTGGAGTAAGTGAACGTGTATTTCACCTTGGCGCCCTGCTTGTTGGTGACGGTCATGGTGCTGACACTCTTGTCGGAGTTGAGCGTTGTCTCAACAACAAACTTGCCGTCGGCGGCAGATGCCTCAGAGATTATCTTGCTGTTGCGGGCGTCGCGGAACATGGCTACGAGCTGGTAGGGGTTGCACTCCTCTATGCCGAGCAGCAGTTGGTTGACGTCTACCGACTGGCAGCGGTTGCTGTTGTCGCTGTAACTCAGCTTGAGCATCTCGCGATAGACAATTCCCTCGGCGTTGCCACGCTGGTAGCGCAGGCTGTCGGCCACATACTCGCCGTCGGGGTTGCCGTCGCGCAGGCTTCCGTTGGTATAGAGCAATGCCTGCACCGTGTACTCGCCGCCCCACTTGTGCTCCTCCACGTTGAAGGCATCGGCGTCGCCGGCAAATAAGCTTTGCTCATAGTATCCCACGGTGTCGCGGTCAGACTGCAGGCGGTCGGTCTGGTATCCAAGGTCATAGACGCCGGTGAGGGTCGACGAACCGTCGCTCACCGACACCGTTGAGTCGCTGGTATGATAGCCGATGGTCAGCCTGCGAAGCTGCTCGCCGTTCTTCTCCATCACGAGCAACGTCGGCCGGCAAAGCGTGTCATACTCTATCGTTATGGCGCTGCCGTCGTCGCCGCTGATGCCAGTCACGAGCGAAGCGTTGCCCAGGCTGCCGTCGCCGCGGGTGGCATACTGCGAGAAATAGAACGTGCCGTAGGCGTCGTCGCCGTTGCTGTTGTCCCTGACAACGAAGCGGGCCACCCTCGACTCGCCCGTCGTGTTGAGCGTAAACCGGGCCGGTATGGAATAGAACGCCCCGCCATTGCCCTGCATGAGGTCTAGTTTGCACCAATCGGCCCCCGACTCCTGGTCGATGTGCCATGCGCCGTAAGAGCCGAAAGTAAGAAAGGCATACGCCGTGTTGGCATAGACGGGCCTGCCGCCATTGGCGTTGACCCCGAAGAATCCGGCATAGGAATTGCCGTCAGACATGCACGACGAGAGCATGGCAACGGCCAACAGGGCCAACACAAGATCCTTGATTTTTTTCATATTAGTAAGAAAGTTTTTAATTATTACGACTGTCTCAAATCAATAGTCACCATCGTCGTCCCAGTCGTCGAAGCCTTCGAGCGACGGGCCGATGAACGCATCGAGCGAGCGACGCTCCTTCTTCGTGGGGCGGCCTGTGCCGCGGGCCCGGTCGACAAACCCGCTTATGCGGGTCATCTCCAGCAGTTCGTATTGGTCGGGCGTGGTCACATTCTCGTATACCTGGGGTATTAGCTTTGCCCCCACGCGCTGCTCTATGGCCTGCAATATCTTGAACGAGTAGGTGATGGGAGGCTTGCGCACGCTCACCGTCTCGCCCACCTTCACCATGCGCGAGGGCTTCACGTTGGTGCCGCCCACCGTGACGCGGCCGTTCTTGCATGCGTCGGCAGCGATGGAGCGCGTCTTGAATATCCGCGCCGCCCACAGCCATTTGTCTATCCTTGCCTCTTCTGCCATCTATCTTTTCTTGTTGTATTGGTTCATAGTGATGTCGACGCCGGCCAGCACGAAGCTCCTTATCATCTCGCATGCCGTGTCGATGGCCGGGGCGAGAGCCTTCATCTCCTCGTCGCTGTAGCGCCCGAGCACCCACTCCACCTGCATACCGCGGGGGAAGTCGTTGCCTATGCCCACCCTCAGGCGGCAGTAGCGCTCGGTGCCAAGCACCGACTGTATGTTGCCCAGGCCGTTGTGGCCGGCATTGCTGCCCGATGCCTTGAGCCTGAGCGAGCCCAGCGGCAGGGCCAGGTCGTCGACAACGACGAGCATCCGCTCGACGTCTATCTTCTCCTTGGCCAGCCAATAGCGCACGGCGTTGCCGCTGAGGTTCATGAACGTGGTCGGCTTGAGCAGGAATATCTTGCGCCCTTTCAGGCTGGTCTCGGCCACAAAGCCGTAACGGCGGTCGTCAAAAACAATATTGGACGCCTTTGCAAAAGCGTCCAATACCATGAATCCTGTGTTGTGGCGGGTCATGTCGTACTTCTGTCCGACATTGCCCAGCCCAACAATCAAGTACTTATCCATCAATTACCTGCTTCAGCTGCTGCGGCGGCCGAACGAGACGCACGTGTGGCCTTAACCGAACATACGATCACATCTGCCGGAGTAGCCAGCTCGAGGCCCTCGAAGCTCAGGTCACCCACCTTGATGCTCTTGCCCAACTGGAGCGAAGTGACGTCGATGTCAAGATGCTCTGGGATAACCTGGTAGGGAGCAGTAACGTTGATCTTGCGTATAGAGAGGTTTATGCGGCCACCGTCGCGCACACCCTGAGCCAGTCCGTTGAGCTTGACGGGGATGCCGATGGTGATTGGCTTCTGGTCGTTAACCTCGTAGAAGTCTACGTGCAGCACCTGGTCGGTAACCGGATGGAACTGCAGTTCCTTCATCACAGCCGTGTGGCTCTCGCCGTCGATGACGAGGTTGACCACATAGATGTGGGGCGTGTAGACAATCTTGCGGAGGTCGCGCATTGAAACGGCGAACGACAGAGCTTCGGGAAGCCCGTTCTCACCCTTCTTCTCGCCATAAACATTACACGGAACAAGTCCTTCCTTGCGCAGCAACTTTGTGGCCTTCTTGCCTGTCTCGGTGCGCTTTGTGCCTTTAAGTTCGATTTCTTTCATCTTGTAAGTGTTACTCTAAATTAAGTTTTTACATTGTTGTGCTTAATTCACCATCACACGAATGCTAATTTCGATGTGTCTGAAAAAGCGGTGCAAAGTTACATGTTTTTATTCAATCACGCAAGCATTTCACTCAAAATAACATACCGACGGCCACGCAACGAGACTTTGCATGCCTGATCAGAGCAAGGATTATCTGGCCCGACAGCGCGTCATTTGCCCCGGCCGGCGGCCCAACCAGCCAGGATGGCCAAATGCGGGCTAACGAGCCAACCCGCTGGCTTACAGCCGTTTCGCGCCGGGCACAGCCAAAACAGCCAGCCAAGGCAACGCCGCGCCGGCGTGAAACGGCCCGTTCGGCAAGCCAAGACGGCCCGTATCGGCATCCGGCGGAGGCCGTTTCGGCCGTCAAAAACCATGATACGGCAGGCCCAAACGGCCCCGACGGCGGCGCAACGGGCCCGGCCACCGACCCATGCGGTGCCATAGCCATGGGCCGAGACCAGCCGCGGGCACCTGCCTTGCGACTTTTATTTGTAAAAGATTCAAAAACGTGCGGCAGCCCACCCCACCCCGCCAGCCACCGCCAGCCAGCCGCAGCATCGCGTGCCGGCGGCGACATGGCCTGCCAGCGGCCGCAAGGGCAAGCCCCGCGGCAGCCCGACGGCCCCGCGGCGGCAGCCACCAACAATCCACTTTCATAAAAAAACTCAATTAAACGACATAATTCTTGCAACATAAAAGATTTTTATCTAAATTTGCACTCGTTAGTGGGCAGAAGCCTGCCTGCGGCACGTAAGGATTAGAGAGTCTACATTTAGAAAAGTATGATCAATCGAGAAATAATAAGGATAAAGATAGTCCAGTTAACCTACGCCTACTATCAAAACGGCAACAAGAATATTGACTCGGCAGAAAAGGAGCTGTTCTTCAGCCTCTCAAAAGCCTACGACCTGTATAACTACATGCTGGCGCTCATCGTAAGCATAACCAAGGAAGCACGCCGACAGATTGAAATAGTGCAGAGCAGGGCCAGGAGGGAAGGCACAGACATGCCTTCGCAGAAATTCGCATACAACAGGTTCGCGCTGCAACTCGAGGAAAACAAGATGCTCAACGACTTCATCGAAACGCAAAAGAAGACGTGGGACAACGAAATCGAGTTTGTAAGGAAGCTGTACAAGCAAATAACGGAAAGCCAGATATACAAAGACTACATGGCCGACACCGACGACTCGTATGCAGCCGACAGGGAGCTGTGGCGCAAGATATACCGCACGCTGATACAGGAAAACGAGGAGCTCGACGCCTTGCTCGAGGAACAGAGCCTCTATTGGAACGACGACAAGGAGATTGTCGACACGTTTGTGCTCAAGACCATAAAGCGGTTCGACGAGAAAAACGCCGCCAAGCAGGAACTGCTGCCCGAATACGACAGCGAGGAAGACCGCGACTACGCTCGCAAACTGTTCCGCGCCACCATCATGAATGCCGACGAATACCAGCGGTACATGAGCGAGGCGTCACACAACTGGGACTTCAACCGACTGGCATACATGGACATCGTGATCATGCAGATAGCACTCGCAGAAATCATGACGTTCCCCACCATACCCATAAGCGTCACCATCAACGAGTTCGTAGACATAGCAAAGCTTTACAGCACGCCACGCAGCGGCGGATACATCAACGGGATGCTCGACGCCATAGCCCGCCACCTGATACAGACCGGACGGCTGATGAAGCACATGGACGAGCCACGCAACAAGCGCGACAAGGCCAAAGAAGACAACGGCAACGAAGCCAACAGCTACGAAACGGCCGACGAGAGCGAAAACAACGAACAAAACAAACAATAAAAAAGAGTAACGACAATGACAACGACTATCCTGGCCGCACAGGCCGCACAAGGCGGAAGCAGCATGAGCTTCATCATCCTGATGATAGCAATGTTCGCCATCATGTACTTCTTTATGATAAGGCCGCAGCAGAAGAAGCAAAAGGAGATACAGAAATTCCAGAACTCTATCGCCGAGGGAACCTCTGTGGTTACCGGCGGCGGCATCTACGGCACCGTAAAGCGAATTGACCTGGCTGCCAACATCGTCGAGGTGGAAATAGCACGCGGCGTGGTCATCAAGGTCGACAAGGGCTACATATTCAAAGACCCGACCAGCTCGCAGATAACAAAGTAAATGGATAGCCGGCGCGACATAAAGCAACTGGTCAGGAACTTCCTATTCAGCTCAGTGAATAAGGAGTTTCTGACCTTTTTGTTCTTCCTCGCATTGTCGGGCGTCTTCTGGCTGATGATGACCCTCAACGAGACATACGAGAAAGAAGTGGAGATACCTGTGCGCATCGTCAACGTGCCCAAGAACGTGGTGCTCACCTCCGACGAGCTCGACACCGTCAAGGTGACACTGCGCGACAAGGGCCTGATGCTCATAAGCTATCTCTACGGCGAAGGCATGCGCCCGCTTACAATAAACTTCAAGACCTACGCCAAGGGCAACGGATACAGTGCCATACCGGCATCCGAACTGCAGCGGCTGATATACCAGCAGCTGTCGGCATCAACCAAGATTGTGGGGTCCAAGCCCGACAAACTGGAGATTTTCTTCAACTACGGACTAAGCAAGAGGGTGCCGGTGAAATGGACCGGGAGGGTAATACCCGAACACCTGTACTTCATCTCGCACGTCGAGTACTTCCCCGACAGCGTCAGCATTTACGCCTCGCAAGAAAAACTCGACAGCATCAAGGTGATATACACCGAGCAACTCAACTATGCCAACTTCCGCGACACACTGTCCGTCACCTGCAAGCTACAGAAAATACGCGGCGTGAAGGCCGTTCCCGACAGGGTGAAAGTGGCGTTCCATACCGACGTCCTCACCGAAGAAAGCATCAGCGACATACCCGTCAAGGGCATCAACATGCCAGAAGGCAAGGTGCTGCGCACGTTCCCGTCGAAAGTGACGGTGAGGTTTGTCACCGGAGTAAGCCAGTTCAGAAACATCAAGGCGCAAGACTTCGTGGTAGTTGCCGACTATGCCGAGATAATGAAAAACCCATCCGACAAGTGCAACATATACCTGAAGTCGGTGCCCAACGGCATTTCGCGACCGTCGCTAAACATAAAACAAGTTGACTACCTTATAGAAGAAGAATGAAAACGGGCATCACCGGCGGCATAGGCAGCGGCAAAAGCTACGTCTGCGCACGCCTGGCGGCACGGGGCATAAGCGTGTACGACTGTGACAGCGCAGCCAAGCGGCTCATGCGCACCTCGCCCGCCATAATGGAAGCACTGTCGCGCCTCATCGGCCCCGACACCTACACCGACGGCAGGCTGAACAAGGCCAGGGTGGCCGAGTTCCTGCTTGCCTCCGAGGCCAATGCCAAGGCAATAGACGGCATTGTGCACCCGGCAGTGGCCGACGACTTCAACAGGAGCGGGGCAGAGTGGATGGAATGCGCCATACTCTACGAATCGGGATTCAACAACCTGGTAGACTTCGTGGTGGCGGTGACCGCCCCTGAGCACGTCCGCCTGCAGCGCGTGATGGCACGCGACAACATCACCGAGGCCAAGGCGCGCGAATGGCTCTCACGGCAGATGCCGCAGGACGAGGTGGAAAGGCTGGCGGACTTCGTCATCGTCAACGACGGACAGTCTGACATAGACAAGCAAATAGACCAACTAATCAATAAACTGAAATAAGAATAGATCATGTTACAGACAATCTTAGCCATTTCAGGCAAACCCGGGCTCTATAAACTCGTGTCAAGAGCCAAAAACAGCCTCATCGTCGAGGCTATCGACGAAACCCACCGCCGCATGCCTGCATTCGCGGCAGACAGGATTACGTCGCTCGCCGACATAGCAATGTACACCGATACCGACGACGTGCCATTGCACAAAGTGCTTACCAGCATCAAGAACCTGGAAGAAGGGAAGCCCGCCTCGATAAACTACAAGAAGGCAAACAACGACGAACTGCGTGAGTACTTTGCCAAGGTGCTGCCCAATTTCGACAGGGACCGCGTACACAACAGCGACATCAAGAAGCTGCTGCAATGGTACAACATACTTGTAAACAACGGTATCACCAACTTTGACGAGGAAATGAAGCCCACCGAAGGCGACAACATAGACAACCGCCTTGAGAAAAAAGAAGAGCAGGAAGAGGCATAATGCCCTCTGCCACGCTTCATTCACATAAAGCATGCAGTCCATTGGCGATGGCCGTGCCATTCATCCGGGCGCCGCTTCACGCCAATGGACTGCTTCAATATCCCCCTGACCACCCTACCCTAATGTAAAAGCTACAGTGACAATGGCGGCAAAAAACAGTTCTTCACTCAAAGACATAGCGGCTAAGCTGGGCATAAGCATAGCCACGGTGAGCCGTGCCCTACAAGACAACCCGGCCATAAGCAAGGCCACGAGGGAAAGGGTGGCACAGGCGGCAAGGGAGATGAACTACTCGAAAAACTTCATTGCAGACAGCCTTAGAAGCGGTCAGCTGCCGGTGATAGGCGTCATCGTGCCCCACGCCGTCACGTTGTTCTACTCTTCTGTGCTCGACGGCATAGAGCAAGTCGCGGCACAAGACGGTTACGCGGTCATCAACATGAACTCCCACGAGAGCTACGAGGAAGAGCGATGCAACGTGAGAAGCTTGCAGAATCTGCATGTTGCGGGCATCATAGCCAGCGTGACGCAGGAGACGGAAGACTTCAGCCACTTCGACGCGCTTGCCAAAGAGCACCTTCCTGTCGTCTTCGTTGCCCGCGACATCCCCACCCGCAACTACTCGTCGGTGACGGCCGACAGCGTCGAGGCGGCCCACAGGGCCACGCGCCACCTCATCGAACAGGGCTGCAGGCGCATAGCCATACTGTGCGGCCCAAACCGCCTGAAGATGGTAACCGAACGAAAGCACGGCTACATCGAGGCGCTGCACGACAACCGACTGCTCGTAAGGCCGGAATACGTGGCATACAGCGACATCAACACTCAGGCCGCCATGCAGGCCACCGAGAGGCTGCTGTCGATGCCAGAAAGGCCCGACGCCATCATTGCACTCAACGACACGCTGCTCTTCGCGGCCATGAAAGCCATCAAGAACAAGGGATTGGACATGCCCGACGACGTGACACTGATTGGCTTCAGCGATGTCGAGTATGCCGAATACGTCTCGCCTTCACTATCAACCATTGAAGACCAAAGCCGCCTGATGGGCGAAACGGCATGCAGGATTCTGCTCAACCACATCAACGGGTCGCCTGCCCCGGTAAAGAAAATCATCCCGACCATACAGAGAGTACGCGAAAGCAGCTGCAAAAAACGGTAAACGCCAAAGGCCTGCCAAAGCAAAGCCGACCAGCGCCACGACAAAACGAAGCTGCGCCACCTGCCGTGAACACCGAGCAGGACTGTGCACGTCGCCGCTCATTTCACGCAAGATGGCGCAGCCATTTTGCAATTACCACGAATCGGCCATAAGGCCACCGGGGTTTTACTCTACATTTATATCCTGCCCACCAAACAGTTTTACGACCCTTGCCGCTGTCTTGTAAGGCATTTATGCAGTGATTGTCACTTCATCTTAGTTATCTCCGAACCGGCCATGAGGAACGCCCCGAGCCCGAAATCATCGAAGTCCGGCTCGCGGTCGTAAGTCACAGGCTGGGCTTCCTTGGGCTCCTTGCCAGTGCCCTGAACATACCCCAGGAAACCGTTGGGGTGCAGGCAGTCCTTCACCATGGCGTTCCATGCCTTGTAAATCACAGGCGAGAACTCTGCGGCATCAAGCAGACCGTGGTTCACTCCGTAAGCCATGCCATATATAAACATGGCCGTTCCGCTTAGCTCCTTGCCGCCATAGTTCGACGGGTCGTGCAGACTCACGTTCCAGAAACCGTCTTCACGCTGCAACGGCTTCAAAGCCTTGCACATCGACACGAGCATAGTCTCGTATTCCTTGCGGTGCTTTTCGTCTTCGGGCAGCAGGTCGAGCATGCGCGCCATGGCCACCACAATCCATCCGTTGCCGCGCGACCAGTAGCAGTCTTCGCCGTTAGGCTCCTTGTATGGTGGGTCGAAGTCGGCGTCGCGCCACCACAGCGAGTCCTTCGGATTGTACAGACCGTTGTCGCCGTGCTTTGTCTTGGTAAACATATACATGTCGTACGCACGGTCGTAATAAGCCTTGTTGCCCGTGAGGTTGCCCATCTGGGCGAATATCGGCATAGCCATCTGAACCGCATCTATCCACGACCAGTCGTCAATCTTGTTGGTAGCCATCATCGAATCGATGGCCGAGCGTATGGCAGTGATATACTTTTCGGGCTTCTTAGGGTCGAGCTGATACAGGTAAATGTACGTCTGCCCGGCGCACAAATTGTCGGCATTGCGTGGCAGCACCCCGTTCTTAGTGCCCCTCAAGCCCCAGTTGTGCTTGTTGCCCCACTCAATGGCGTAGTCGAGGTAACGCTGCTGCGGGTCTACTTCATACAAGTCCATGAGCCCCTCGAAATAATATCCGCGCGTCCAGAGGTTGGCCTCATAGTTCTTTTTGCGCGAGGGATAAGGTATGACCTGCCCCGGATCGCTCCATTTATTCATGAAATAGTCGTTGGCCACACGCATGGCCGTAATCACGCTCTTTTTCGACGGCTTTGCCTCATTGGTCTCCGCGGCGGGCAACGCCGTGGCAAACAGAGTCGCACAAAGCACCGGAGTGATGATTTTCTTCAGCTTCATAACGATTGAATTAACATTTATAATATTATTGTTCTATAGTTTCCGATTAATAATTATAATAATGTGGCGGGCTCGCACTTAAGCTGTGTGCAGCCGGCATTTTTTGATTTGCATTACATCCGAGCCCCGTCACAGACGCCAGATGCCCCACATGGCACCATCATCAGCACGGCCGCTCTTTCTGCAAAAATACTACTTTAATCCTGCAAACACCGGAAAAAGGCGATGCTTTTAATTTTGTTTAACGATAACAGACGACGGTAAGCGCGTCGTTGTTTGCAACAACATCATATTGTATGACCAAGTTCGGGCAGACAAACGCACGGCAACCGGCTTAGCGGTGGGCTGCACGGCACGGCAAAACACCACAAAAAGCCACGGCAACGAGGTCACATTGCAGAAAAATTGCTACCTTTGCAACTGCATAAGCCGCTGCCGCACACCAGCCCTACAGCCATGACTGGGCTTCGGCGCCTGCCGGAGTGCCCGGCAGAGGAGCCCGAAGCCTAAGCCGCAAGGCCCTCACAGGAGTGGCCGACAGGCAGCCGGCACTGTTATCTACCATAAACAACAAGAAGCATAATCAGCCATGACTATGCTCACAGAAGACTAAAACGAATGAAAACAGGAAAAATCTTACTGGCCTGCATGATGTTCACCGGGGCATCGCATGCAATGGCCGACAACGTTAAGACCACCGACCGTGGCGTTGAAATCTACGTGGCAGACGCTTCGTCCGCGTCGGCCGGAGTGGTCAGACTAAGCGTTATAACCGACAACATCGTGCGCGTGGAGGCCGTGCCGGGCGACAGCCTGCCAGCACCGCGTGCCAGCCTGATGGTGGTTCCGCAAGAGCCTTGCGGCCGATTCGACTGCACCGAGCGGGGCGACAGCGTACACTTGGCTACCCGCACGCTGCTCGTCAGCGTGAGCAAGGCCACGGGCGCCCTCGTGTTCAGCGACAGGGCATCGGGCCGTGTGCTGCTGCGCGAAACGGCAAATGGCGGCAAGAGCTTCACCAAATACGTGTCGCCGCAGACCACGCTGCCCCCCAACTACCGACCGTCGGCGCCGGACGAAGTCAACTGGGGCCGCCGTGAGCACCTCAACCGGCTCACCGAGGCCGACCGTACGGGCTACTCCTGGCACGCGCTGTTTGACAGTCCGGCCGACGAGGCGTTCTACGGACTGGGCCAGCATCAGTCGGAAGAGATGAACTACAAGGGTCGCAACGAAGAGCTTTTCCAGTATAACACCAAGGTGTCGGTGCCGTTTGTAATGAGCACACGAGGCTACGGCCTGCTCTGGGACAGCTATTCGTATGGCAGGTGGGGCAACCCCGACGACTACCTACAGCTGGGCCGGGCTTTCAAGCTGCGCGACAAGGACGGACAGGCCGGGGCGCTCACCGGCACATACACCGACAAACGGGGGCGCACGCTGACAAGGCATGAAGACTCGATTTACTTTGAGCACTCAGGCGTGATAGGCAACCTGCCGAAAGGATTCAACCTCGACGGGTCGTCGGTGATATACGAAGGCACCATAGAAGCCCCAACGACAGCCAACTATCACTTCATCCTGTACTACGCGGGCTACGTGAAAGTGTATCTCGACGACAGCCTGGCGGTGGCCGAGCGGTGGCGCACGGCATGGAACCCAAACTCATACAAGTTTACAGCAAGGCTCACACAGGGCCGCCCCGTGGCGCTCCGCATAGAGTGGAAGCCCGACGGGGGCACGTCGTACTGCGGCCTGAGGGCTGCCAGCCCGCTCACCGACGAGCAGCAGGGGCGCCTGTCGATATGGAGCGAAATGTCGCCGTCGATGGACTATTACTTCATTGCCGGAAGCTCGATGGACAGCATCATCAGCGGCTACAGGCGCCTTACGGGCCGCGCCCAGGTGATGCCCAAGTGGGCGCTGGGCTTCTGGCAGAGCCGCGAACGCTACAAGACGCAGGACGAGGTGCTGTCGACGCTCGCCGAGTTCCGCCGCAGGCGCATACCCATAGACAACATTGTGCAAGACTGGAACTACTGGGAAGACGATCAGTGGGGCAGCCACCGCTTCGACCCCAAACGCTATCCCGACCCGCAGCTGATGCTCGACAGCGTGCATGCCATGCACGGACGGTTCATGATATCTGTCTGGCCCAAGTTTTATTGCAACACCGACAACTACAGACAGCTCGACTCCAACGGCTGGATATACCGCCGGGCAGTGGCCGACTCCATACGCGACTGGGTAGGGCCGGGCTATGTCGGCTCGTTCTACGATGCCTACTCGGCCGGGGCGCGCAGGCTTTTCTGGAAACAGATGGACGACAACCTATACTCAAGATACGCAAAGGGAATAGACGCATGGTGGATGGACGCATCTGAACCCAACGTGCGCGACTGCACCCCGATAGGCTACCGCAAGGCCCTCTGCGGCCCCACGGCCTTGGGAACGAGCGACGAATACTTCAACGCCTACTCCATTGTCAACGCCGACGCCATCTACAACGGGCAGCGATCTGCCGCCCCCGACCGCCGCGTGTTCCTGCTTACGCGCAGCGGTTTCGCCGGACTGCAACGCTACAGCACCGCCACATGGAGCGGAGACATTGGCACCCGGTGGGAAGACATGCGCGCGCAAATGACCGCTGGCATCAATTTCTCCATGTCGGGAATACCGTTCTGGGGCATGGACCAGGGCGGCTTCTGCGTCGAGAAACGGTATGTGGCCGCACAGAAACTGTTTGACAAGACCGGAACGGAGAACGCCGACCTGGCCGAATGGCGCGAGCTGCAGGCTCGCTGGAACCAGTTTGGCTGCTTCATACCGCTCTACCGGGCCCACGGCCAGTGGCCTCTGCGCGAGGCGTGGAACATTGCCCCCGAAGGGCATCCGGCCTACGAGAGCATCACTTTCTACCACAGGCTGCGCTACCGGCTCATGCCTTACCTCTACTCAATGGCCGGATGGGTGTGGCTGAAGGACTATACGATGATGCGCGGACTGGCCATGGACTTTGCCGACGACCCCGCCGTGCGCAACATTGCCGACCAATGGATGTTCGGCCCGGCGCTCATGGCATGCCCTGTGAGCCGATACAAGGCGCGCAGCCGCGAGGTTTACCTGCCAAGGCAATGCGGTTGGTACGACCTGTACACGGGCCGCCGCACAGCCGGAGGGCAAAAGCTGACCGCCGACGCCCCCTACGGCCGCATACCGGTCTTTGTGCGTGAGGGCGCAATAGTGCCATTCGGGCCGGCCATACAGTGGAGCGACGAACGACAGGCCGACACGATATGCCTTTACGTATATGCCGGGGCCGACGGCGAATTCATGCTCTACGAAGACGAAGGCACCAACTACAACTATGAGAAAGGGCTCTACTCTACCATCAGGATTGCCTACGACGACTCTTCGCGGCGCCTTACCATAGGGCCGAGGCAGGGCTCGTTTGACGGCATGCCCTGCCGCCGCAGTTTCCGCATCGTGTATGTGACGGCCGGGAAACCTGTGCCCATGAATCCCGACACCAGTGAAGGCAGGATGGCTGAATACAGCGGCAGCGAGGTGACCATTGACTTGTGAAACAACAACAATGCACAATATGAAAAGAATATTATTGCAAATCATTGCCGCGGCAGCCACGCTACATGCCGCCGCACAGACCGAGACGCCCACCTACCTCAACCCCGGGGCCACGGTGGAGGAGCGCGTACAGGACGCGCTGAGCCGCATGACGCTGCACGAGAAGGTGCAGATACTGCACGCACAGAGCAAGTTTTCGTCGGCCGGGGTGCCCAGGCTCGGCATCAGGCAGCTTAACATGGCCGACGGGCCGCACGGCGTGCGCGAGGAGATAGAGTGGAACTCGTGGAGCCCGGCGCGCTGGACCAACGACTCGTGTGTGGCGTTCCCGTCGCTGACGTGCCTTGCCGCTACATGGAACCGCGACCTGGCCACGCTCTACGGCGACGCCGTGAGCGAGGAGTTTGCATACCGCGGAAAGGACATCATGCTCGGCCCGGGCACCACGATAGCCCGCATGCCGCTCAACGGAAGGGCGTTTGAGTATATGGGCGAAGACCCCTTCCTGGCCGGCGAGCTGGCTTCCGGCTACATAAGGGCGGCCCAGGCCAACGGCGTGGCATGCTGCCTGAAGCACTTCGCGCTCAACAACCAGGAGGTGGGGCGCATGACGGTGAACGTCAACGTCGACGAGCGCGCCCTGCGCGAGATATACCTGCCGGCCTTCGAGAAATGCGTAAAGAAAGGCGGCCTGTGGACTATAATGGGCTCATACAACAAGTGGCTCAACGCACACTGCTGCCACAACGACTCGCTGCTGAACGGAATACTGAAGCGCGAATGGGGCTTTGACGGCGCCGTGGTGAGCGACTGGGGCGGCACCCACGACACTTGGCAGGCGGCAACGGGAGGGCTCGACCTTGAGATGGGCACGGGCACCGACGGCAAGACCACCGACAAGAGCCTGGGCTACAACACATACTACCTGGCCGACGCCTTCGAGAAGCTAGTTAGAGAGGGCAAGGTGCCCATGTCTACGCTCGACGACAAGGCAGCAAGGGTGCTGCGCACGATATTCCGCACGGCCATGAACCCGAAGAAGGCCGTGGGCTCCATGTGCTCGGAAGCCCACTATGAGGCCTGCAGCCGCATAGGCGAAGAGGGGGTGGTGCTGCTGCGCAACAAGGGCTCGATGCTGCCAATCGACGCCGACCGCTATGGCCGCATACTCGTGGTGGGCGACAATGCCGTGAGAAACATGAGCGAGGGGGGCGGCTCTTCAGAGCTGAAGACGCGCATGGACATATCGCCCCTCGAAGGGCTCAGGGCCGTATATGGCGACAAGGTAGACTTCGCCAGAGGCTACTATGCCGGGCGCGCGCTGTATGCCAAGGCCGACAAGCTGGATCCCGACTCGCTGGCGGCACTGCGCAACGAGGCCCTTGAAAAAGCCAGGCAGGCCGACCTGATAATCTTCATAGGCGGAATGAACAAGAACGGGTATGAAGACTGCGAGAACTCTGACCGCAAAAGCTACGGCCTGTCTTACGGCCAGAACGAACTGATAGAGGCTTTGGCCGCCGTGCAAAAGAACATTGTGGTGGTCACCTACGGTGGCAACGCCTACGCCACGCCATGGCTCGACAAGGTGAAAGCCTTGTTACACTGCTGGTATCTCGGCTCCATGTCGGGGCAGACGCTGGCCGACGTGCTGTCGGGCAAGGTCAACCCCAGCGGCAAGCTGCCCGTGACGTTTGCCCGTGAGCAGTCAGACTACCCTTGCTTCAGATATGGGGCCGAGGGCTATCCGGGCGTCGACGGGCAGGTGTATTACAAAGAGGGCATCTACGTGGGCTACCGATGGTTTGACACCAAGGGCGTGGAGCCGCAGTTCCCATTCGGGTTCGGACTAAGCTACACCACCTTCAAGTATGGCCGCCCCAGGCTCTCGGCCGACAGCATGGATGCCGGCGGCAAGATAACGCTGACCGTCGACGTGACCAACACGGGCAGCCGCAAGGGCAAAGAGACAGTGCAACTGTACATAGGCGACGAGGAAGCAAGCGTTGACAGGCCCGACAAAGAGCTGAAAGGATTTGAGAAAGTGGAGCTTGAACCGGGCCAGACAAAGACCGTAAGGTTTGACATCACAGCCGAAATGCTGAGCTTCTGGTCTGACAAGACGCATGGCTGGACAGCCGAGCCCGGCCGCTTCAAGGCCTATGTGTGCGCCAGCCAGACCGACGTCAGGGGCACGGCAGGGTTCAGCCTGCACTGAGAAAAAACACAACATCAACGCCGCCGCGGCCCCGCCATGGTCCCATTGCCGGGCCAAACGGGCCCCGTGGCCCCGCCAAACAGGCCGTTTGGCACCCTGGGAAAGGCCGTTTTGCAAGTCAAAACGGCCTTTTTCGCAACCCACTGTCAATCAGCACATTGATCCTTGCGACAACCATGGCGAAACTGTTTTACACAAAAATCGGGGCAACCGATGTAAATTTAAAGTGGAAAATCACTAACTTTGCATGGCCGCAACAACCGCCGACGGCTACCGGCCGCACGCGAAAACCACGAAA
Source organism: Marseilla massiliensis (assembly GCF_023336985.1). Taxonomy (NCBI): domain Bacteria; kingdom Pseudomonadati; phylum Bacteroidota; class Bacteroidia; order Bacteroidales; family Prevotellaceae; genus Marseilla; species Marseilla massiliensis. The sequence continues at coordinate 11,428 of NZ_JAMBLP010000018.1, read as the reverse complement.
AAGCATCTGCATAAAGCAATGGAGATAAAACCGATAGCACACTTCCGCTCACCCTTCGCCACCAAGTTTGGCATACCGCGCCAAAGCGGCATAGTGCCGCAACTGCGCGGCAGGATAATAATGGAGCCTCAATATGCCTCGGCCGAGGCACTGCGCGGGCTCGACGGATTCGACTACCTGTGGCTCGTCTGGGGCTTCTCGGCCAACGCCGGTGCCCCCGTCCACCTCACGGTGCGCCCTCCGCGCCTCGGCGGCAATGCGCGCATGGGGGTGTTTGCCACCCGGTCGCCATTCCGGCCAAACGGCCTCGGCCTGTCATCGGTAAGACTGGAAGGCATAAGTGTCGACACGGCCGAAGGCGCCGTGATAACCGTTTCGGGCGCCGACCTCATGGACGGCACGCCCATCTACGACATAAAGCCCTACGTGGCGTTCACCGACAGCCACGCCGCCGCACGCAGCGGCTTTGCCGACACCGAGCGATGGGGCACGCTGAAGGTGGAATACGACAAGGAAACGCTCGGCTGCATGGACGGCGCCGAGGCCGAGGCACTGCTGCGGGTGCTCGAGCAAGACCCGCGCCCGCAATACCACGACGACCCTCAGCGCATCTACGGCATGCCCTACGGGCAGTGGGACGTGCGCTTCAGGGTGGCCGACGGCATACTGACAATAGTCGAGATAGTTGGAAGCCGGTGACGGCGGCCTACTGCTTGGCAAACCTGACAACGATGTTCTCAAAGCCCATGGCGCGCAACATGTTGCGGAACTGGGCGTCGGCGTTGTTCTCTGCGCTCTTTATGTTGGCCTCGGTAAACCCGTGTCTCAACATCTGGCTGTAGGCCCTGCGGTACAGGGCCTCGCGGTCGGCTGCCGACCAACGGCCGCTTTCAAAGAACGACTTGGTTCGGGCCTCGTCTATGAAGTCGTGGTCGAGAAGGCTGATGGGCGGCAGCGTCACCGTGACCGAGTCGCCGTTGGCCACTATCCAGCCGGGCTTTGCCTGGCCGAGGTCGACGCCGAAGCGCAACGTTCCGTAATAAATGCGCACCAGGTGGTCGTCGCTGAAAATGCCGCGACGCACGGTGTCCACCAGCTCCTCGTCTGTCACAGACAGAAACTCCCACTGCCCTATGGCCTTGATTGAGCGTATCTGCTCGGGCGTTATGTCAATCTTCTTGTCCGACCCTATGCTTACCGTGCTGTTGTGGGCCGTGTGGCCCACCCAAAAGAAAGCTGCAAGCACAGCCACGGCAATGACGGCCACTGCCACAATGCGGGCCTTTGATATGTTATTGAGCAGTTTTTTCATCTTTCAACGGTTGAGTTGTCAAGTAAAACGCTTATGTCACGCTCTGTGAAATCCTTTCGGAAAGCTATAGTGATGTCGCTCTCGGCATAGCCCATCTGCTTTATCATGGGTATAAGCACGCGTGCGGCATTGTCGCGAGCCGTCTCAATGATACCCAGACGCGGTATGCTCGCAATTATCGACGCCCGCCCCTGCTGCTCAAAACTGGCCATCTCGGCATCGGTGAAGTGCGAACGTGTGAACGAAACATACTCCTTGGTGTTCTTGTGGTCTACCTTGCTGCTTGTCAAGGCCACCTTCGGGTCGGGCAGTATCACGGTAATCTTGTTGCCACGGCGCTCGATGTTGCGCTCTGAAAAGCCCTCAAAGTCGATGTATGCCTTCAGTGTGGCGTCCATGGGGATGGCTATCTTGCGGTCGCCGAGGGGCAGCTTCACGTTGAAGTCGCGCTTGAGCACGCTCCCCTTGAGCCTTACTATGTCGTCGTAAGTCACAATCTTGTGTATGTTATACTCGGCGGTGTACAGCCGCGAGCACTTCTGTACCTGCATGATTAGCATGGGTATGGTGTCGATGGCCCTGTATTCGGCGCTTGGCTTGGCCTCCTTGCGCTGCGTGCAGCCACACAACGCAAAGGCAACCGCCATGGCATAAAGTGCAAAACGTCTCATATTCATTCATTGGTTGATGCACGGCCGGCGGCAACGGGCCGGCGGCGGCACGCTGCTTGCCGGGCTGCATGACGCCCGGAAGCCGGCAACCGGGGAGCTGGAAGGCCGGGTGGCACTGCTGCCGAAGCCGTGGTTGTTGACTGCAAATATACTGAAAATATCGGTATCGGGCACACACCAGCCATGATTTATTGCCGTTCTGGGCGCCAAAAGACAGAAAAACGGAAAACATTTTCGGTCATATACAATAATTTTTTGAATCTCACGTTAAACCAATAGAAGCCATAAACGTCATAGTAATGGTTGCAGCCAATATAATTTACAAGAACATTTGACGAATAAAAAAGCAAAGTCATGAAGAAGATAATATTAGGACTGATGGCCGCTATGACGATTGGCGCTACGGCAATGGCTCAAAGCCAGGTTGCAGACAGGAGCGAGATGATACAGAAACGCACCGAGTCGGTAGCCAAGAAATACGGACTGAGCGACGAGCAAAAGCAAAAGCTGCTCGAACTCAACACCAAGTATGCCGACATTATGGGGCCGTCGATGCGCATGCGCGGCAACCGCGGCAATGGCGGTGCAATGAGGCAAAGGCCCGGATCGAACTTCGGGGCACGGCCTGAAAACGGCGACTCGGCGGCACTGGGGCGGTTCAGGCTCAGCGAAGAGCAAAGGGCCAGGCTTGACGAAAGGCGCAAGCAGATGAAAGAGCAGCGCGAAGCCTACAACAAGGAGCTGCAAGCGATAATGTCTGACGAACAATACAAAAGCTACACGGCCGACATGGAAAAGCTCTTGCAGCGCAGGCCGAGGAAATAAAAGGAACATAGTGATTTAGGTTAATTATATGTTATAGGATGGCAAGCGTGCCATGAATTGGTTATTATCGGTAGAAGTTGTTTAGGAAAAAATGTATTTTTAGGATAACTCACGGTGCGCCCCACAATTGTGGGGCGCACTTATTTTTACATGCCAACGCCAAGGCTGTTGCCACATTCCACCCTGTGGTCATGGCCGCAAAAGCCCGTGCGATGCCCATAATGGCCAGCCGAAGGCCATAAGCATGGCATGAAGCATTGCCAGTGTCGCTTTTTTTTCGTACCTTTGCACAGGTTTTGCTGCACTCGGGCCATGGCAGGCATAATGGCAGGGTTCCCGTTTGCACCATCCGTTCCAGACAAACAAACACAAAGACCCAGATGAAAAGAATCATTCCCATGCTCGCAGCAGGACTGTTAGCGGCAGCCGTCGCTGGATGTGGCGGCAAGAAAGAGAGCGACACCATCATCGCCCCGAAACTTGAAAAGAAGAAACCATCGGCACCGATACGCATGCAAGATTACACGCAAACGCGTGAGATAGAATGGAACGGGAGCAGGCTGGTGAGCGAAATACGCCGCACGGCCGACGACAGCCTGGCCATGGTGACCGACGAAACAGGGCAGAAGTTTGTGGACAACAGCATCGAGCTCGTGGTGAGAAGGGCCGACGGGAGTGTCTTCTTCAAGAAAACGTTCACCAAAGAGGCCTTCGACCAGTACCTGGACAACGACTACCGCAAGACGGGAATACTCGAAGGGCTCGTCTTCGACAGGGTTGACGAAAGCTCACTGAGGTTTGCCGCCAGTGTGAGCCACCCACAGACGGATGAGTACATACCACTCATCGTGACCGTATCTAAGGCTGGCAAGTTGGGCATTGAGCGCGACACGCAGCTCGACACCAGCTCAAGCGAGGAGGAAGAATAAGGCAACTCCACCTTGCCTCCTGTCGTTTGCCAGACCGGCAGAAGGCTGCCTGAGCCTCCATGCCACGCCCGTCAAACGATAATACACGCATGCTGCCACCTTGCTTGCGGCTTCGCAACGTAATGGCGCGCCACGCCCCGGGCTGTGGCCACATGCGCCATGCACGGCGACGGCATGGTGACGGTTCTGAATTCAACGCCATTCAGGGATGGAAAACGAGGCTTGCCCGACGGCCAACGGCATTTCGCCGGCCGTCGGGCAAGCCTTTTCATGCCTCCATCGGCTGAATTGGCGGCATACGGCATCACACTGCCGCCGGCCGCAAAATCAGCTTCCGCCAGTTGGAAAGGAAATCGGCCATGCGGTTGAATACCAGTCCGGCACCCTCAGCCAACAGTGCCTCAGGCGGCAACGGGCCCGTGTTGACAGCCACGGTGAATATCCGGGCCGCCACAGCGGCGCGCACACCAAGCGGCGCATTCTCGACCACAACAGCCTCCCATGGCTCAACCCCTGCCTTGGCAAGGCCTTTGAGATACGGCTCGGGATGGGGTTTGCCACGGCTGACGTCAAAGCTCGACACAATAAGACGCTTGTCGACAAGGCCATGAAAGTCGTCTACGAGCTTCTCGAGCAGTGAGTGCTGCCCGCTGCCTGTGACCACCACAATCTTCAGGCCGGCCGACTTCAGCTCCTGCTGCAACTGCATCACGCTGTCCATCACCTTGGCCTGGGGGCATGTGGAGAACACCCTCGACTTCTCGTCATAAATTTTCTGCGCCTCGTCATCTGCTATCTCGCGGTGCCATTGCTCGCGCGCCTTCAGCTTGATTGTCTCTACCCCACGCATGCCTTCATACTTATAGGCCTCGGCCTCGGGCATGTCGATGCCAAAACCGGCCATGGCCTTGTGCCAGCTATAGGCATGGTTGGGCATGGAATCGTAGAGAACGCCGTCCATATCGAAAAGAACGGCTTTAGGGCAAAACGCCCCAAAGCCGTTCTTCCGTATGTATTGACTTATCTCATCGTCGTACATAAAACACAAAACGATTGGTTAGATTTCATTGGCAAGCCTCTCCTTGATGGCCTTGCTGTCGGCCTCATACCCCGGTTTGTCAAGAAGGGCGAACATGTTCTTCTTGTATGCCTCTACGCCGGGCTGGTTGAAGGGGTTCACCCCAAGCACGTTGCCACTGATGCCGCAGGCAATCTCGAAGAAGTAAATGAGCTGGCCGATGTAGTATTCGTCGAGCTTCGGCACGCTGATGCGTATGTTTGGCACACCGCCGTCAACGTGGGCGAGTCGCGTTCCGAGCTCGGCCATCTTGTTGACCTCGTCAACCCGCTTGCCGGCAAGGAAGTTGAGACCGTCAAGGTTCTCCTCGTCTGAGGGGAAAAGCAGGTGGCTGTTGGGCTCCTCAACGCTTATCACAGTCTCGTATATGGTGCGCTCTCCCTGCTGAATCCACTGCCCCATGGAGTGCAGGTCGGTGGTGAAGTCGCACGATGCGGGGAATATGCCCTTGCCATCCTTGCCTTCGCTCTCACCGTAAAGCTGCTTCCACCACTCGCTGAAGAAGTGGAGCTTGGGCTGATAGTTTACCATTATCTCAATCTTCTTGCCTGCCTCGGCATACAGGGCGTTGCGCACTGCAGCATAGAGAGCTGCCGGGTTCTCGCTGAAAGGCACGTCGATGCCGCATGCCTTTTCCATGTCGGCGGCGCCGCCAACAAGTTTCGTGATGTCGAAACCGGCGCAGGCAATGGGCAGCAAGCCCACCGGGGTGAGCACAGAGAAGCGCCCCCCGACGTTGTCGGGTATGACAAACGTCTTGTAACCCTCCTTGGTGGCAGCTGCGCGGGCTGCTCCCTTGGTGGCATCGGTAACGGCAACGATGACCTTGCGGGCCTCTTCCTTGCCTCGCTGGTCCTCGCACTGCTTCTTGAGGAGCCTGAACGTGAGTGCAGTCTCGGTGGTTGTGCCCGACTTTGAGATGTTAATCACACCGAACTTCTTGCCTTTCAGGTAATCGGTAAGCTCCGACAGGTAGTCCTCGCCGATGTTGTTGCCTGCGAAAAGGATAACGGGGTTCTTCTTGTCGCCGACCAACCAGCCGAACGAATTGCCCAAAGCCTCGATCACGGCACGCGCCCCGAGGTAGCTTCCGCCGATGCCTGCGACAACGATGGCCTCGCAATTGTCACGCAAAACGTTGGCACAATCCTGTATTTCCTGCAGGAATGCGGGAGTGATAGACGTCGGAAGGTGAAGCCAACCGAGGAAGTCGTTGCCCGGGCAAGTGCCTTCTTCGAGAGCCTTGCGCGCGTCGTTCACTTTTGCTTCATAAGCATTCACGGCACCGTCTGCCAGGAACTGTGCAGCCTTGGTGATGTCTAAGCAGATTGTATTCATTGCTTTTATGTTTAAATGGTTTATACCTTGTCAAATTATTCCACGCCTGTGCCACGGCCATGCCACCCAGCTATGAGGCTCACCTGAACGAGTCGGTGAGCAGCTTAATCTCTATCTGTGGGCTGATGCGCTCGTAAAGAATGTTGTATACGGCATCGAGTATCGGCATGTTGACGTGCAGGTGGCGGTTGATTTCCTTCATGCACTTCGTTCCGAAGTATCCCTCGGCAATCATCTCCATCTCGATCTGGGCGCTTTTCACGCTGTAGCCCTTGCCTATCATCGTACCGAAGGTGCGGTTGCGCGAGAAGTTGCTGTAGCCCGTCACGAGCAAGTCGCCGAGGTAAACGGAGTCGTAGACATTGCGCTCGAGCGGGTGCACGGCCTGAAGCAGGCGCGACATCTCCTGCACGGCGTTGGCCATGAGCACGGCCTGGAAGTTGTCTCCGAACTTCAGTCCGCTGCAAATGCCGGCGGCAATGGCGTATACATTCTTCAGCACCGACGAGTATTCGATGCCCACCACGTCGTCGCTGGTCTTCGTCTTTATGTATTCGCTCGACAGGACATCGGCAAAAGCCTGCGCCTTGTCGCGGTCGGAGCACCCCACGGTGAGGTAAGACAGCCGCTCGAGCGCCACCTCTTCGGCGTGGGAGGGGCCTCCAAGGCAAGCCAGATTCTCGTAAGGCACGTCGTAGACCTGATGGAAATACTCCGAGCACACAAGGTTCTCGTCGGGCACTATGCCCTTGATGGCAGTCACCACAAACTTGTCCTTGAGCCTGACGCGCAACTTCTTGAGGTGGTTTTTGAGGTAAGGCGATGGCGTGACGAACACAAGCGTGTCGTAGCTGTCGGCTATCTTGTTGATGTCACTCGAGAAGAATATCTCGTCAATGTCAAAGCGCACGCCCATGAGATAGGCCGGGTTGTGGCCCAGACGGCGGAAATCGTCGATGCGGTCGTCGCGCCGCATATACCAGCCGATGTGATGAGTGTGCCCCACCACTATCTTGGCGATGGCCGTAGCCCAACTGCCGCCACCGATGATTGCTATTTTTCCGCAGTCAAACATTTCTTGATCAGCTTGATGTCAGGCGGCCGGGTGGAGCGGGCCTGAGCCCCTCCGCCACCGGCCATGCCTAATATGTTCATTTGCCGGCAGCCTCAATCCATGCGGCAAAGGTATCAACACTCGGGTTGTCGTAGCCCAGCTTATACTTCTTGTTAACCCCGCAGACATCCATCTGCAGCTTTTGCGGGTTCACCTCCTTGATGTCCGACACGAGGTAATAGCCGCACTTGTTGAGCACGGGCACCCACTCCGCGGGCACGCCGAGTGCTGCCCACTCTTCGGCCGAGCTGCGCGGCGCCTTTTTCTCGGGTCGCATCTGCGGGAAGAAGAGCACCTCCTGTATGAACGTCTTGCCGGTCATGAGCATCACAAGGCGGTCGATGCCTATGCCGATGCCGCTTGTCGGGGGCATGCCATACTGCAGGGCGCGCAGGAAGTCCTGGTCTATGATCATGGCCTCGTCGTCGCCCTTGTCGGCCAGACGCATCTGCTCCTTGAACCTCTCTTCCTGGTCTATCGGGTCGTTGAGCTCGGAATAGGCGTTGGCCAGCTCCTTGCCGTTGACCATGAGCTCGAAACGCTCGGTCAGCCCGGGCTTCGAGCGGTGCATCTTGGTGAGCGGCGACATCTCGACGGGATAGTCGGTGATGAACGTGGGCTGTATGAACGTGCCCTCGCAGAACTCTCCGAATATCTCGTCGATGAGCTTTCCCTTGCCCATCGTGTCGTCTATTTCCATGCCGAGCTTGCCGCACACCTCGCGTATCTGGGCCTCGTCCATGCCCGTGAGGTCATAGCCGGTCTTCTCCTTTATGGCGTCGAGAATGGGCAGGCGGCGGTAAGGAGCCTTGAAACTGATTACCCGCCCGTCTATTTCGCGCTCGGGCTTGCCGTTGACGGCTATGCACACCGTCTCGAGAAGCTTCTCGGTGAACGACATCATCCAGTTGTAGTCCTTGTATTGCACGTAGAGTTCCATGCAGGTGAACTCGGGGTTGTGGTTGCGGTCCATCCCCTCGTTGCGGAAGTTCTTGCCAATCTCGTAGACGCCCTCAAAGCCGCCAACAATCAGCCTCTTAAGATATAGCTCGGTGGCGATGCGCATGTACATGTCGCAGTCGAGCGCATTGAAGTGCGTTATGAACGGTCTTGCGCTCGCCCCGCCGGCTATGCTCTGCAGGGTGGGCGTCTCCACCTCGGTGTAACCGGCCTCGTCGAGCACGCGGCGTATGGTGCGTATCACCGTGGCGCGCTGCAGGAAGGTGTCCTTCACGCCGTCGTTGACCACCAGGTCTACGTATCTTTGGCGGTAGCGAAGCTCCGGGTCGTCAAACTTGTCGTAGGCCACGCCGTCCTTGTATTTCACTATGGGCAGCGGCTTGAGGCTCTTCGACAGCAGCGTCAGCTCGCGGGCGTGAACCGAAATCTCGCCCGTCTGCGTGCGGAACACAAAGCCTCGCACCCCGATGAAGTCGCCAATGTCGAGCAGGCGCTTGAATACCTTATTATATAAGTCCTTGTCTTCGCCCGGACAAATATCGTCGCGGGTGATGTAAACCTGTATCCTTCCCTTCGAATCCTGGAGCTCGGCGAAGCTGGCCTTGCCCATCACGCGGCGGCTCATCATGCGCCCGGCTATGCAAACCTCCCTTGGCTCGCCCTCATCTACAAAGTTTTCCTTTATGTCGGTAGAGAAAGCATTGGTCGGGTACTCCGCGGCGGGGTATGGGTCGATGCCCATGTCACGCAACTCTTGCAGACTCTGACGCCTGCCGATTTCCTGTTCACTTAGTTCTAAAACGTTCATAATGTCTGAATGCCTTTCTTATTCTAGCTGCAAATTTACGAATTTATTTTGAATGTGCCCGCTTTTTTACTTTTATTATCACCTGACCCGCAGTGGCATTTTTGTAATATTTCATTACCCGGAGGCAAGAAAACGGCAACACGGTGACTGTCACAATGTTACAATCCCGCCCGTTTGGCAGTGCAAAACAGGCCGTACGGCAGCATGGAATGTGCCGTTTGGCACTGCCGTTCGGCCCGTTTTGCAACGCATTGTGGCATCGGGCTCATAGCCACCGTGCGTTTGTACGGTTATATTACCGCGCAAGGCAACCTCAGGCAATGCCCACCCCGCCCCACCACACAGCCTGGCCCGCAAGCAAACGGCCGAGGCGCTTTTGGGCCGGGCATATCTGCCGAACCGGCAATAAACCGGCCTGCATACGGCCACATAGCACAAGTCGGAATGCAACCGCGATTGTTCGATATGACGAGCAAGCTCACAATTGGCATATATTTTAACAAAAACTAATGCCAACCAATCAAATTTTAGCATCCAAACCTGCTTTTTCTTCGTTACTTTGCCATTATTAACAGACCAATCAATTACCAATAATTATTTTAAATTTTTACATGACTAAAACCAAAACAACTATCCGGCAAGGGGCAAACTGCAATGCAAGGCTCCTTGCATCGGCCGTGTTTGCACTGACGGCCATTGTGGCCAATGCCCAACAACGGGTGACAGGAAGAGTGGTAGACGAGCATGGCGAGCCCGTGATTGGGGCCAGCGTGGCGGTGAAGGGCACCGGCACGGGATGCGTGACCGACATCGACGGCAGGTTCACCCTGGCCAAGGTGAAGCCCGACCAGGCCATAGCCGTGTCTTACGTAGGCTTCGCCACCCAAACCATGACCATTGGCAACAACACCACCCTGACTGTGACGCTGAAGGCAAACGACGCTGTGCTCGACGAAGTGGTGGTGGTGGGCTACGGCTCTATTACCAAGCGCTCGGTGTCGACAGCCATGTCTACCGTCAAGGGGGCAAGCATTTCAGACATGCCAACGTCCAATGTCACGCAAAGCCTTTCGGGGCTCTCGGCGGGCATAAGCCTGCAACAGACCAGCGGCGAGCCCGGGGCAGCGCCCTCGATACGCATCCGCGGGGCGGGCTCGATAAACAGTGGCAACGACCCCCTGTACGTTATCGACGGCTACCCGACCACCGATGCCGAACTGTTCAACAACCTCAACCCAAGCGACATCGACGACATACAGATATTGAAAGACGCGGCCTCGTCGGCCATCTACGGCTCGAAGGCCGGCAACGGTGTGATCATCGTGACCACAAAGAGGGGCAAGGCCGGCAAGCCCACGGTGAGCCTGTCGACGCAGGTTGGCATAAGCCAGGTGCAACGCAAGGTCGACGTGCTTGAAGCCGACGATTTCCTGGACATGGTAATAGAGGCCCGGACCAACAACGGCACCATAAACAACTACCCGGACTTGGTGAAACTGCGCGAGTCGGGCAACTATTGCAACACCGACTGGCAGGATGCCATTTTCCGCAATGCGCTAAACTACCGGGCAAACGCCACGGTGACGGGGGGCAACGACGTGGTGACCTACAGCCTGTCGGTGAACTACCAGAACGAAGACGGCATTCTGCTGAACTCTTATTTCAAGAAAATAAACATCAAGGCTGGCTTCGACGCCAGGCTGGGCAAGCACGTAAAGGTGGGCGCCAGCTTCTCGCCCAGCTACAACAAGAAACGCTCGCAGCAGCCATCGGGAGGCAACACCGAAGACGCCAAGGGCATCATTGCCGAGGCTCTGTCGTACCCGCCGATACTGCCCGTATACCAGCCAAACGGCGACTACACCCAGATGGCACAGCACTACGCCGGGAAGAACGGGACACCCGACTACGGACTGAACATGCAACTGCGCAACCCTGTGTGCAACCTGCTCGAGAACAACAACGACAGATGGGCCTTGCGGACGCTCACCCACGCCTACGTTGAAATCAAGCCGGCCAGGCACCTCACAGTGAGGTCGGCCGTCGACTTCGCCACAAACTCGCAGAAAACAGACTACTATCAGTCGGCCTACCTATTTGGCTCTGCCGCCACGGGCAACAAGTCGACGCCTTACCTCAATGCAATCAACGCCTATCGCGCATCGGGATTCGGCTACGACGCCTACTGGTCGACCACGGCCACATACGACCGCGACCTCACCGACAAGCTGAACCTAAACGCCGTGGCCGGCTACGACTTCGAATACAACAGCGACTTCAGCGTTAGGCAAGACGACCGAACCGACGCCGACAACCCCATAGCATATCTGGGCACAAGCATCAGAAACGTGATGGGCGCCAACCTGTGGACGGGTTCGTCGACAAACTCTAAC
>NZ_JAMBLP010000017.1:0-86570 GCF_023336985.1 Marseilla massiliensis | reverse complement strand
GCTTCCCAACCGCTTCTGTGCCCTTGCCGGCATCTTGTCCGCCGCCGTGCCTCGTCGTAGCCCGCTACGCCTTCGCCACGCTCGCCGTCCAAGTTGCGGGGCAACTGGCTCGTTTTGCCGGAGCGGTGATGCCGCTGTTTGGCGTTCATTTTTCCAGAAAATGAATGCGGCCATGGCTGTTTGGGCTAACGCGCTGGTTTGCAGTGGGTTGCGATATGGGCCTTTCGGGCTTGCAAAACGTGCCGTTTGGGGTTGCAAAACGGCCCATATTGCAGTGCGAAACGTGCCGTATTGCTGTTTGGGGTGGGGCGGTAGGCATGCGGGCGCCATGCCGTCGGTCATTGGGCAGCGGGCGCAACCCCGTTGTGCGTTGCTTTTTCGGCCCGGCCATCGAGGGCGGGCGGATGCGCCGAGGCTTGGCCTGCGCCATTTGCCGGGGGTGGCGTGCTGCGTGTCGTCTGTGTTAAAATAGCATAATATCAGGCAATTACCCTGCGAAACAGTTTGTCTTGTCGGGAAATATCAGTAGATTTGCGATGTTGCGAAATGCCTGCATACAGACCGGTGGCATTGTTCCGGCATGCGGTGCTGAGGCAACGGCCGCCATCAATCCCACTGATGGCGGCGACGGCACTCTGCCAGTGGGGCACGGCAGCCCCCGGACGGCAGCCTTTTGGCGGTGTGGACAGTATGGTGAACCTAAAGCGTGAAGGTATGAAAAAATCATTGTTGACTGCAGCAATAGCCCTGGTTGCCTGTTGTTTGCAGGCTTTTGGAACAGGCGACACAAGTGTAAGGCAGTTTAAACTGGCCAACGGCATGACCGTATGGCTGAGCGAAGACCATTCGCAACCAAAGGTGCTGGGAGCCGTGGTGGTCAAGGCCGGAGCCAACCAATGCCCCAATACGGGCATAGCCCACTATTTCGAGCACCTTATGTTTAAGGGTACCGACAAGATAGGCACCACGGATTATGAGGCCGAGAAACCGTGGCTCGACTCCATAGCGGCCAAGTACGACCTGCTGGCCAAAACCACCGACGCCGGCGTGCGGCGCGGTTTGCAGGCCGACATCAACCGGCTGAGCCACAAGGCGGCCGAATACGTGATACCAAACGAGTTCAACAACCTGATATCTTACTTCGGAGGGTCGGGGCTCAACGCCGCCACGTCTTACGATTTCACTATTTATTACAATACGTTCGCCCCCGAGTTTGTGGGCCAGTGGGCCGAACTGTGCAGCGAGCGAATGATAAATCCCGTGTTCAGGATGTTCCAGAGCGAGCTCGAGACGGTGTATGAAGAGAAGAACATGGTGGCCGACAACCTGCTTGCGCCGGCCATGGAGCACCTGTTGGGGGCTGTGCTCGAAGGCAGTCCTTACGTGCATCCTGTCATTGGCAGCACCGAGAGCCTGAAGAACCCGAGCCTTAACGAGATGCGGGAGTTTTTCGACAAGTACTACGTCGCGGGCAACATGGGCCTGATAATGTGCGGCGACATCTGCGCCGACACACTGATGCCCCTGCTCGAGCGGTCGTTCGGGCGCATAAGGCCGGGCTGCGCCCCTCCCTCAGCGCCCTTTGCGCTCAAGCCGTTTGACGGCACGCGCACCGTGGGGATAAAACTCCCGATACCCCTTGTCAAGGTCACGGCATTGGCATACCACACCCCGACCGAGGAAGATTCCGACTACGTGGCGCTGGACATGGCCTCGCAGATACTGTCCAACGGCAGCGGTTCGGGGCTGCTCGACTCGCTTGCCGACACCAAGGCCATCATGGCCGGCTATGCGGTTCCGGCGGCTTTCAAGGATGCAGGCTTCACCTTGGTAGGCGCCGTGCCCAAGATTCCGTTCGGTTCGAAGAAGAAGGCCGAGCGGCTTTGCCTCGAAATGATAGGCAAGGTGAAGCGCGGCGAGTTTCCCGACACCATGCTCGATGCCCTGAAACTGGCCGAAGAACTCGATTTCAAGCTGAGCACCGAGACCATAGACGGGCGCGCCTTGCTCATGCTCGACGCTTTCGGGTATGGCGCCGCGTCGTGGGACGATTACGTTGGGCGGCAGTCGAGGGTGGCGCAACTCACCAAGGCCGATGTGATGGCGGCCGCCAACAAATACTTCGATGGCAATTACATGCGACTGGTCAAGAAGTTTGGCACCTATCAGAAGGACAGGCTGTCGCAGCCCGGCTACAAGCCCGTGACCCCGCGCAATGTAGATGCACGCTCGGATTACGCCCGGCGGCTCGTTGGCGAGCATCCGGGGAAGGTAAGCCCGAGGTTTGTCAACTTCGACAGCTGTGCCAGCCGCATGAGCCTTGCGCCCCTGGCAACACTCTATGCGGTAAGGAACGACGTCAACGATGTGTTCAGCATCGACTTCGTGTTTGCCAAAGGCACGCTCGACGACCCCTTGGCAAGCAGCGTGGCCGACTACATGGGCGACCTCGGCACCGACTCGCTGTCGCGCCTCGGGCTGTCGGCGGCATTGGCACGGCTCGGCAGCCGCCTTTCGTTTGGCAGCGACCGCAACTCGTTCACCATTTCGCTGATGGGCCTCGACCGCAATTTCGAGCCCACCATGAGGCTTTTCGCCCATTTCGTCAGGCGCGTCAAGGCCGACAAGGACAAGATGGCCGAGCTGGTCACTGGCGCAAAGCTCAGCGCAGGCACCTTTGCCGAAGACTATTCGGACATAGTGCGCGCCGTAGTGGAAAAGATTGCCTATGGCGACAAGTCGTCTTACCTGAACGCCGTGACGGCCGGCCAGTTGAAGCGCATTGGGGCCGACGGGATGGTGAAGTGGTTTAAAGACTTGTTGCACACTGAGTGCATGGTACTCTATTGTGGTTCGATGGCTGCCGACAGCGTTGCCCTTGCCGTGCGCAACAGCATCGACGTCGACGCCATCAACGTGCCCTGCCGTTTCATCAACAGGCCCCTGAAGGCATACGACAGGCCGATGGTGTTTGTCTACAATGCCCCTGGCGCCCGGCAGGCCAATGTGGGCACCTACACTGTGTTGCCCCCGTCGCCCACCGTGCCCCGTCGTGTGACAGAGCAATTGTGGGCCGAATATTTCGGCGGAAGCATGTCGTCGGTGTTGTTCCAGGAAATGCGCGAGTTCCGTTCGCTGGCATATTCCTCTTACGGGTGGCTTACATTGCCGTTGATGGCCAAGTTTGGCGACGCCCCGACGGCTTTCCATACCATCACGGGCACGCAGGCCGACAAGGTGCTCACGGCCGTGGCCACCGTCGACAGCCTGTTTGACAACATGCCGCTGCGCCTCAGCGGCTTCGAGACGGCGCGCCGAAACTTGCTCAACTCTATAAACAATGAATATCCGTCGATGCGCGACGTCGGTGAATACATCGCCTGGCGACGGCTGTATGGATATGATTCCGATCCCGAAAGGCAGCGCGTGCCGTTGATTGAGAAGGCCGTGGCATCCGATGTCGAAGGCTTTTATTCCGATGTAGTAAGGCCGGCCGTGCGTGTTTACCTTGTTGTAGGCAACATCGGCAAGGCCGAGATGAAGGCTCTCGAGAAATACGGCGAGGTGGTGGAACTGCGCAAAGGCGACATTAGCAGCATGTTTTCACGAAAGAAATAGGCTGTGGACACGGCAAAGAAAAGGGGAGCCCCGACATGCAATGCGCATGTCGGGGCTCCCGCTATTTGTAGTTGGCAGCAGGCTGCAATGGCCTACAGTTTGGCCAGTTCCACCACCTTGTCGATGGCGGCGCTAAGCCCGTCGGGGTTCTTGCCGCCCGCCGTGGCATAGTGAGGCTGGCCTCCGCCACCGCCTTGAATCAGCTTTGCGGCCTCGCGAACCATCTGGCCGGCATTCAGCCCGTGGTCTTTCACCATGTCGTCGCTGAGCATCACGCTTATCATTGGCTTGCCGCCGCCGTCTGTGCCGATGGCGCAAAGCAGGTTTTCGGGCACAGCCTGGCGTATCTTGAACACGAGGTCTTTGGCCCGGGCAGGGTCGATGGGCATAACGGCCGTAATTACCTTGACGCCGTTTATGGTGCGCGCCTTCTCCACAAGGCTGTCCTTGGCACGCTCCACGGCCTGGGCCTCGAAGCTTTCTATCTCTTTCCTCATCGTGTCGTGCTCCTCGATGTACTTGCCAATCACGCCTTTCAGGTCTTTGGCGTTGTTGAACAGCGAGCGGATGGCCTTCAGGGTGTCCTCTATGCCGTAGAGCAACTCTTCGCACTCACGGCCGGTCTTGGCCTCGATGCGGCGCACACCGGCTGCCACAGAGCTCTCGCTGATTATCTTGAACATGCCAATGCGGCCTGTGGAATGGGCGTGGATGCCGCCGCAGAACTCGCAGCTGGGGCCGAAACGCACCACGCGCACCTTGTCGCCGTACTTCTCTCCGAACAGGGCCACGGCCCCCATCTCCTTGGCTTCGGCCAAAGGCATGTCGCGGTGCTCGTCGAGCGGCAGGTCCTGGCGTATCATCTCGTTGACGATACGCTCCGTTTGGCGGAGCTCTTCGTCCGTAACCTTCTGGAAATGCGAGAAGTCGAAGCGCAGTGTGTCGGCGCTTACATACGAGCCTTTCTGCTCGACGTGCTCGCCGAGCACCTGTTTCAGCGCGTAGTCAAGCAGGTGGGTGGCTGTGTGGTTGGCAGCGCTGGCAGCCCGCTTGTCGGTGTCTACGCATGCCATGAAGTCGGCTTCGGGGTGCTTGGGCAGCTCTTTCACTATGTGTATGCTCTGGTTGTTCTCGCGCTTGGTGTCTGTTATGTCCACCGTCTCATACTCGCTGACAAGCACACCGGTGTCGCCTACCTGTCCTCCCATTTCCCCGTAGAAGGGCGTGAAGTCAAGCACGAGCTCATAGTATGTGCTCTTTTTCTGGGTCACACGGCGGTAGCGGAGTATGTGGCACTCGTGTTCAGAGTAGTCGTAGCCCACAAACTGCTGCTCGCCTTGGCGCAGTTCGGTCCAGTCGGAGCTTTCCACCTGGGCGGCGTTGCGGGCGCGTGCCTTTTGCTTTTGCATCTCTTCGTCAAACTGGCGCTCGTCTACGGTGTAGCCGTTCTCACGGCATATCAGCTCGGTAAGGTCGAGGGGGAAGCCGTAAGTGTCGAAAAGGCGGAACGCCTGGGCCCCGTCGAGCTGCTTGAGTCCGTGGGCTTTGAGCTCGTCCATGGCTCCGTTGAGCAGGTTGATGCCCTTGTCGAGTGTGCGAAGGAACGAGTCTTCCTCTTCTTTCATTACCCTACCGATGAGCTCACGCTGTGCTTCGAGTTCGGGATAGGCCTTCCCCATCTCGAAGATGAATACCGGCAGGAGCTTGTACATGAATGCTTCTTTCTGCCCGAGGAACGTATATGCGTAGCGCACGGCGCGGCGGAGGATGCGGCGAATCACGTAGCCGGCCTTGGCATTGCCCGGCAACTGCCCGTCGGCGATGGAGAATGCCACGGCGCGAAGGTGGTCGGCGACAACCCGCATGGCCACGTCGGTCTGCTCGTCGCGTCCGTATTCCTTGCCGGAGAGCCGCGCAATCTCGCGGATTATGGGCTGGAAGATGTCCGTGTCGTAGTTGGAGTGCTTGCCTTGGAGGGCGCGCACAAGCCGCTCAAAGCCCATACCGGTGTCTATGACGTTCATTGCCAGCTTCTCAAGCGAGCCGTCTGCGCGGCGGTTATACTGCATGAAGACAAGGTTCCATATCTCGATGACCTGCGGGTCGTCCTTGTTCACCAGTTCGCGGCCGGGCACCTTGGCCTTCTCTTCGGGCGTGCGTGAGTCGAGGTGTATCTCGGAGCAGGGGCCGCAGGGGCCCGTGTCGCCCATCTCCCAGAAGTTGTCGTGCTTGTTGCCGTTGATGATGTGGTCTGCCGGCACGTGCTTCGCCCAGTATGAAGCCGCTTCGTCATCGCGCCCAAGCCCCTCGTCTTCCGAGCCTTCGAACACCGTAACGTAAAGGTCTTTGGGGTCGAGGTGGAGCACATCCACCAGGTATTCCCATGCCATGTCTATGGCTCCCTCCTTGAAATAGTCGCCGAAGCTCCAGTTGCCGAGCATCTCGAACATTGTGTGATGGTAGGTGTCGTGGCCCACCTCTTCCAGGTCGTTGTGCTTGCCGCTCACGCGCAGGCACTTCTGAGAGTCGGCCCGGCGCCGCGGTTCCGGGTCGCGTGTGCCGAGAATGATGTCTTTCCACTGGTTCATACCGGCGTTGGTGAACATCAGTGTCGGGTCGTCCTTTATCACCATCGGGGCCGACGGCACGATGGCGTGCCCTTTCGACTCAAAGAAATTCTTGAATGAGTCGCGGATTTCGTTTGCAGTCATCATATATTTCAATTGATATTATAATTTCCCTTAAAAGTGTTGCAAAGATACTTTCTTTTCCGTACATTTGCAAATGTTTTATTCCCTGATTGACAAAAACATGTGATTTTATGGCACTCAACCTCGACAAGAACCTCAAGCTCTATTACTCCATCAGCGAGGTGGCCCGGATGTTTGGGCTGAACGAGAGCACCCTGCGATATTGGGAGCAGGAGTTTCCATACCTGAAGCCCAAGACCAAGGGGCCCGGCAAGGTGCGCCAGTACTCTGAGAAAGACATCGAGCAGATACGGCTCATACACAACCTTGTCAAAGTGCGCGGCTTCAAGCTTGCCGCTGCGAAGAAGATCATCAGCAGCAATCGCACGGGGGCCGACCGCACGGCAGGGTTGCTGGAATGCCTCATGGGCATAAAGGATGAGCTTATGGCCATGAAAAAGCAGCTTGACATGCTGGAGTGATAACAGTAAAACGGCGGCGCAGAAGGGCATTTGCCCCCTGCGCCGCCTCGCGTTTCATCCTGCCTTGTCTTTGTTGCAGGAGCTTCGCGTTAACAGATTGTCAGGTTATGAAGGTTGTTGTTCCGTCTGTTGTGTTTGTGGCCCAGTCTTGCCTGGCCTTCATTTTGCGGTTGTTGTGTCTCAGGTATAAAGCGCATATCAGCAGAGAAAACAGTGTTGAGATGGGCGGTGCGTATCCCATGAGCAGTAGGGACGACGGGTTGATGTGGCTGAACGTGAGTGACAGCGGTATCGGCTCCCATGTTTACCACGGTAATGTAGGTGGTGAAGATGGCCGTGAGCGTAGCCGGCAGCATGCGTGAGCATGCGCACACAGACACGCCGGACACCAATGGCATGGCTTTGCCCTGCTTGAGGCATCACGCCATGCGCCCTGTCAGGCCTGCACCATAGTCATGTGCCGTCATCATGGCTACCGCCTATGCCGTTGCCGTGGGCGGGAGCATGGCGAATGTCACAATCTTTTACACTACGCCGAGTGCTGCCGCGGCCACAGCTACCATATTGTTTATGAAGACAGTGACAAGCTGGAACGACACGTTGACGCGCGCATCCTGCAGTGCAATGGGCGCTCCGGCTTTATGGATGTGCCCCGGCTGCGGCCATCTCCACCATCTTCCAGTCATACAGCAGTCTGCCCAGCCTCTTGGCGAGCATCATGCCTGTCGCCAGTCCGCCCGAACCGTATTCGCGGCTAATGGTTATTGTCTTGTTCATCGTCATCTTTTTTTACGGCCTTGTGGCCATGGTCTTTTTGCGGTGCAAAGTTAGTGGTTTGCTGCCGGAGGCCGAGCGCCCTTCCTGCCGAAGTGTATAAAAACGCTGCCGAAGCGTGGGTTTTGCGCCATTGAGCCCAATGTTGGTGAGGTGAGACGCTTCGGAAGCATTTTTTTACGTTTGGGGCTGCCGGGCCATTGGCGTCTCACAATTATTTGCTTACTTTGCAGTCGTAAAACCGCGTGCGCCCCGTGTTGGCGGCATTGCGGCATAAAGCAACGTATATGGGATTTTGGTTGGACACTAAGAAGAGCCGCCTTGTGCTCTCGCTCATCACTTACGCGCTCTATATGCTGCTCTACATTGTGACCGACGAGCAGGCGCGCGAGTTTTATTTCGGCGGTTATCCGCTGTGGGGCTACGTGGTCGACGCGGCCACCACGTTCGTATGCATATTCCTTTTCGTGCAGCTTTCCATATTCTACAGCAAGGGAATATACCGCCGATTCATGTCGTTTGCCCACCCGTACCGCAGCCTGCTGGTATATTCGCTGGCGTTGTTCATCATGAACACGCTGACGGCCTACCTCCTGTCGCTGCTCACGGGCTACATGTTCAACCTCGACGGGCTGCCTTTCCTGCAGGTGCAGCACCTCTACGTCTACAGCATACTGGCCACGTTCATATCAAACGTGTATGTCAACGCCCATTACCTATAAGTAGCTGTTCATAATTAACCGATACAATAGACCTTGCAGGTGTCCCCTATATCTTTGCCACCATCTTGTGTGCTCTTTCGGGCCGCATGCCAAAGTCTCATCGGTCGCGTAGCCCGCTACGCTCCCTCTTCGGACTTTGGCATGCATCTCCGAAATAGCGCACAACTTGATGGCAATTAATTTTGAACACCTACTTATTCATACATTGAGGCTGAGGCGGCCAAGCGCAGGCTTGAGACAGAGGCCATGCAGGCCAAGCTCAATGCGCTCAAGCAGCAGGTAGACCCGCATTTCATGTTCAACAACTTCAGCATACTGACGGAGCTGATAATGGAAGACAGCCGACTGGCGGTGAAATTCCTTGGAAAGCTCTCGAAGGTTTAACGCTACATAATACAGAACTACGACCGCAACACGGTGCCCCTGGCCGACGAGCTGGCTTTTCTCGACTCGTATCTCTACCTTATGTACATGCGCTATGGCGACAGCATAGTGGTGAGCATAGGGCCGGAGGTGAACGACGCCGACGGCAGCATACCGCCGGCAAGCTTGCAGATTGTGGTGGTGAGCCGCGAAACGTCACCGGCTTTCAAGGCCTGGATGGACAGGTAGGCGTTGGGAAGGCAATAAGGTGGAAATATAAAATGGTAAAGGCGTTGAATGGCAATGGGGTAAAGAGGGAGGTGTTGAGAGGGTTTTGGGGTCTGGAATAATGTGTTAATGATTGCAAAAAGAGTTAAATGCCGGCCGAAAAGCCCTTTTATATTCGTGTCTTTGCGCTATTATTGGCTGCCTGGAGCCAAATATCGCAAAAATGGATGTGCAATCGTAACCGGCAGTAAGATAGCGACATAGGCCTGGTGCGGATGGCGGTGTGCAATAATCTGCACCATGATATTGGGCGTTTGGCCCACAGCCTGTTGGCAATATGGCCCGTTTTGCACTGCAAAACGGCCTTTTTTAGGTTGCCGTACGTGCCGTTTGGCAGTGTGAAACGGCACGTATTGGAGGGCGCAGTAGAGCTTGCTGACCGTGGTTCGGTGTTGATTTGACAAAGATGTCGGGGTGAGTG
This sequence comes from Marseilla massiliensis, assembly GCF_023336985.1. Taxonomy (NCBI): domain Bacteria; kingdom Pseudomonadati; phylum Bacteroidota; class Bacteroidia; order Bacteroidales; family Prevotellaceae; genus Marseilla; species Marseilla massiliensis. The sequence continues at coordinate 77,212 of NZ_JAMBLP010000017.1, read as the reverse complement.
CCAGGAAACAAAGCCGGTGTTTACTGTCGGTATGCCGCAGCCGGGCCCGTTGCGCTGTTTCTTTGTGCTGGCATCTGGGGAAGAGGTGTTCATGGTTTCAGACTTGTCCGTCTTTTGCCGTTTGCGGAACAAAAGCTTGCAACGGAGTTTGCGATACAGGCTTCACCACAAGCCGGTTGGCCAAAAAACACCTCGGCCGGCAATGCCCCTTGCCATCGCCCTGTCGGCGGGGGCAGTGCCGCAGGGCTGTTTCGGCGGTCATCACGGTTGCGGGCAAATGTATGTGCAGGGCGTTGGGCGTTGGGCTGTTTGGTTCGATTGCTTAGGCCGCGCATTCGCTTTTTGAGGGAAAATGACGGGAAACTACGCGCTTGGTTGGCACGGTGCCTACATCCATGCGTCGTTATTTACCCGGTTGCCACAACCCGTCTATCTCGTTCATCAACCGGGCGGTGTTGTCGAGGGCATGGATTATTTCCTGGTAGTGGCGTATGTCTTTGAAACCGAGTGTGCGCCCGCGCCTGTCTTTGAGCCATTTCTGTGCTGGCTGGTAGCCTCCTATGCAGAACAGCCAAGCCGTGTTGCTCACTCCGCCGATGTATTGCTCCTTGTTTATGTAAACGCGGTCGGCCTCTCGGCGCAGCTGTTCCACGACGTTGGTTCCCGCCACGGGGTATGTGGCCGTTACGGGCCAGCCCTCCGAACTCTCCATGAGGTGGAGCCTGCGCAGCTCGCCTCCCTTTTCGGCCAGTGCGTGGTATAGCTTTGCATCTTTGGGATAAGGGATTTTGGGGAAGTCAATCTTAAGAAACTCCTTGTAGCGCTTGCGGTATTGCGGGCTGTGCAGCACGGCGTAGATGTAGTCGAACAGCTCCATGGGGGCAATGTTGCTGTCTTTTTCTTCTATTGATTGTTTTATTTTTGACAGGATGCCACTGTTGAAGTTGGCTTGCCGCGCATCGCTTTCCGGTTTGAATAATCCTGTTTCATTGTGGGAATAAAGCGGCATGACATAGCTACCATCGTATGGTGTGACAATCTTGTGTTGACCCAAAGGTGTTGAGCAGACCATTGCGGCAAATTTCTCTTTTGTTTGCCTGGTCGTTATCAGTGCTATGTTTGGTTTCAAAAGGCTGTCGTTTATTTGCGGACGCGGGTAGTCAAAGGCGTAGCTTCCATAGAGCATATACCTGAAATCGAATGGGCGGTAAAGACATTTTATGGCAATTTCGTTGCCGGTCATTTGCTTTCTGGCGTCTGTCACATTCCAGTCTCTGTTGTTTTTTAAGTTATATTTGCGTATTATTTCATCATCTGTGATGTCTTTGTTGGCAAAATCTTCGATCCTTTTGCGTGCGGTGTCACGGTCGAATGCAATGGCAAAGTCGTCTCTGTGAGAGTTTGGGCCGAGCAGGCAGGTGCTGAACAGTTCGTTGACTCCGAATCCATTGTTGTATTCTTCTTCGGCTTCGGTGTCTTTAGGCAAGAAGAAATACATAGGTTCCTGCGGCCTTACCTCGGTGAAATGTATGCCTAAGAGCGTGTTGGAGGCGAGGAAATCAAACTTGTCTTGCCGCTTTCCGAAGAGGTCGAAGTGGTAGACACGTCCCAGTTCTCTGGTTTTCTTGTGGTTGTTCTTTACGAAAATGTTTATGCTTACGCCCTGCTGTATGTCAAAAACGTTCTCGTCCTTGCCGCCATCGGGCGCTGTTTCTTTTTTCTTGCTGTTGCCGTGCAGGTCGATGGTGTATATCTTGTCGAAGGCGCGGAGCAGTTGCCAGCGCATGCCACGGAACGTGGGATTGTCGAGAAAGCCATGCGGGTTGATGAACGCCAGCACGCCTTCGCAGTTTTTCTCGATGAAGTGCTGTGCCATGCGTATGAACTTCACGTAGTCGTCATTGAGCCATTTGGGGTTGCGCTCGTTCAGTTTGGCTTTCCCTCCCGGCTCCTTCTTGTACGTCTCCATCAGGTTCATTATCCACTCTCCCTTGTTTTGGCTTTCACCGTTGTAAGGCGGGTTGCCTATCATCACCATCACCGGCGTGTCGCGCTTTATGCGGTTGGCGGCGTTGGCCTCGTCGCTGAGCCACTTGGCGAATAGCGTTCCAGTGTATGGGTGGCATTCTTCGAGCGAGTTTGTGAGGAATATGCGCAGGCGTGCGTCGCTGTTGTGGCTGTAGCCGGTGGCGCGCAGAATCATGTCTAGCTTCAGGTGGGCTATGGTGTAGGGCGCCATGAGCAGCTCGAAGCCGTTGAGCCGTGGCAGCAGGTGATGCGCCACGTAGTCTTGCCAGAGGCCCTGCTGGCTATGGAAGCGGTCGTGTATGGCGTTGACCACTTCGGCAAGGAACGTGCCGGTGCCAGTGGCGGGGTCGAGTATCTGCACCTTGTGGAATGTGACGGCGTAGGTGGTGCGGCTTCCGTGGCGGCCCTTGGTATGCTGTGGGTTCACCACTTCGCGCTCCACCGTGCTGTAGTCGGCCAGGCCCAGGGGCAGGCCGAAGTCGGAGCGGAGCACGCTGTCGACGGCATCGACCATGAAGCGCACCACGGGCAGCGGCGTATACCAAACGCCATTCTCCTTGCGCACCGCCGGGCGGTAGGCCATCAGGAAGTCTTCGTAGAAGTGAATCATGGGGTCGCGCGGCTTCCCGTTGCCGCCGTAGCCCTGCATTATGCGGTCAAGGTCGGCAGCATTGAACATGGCGGCCACGTCGTCGACAATCCACGTCAGGCGCTCGTCAAGGTCGTAGCCGGCTATGTTCTGGAACACTTTGCGCAAGAAAGGGTTTGTCTTTGGTATGAGCGAGGCGGCCTCGAAGCGCGAGAATGTATCGGGGGTGGGGTCGTTCAGGCGGGCAGCGAACATGCCGTAGACGATGGTCTGCGAATAAATGTCGGCAAACTCGTCGTAGGTGAGCGTGCTTATTAGCACGTCTTTGAAGGCCTTGTATTCTATGCCGAGCTGGCTGCAGGCTGTGTCGGGCTTATCGTCGGGCCGTTCGTCTTCGAGCGATTGCGTCAGGATGTTGCCCATGAGCACAGCCTTGGCAGCCATTGCCGAGGCCAGCTGGCGTGCAGCCACAATGCGCTGCGGCCCGGCTGTGGCCAGTCTGCGCATAGCCGTCGCCCATCGGTCGATGTTGTCTTTTATGGCCACTACCTTGTCGCCGCGCAGTTCGGCAATGCGTATGCTCTCGGATAGCTCCCCGTTGTGGTAGAAGTGGAAGTCGAGATAGTCGGTAAAGACAATGTGGTCGAGCGATTTGCGATAGCGGGCAAACTGTTCGCGGTGCTGGCGCCGGCCATCGAGGTCGGTGTCGCCGAGGTCTTTCGTCTCTACAAAAGCCGTGGGTTGCCTGTCTCTGCGGCGCATTATGATGAAGTCCGGGGCTCCGCATGCTATGCGGCTTGGCTCGTTGGTCACGTCGAAATCGGGCAGGAGGGTGTCGAGCAGCTGTTTCAGGGCTGGGCGGTAGCTGTGCTCGCGTGCCATGCCTGTGGCCAGCTGTCGGTTCAGTTCGGCTATGTATTCCTTTATGGTCATGCTTGCAAATATATAGAAAAAACAGCTGATGGCAAAATAATCCATGGCCTTTTTGTGGCTTTGTGGCCTGTGTCGGTTTTCGGTGGAAGTGGAATCATTGCGTGATTTTGTTGGTACGAGTATTAAATATGCAATGGTGTGCAGTTGCCATGCAATGGCTTCATGGCGCAAAATAATGCAAACCGCCCCGCCTAATCCTTAACGAGAGGATGGGGCGGGGCGGCTGATAGTGTATGCTGAAAGGCTTTTGGGCTTGAGGATAGCGTAGGCAAAGGCGGCGAAAGCCACCGTGGGCTGCACGGCTACGGGCATCGGTAGGGCCATTCGGCCATTATGCCGGCCTTTGTCGACCGTTTCCCTTGTTTACTTCTTTGCTGCTTCGGGGTTCCAAGTGTCGTCGATGTTGAAGACGGCCTGCATGGTAATGCCCTCGGCTTCCTTCTTGCTCAGGCGGCGGCTCCAGGCAGCCCGGCTGTCGGTGTTGGCCCCGGGGCCCGAGTTGTTGTACTCAAGGTAGCGGGCGGTTTGCTCGCGCTGCTTCTCCCAGTGGTGCCAGCCTTCGGGGCGAATGTGTGCGCCCATCTCGCAGTTCATGAACAGCGTGTAGCCATAGTCGCGCCAGGGGCGGCCAAGGTATACCTTGTTGACACCCTCGTCGGCGGTCAGCCGGCAGTGGTTGAACACGTAGCCGTACTTCACATCCTTTGGTGTCGAGGCGGCAGTGATGTATGAATTGCGCCGGCTGTGTATGTCGCAGTTTTCAAACCATGCCGTCGACGGGCCGAAGATGAAGTCGGTGGTGCCCTCAATCAGGCAGTCTTTGAAGAACAGCCGCGTGCCGCCGTTGCCCGTGTAGATGGTGTCTTGGTTGCCCAGCAGGCGGCAGTTGACAAACGTCAGCCTGTCGCCCTCGGTGTGCAAGGCCACGGCCTGCCCTATCTGCGCGGCGTTGTTTTCTATGGTTATGTTCTTGAATGTTATGCCGCTGCCCTGCACCCTTACGGTAAACGTGCGGAAGGTGCCCATCGGCCTGCCCGTTTCGGGCATGCGTATGTTGGCGTGGTCGTCGTAGGTGATGATGGTCTCGTCGCGGTCTTCGCCCACTATCTCGATGTTGGTGAGCCACTGGGGCACGGTGAGCTTCTCTTTGTAAAGGCCGCGCTTTACGTAGATTACCTTGGTGTAGTCCATGAACGCTCGGCACACCTCGACGGCCTCGCCTATGGTGCGGAACTCGCCGGTGCCGTCGCGGGCCACTACTATGGTGTCGGTGTTGTCATACTTGTTGGCGGCCGCTGCCCCGGCCATGACGGCCAGCGCGGCAATGAGCATAGTTAGTCTTCTTATCATGATTGTTTTTTTATGGTTGTCGGTTGTCGGCAGGCCGGCATGCCTGCGGCGCGGGTGCCCGTCCGGGCGGCAGGGGGCATCACATTATCTGGCTCACCTCCTGCACGCCGGGCACCTTTTTGAGGCTTCCGATGATGGAGCGCACGTCGTCGCGGTCGTGGACATACAGTTCTATTGTTCCCTCGAATATCCCCTCGTTGCAGCTGAAGGCCACCTTGTGGATGTTGATGCTCATCTGCTCGGATATTACCCGCGTCACCTCGTTGAGCATCCCTATGCGGTCGATGCCCTCAAGCCGTATGGTGGCGTCGAAGTATAGCTTCTTGTGCATGTCCCATTTGGCGTCGAGGATGCGGTTGCCGTAGCTGGCCTTGAGCTTTGCGGCCACGGGGCAGGCCCGCTTGTGAATCTCTATCTGCTTCTTGTTGTCGATGAACCCGAGTATGTCGTCGCCCGGTATGGGGTGGCAGCAGAACGTGAACTTGTACTGGCTTATGTTCTCGTCGGTTATGATGATGGGCTTCTTGCGGTTGAACGATTCAGACACGACAAAGAGCTCGGGCTGCTTGCCCTCTTCTTTCTTGGCCTTGCCCCCGCCTATGAATGGCACAAACTTGCGCCATCCGCCCGTTGACTTCTCGCGTTTCTTGCCTTTCAGCTCGTCGATGTCTTTCTCGCCGAGTATTATCATCTTCTCGCCGATGGCCTGCAGCAGGTCTTCACGCTTGTCCATGTTGTGCAGCGCGGCAAGCTTGTCGACGGCGGCGTTGGTGTGCTCCATGCCGTTTTTCTTGAGGAACTCGCCGAGGGTGTCTTCGCCGAGTTTCTGTATCTCGCGGCTCTCGCGGCGCAGTATGGCCTGTATCTTGGCCTTGGCCTTGGCCGTCGACACAAAGTTTATCCACGACGGTTGCACGTGTTGCGACTTCGAGGTGAGTATTTCAACCTGGTCGCCGCTCTCGAGCTTGTGGCTGAGCGGCACGAGTTTGTGGTTTACCTTGGCCCCGATGCAGTGGCTGCCGAGGAAGGTGTGGATTGAAAACGCGAAGTCGAGCGCGGTACATCCGGCCGGCATCGTCTTTATCTCGCCTTTGGGCGTGAAGACGAATATCTCCGACGCAAAGAGGTTGAGCTTTATTGCGTCGAGGAAATCCATGGCGTCGGGCTGCGGGTCGTCGAGTATCTCTTTGATGGTGTGCAGCCAGTCGTTGAGCTCGCCGTCGTCTTCGTTGATCTCTCCGTTCTCGCCTTCCTTGTATTTCCAGTGGGCGGCGAATCCCTGCTCGGCAATCTCGTCCATCCTGTCCGACCGTATCTGCACCTCAATCCAGCGTCCCTGGTGCGACATCAGCGTGACGTGGAGCGCCTGGTAGCCGTTGGCCTTTGGGTGGTTGAGCCAGTCGCGCAGCCTGTCGGGGTGCGACTTGTATATCCTGCTGATGGCAACATAGATGTTGAAGCATTCGTTTATCTCGTTCTCGCGCTCTTTCGGCGTGAATATTATGCGCACGGCGAGTATGTCGTAAATCTCGTCGAACGTCACATGCTTGTTCTGCATCTTGCACCATATTGAGTATGGGCTCTTCACGCGCTCCTTGATTGCATATCTTATGCCCATCTTGTCGAGCGCTTCGCGTATGGGGGCGGTGAACTCGTCGAACAGCGTGTGGCGCGATGCCTGGGTCGATGCGAGCTTCTGTTCTATCGATGCGTATTCGTCGGGGTGCTCATAGCGGAAGCTCAGGTCTTCGAGCTCGGTCTTTATCTTGTTGAGCCCGAGCCTGTTGGCAAGCGGCGCATAGATGTATAGAGTCTCCCCGGCAATCTTGTATTGCTTGTTGGCCGGCTGGCTGGCCAGTGTGCGCATGTTGTGCAGGCGGTCGCAAATCTTTATCAGTATCACGCGTATGTCGTCGCTCATCGTGAGCAGCAGCTTCTTGAAGTTCTCGGCCTGGGCCGATGCCCTGTCGCCGAATATGCCCCCGCTTATCTTTGTCAGCCCGTCGACGATGTTGGCAATCTTCGGGCCGAATATGTTTTCAATGTCCTCGGTGGTGTAGTCGGTGTCTTCGACAACGTCGTGGAGCAGCGCCGCGCAGATGCTCGTCGAGCCCAGTCCCACCTCTTCGCACGCTATCTGGGCCACGGCAATGGGATGCATGATGTATGGTTCGCCCGACAGCCGGCGCACGCCTTTGTGTGCCTGTCGCGCAAAGTTGAATGCTTTGGTGATGATGTCCACCTTCTTGCGGTGGCGCGACTGTATGTACGTATCCAGCAAATGTTGGAACGCATCGTTTATCATCTTGTCGTCGGCGGCTTCCCTGGTCTTTAGTTCTTGGTCGTTTGTCATGTCCTTAGCGTGTTAATGGTTGTGGATTAAAGGCGGCATCTCCTGCCAGCAACGTCTGTTGCTGGGCAGGAGATGCCTTCGGTTATCTTACCCTGAGCTTCTTGCCGGCGCGTATCGACGTGCCTTTCAGGCCGTTGAGCCTTTTGAGCCGGCTGACGGTGGTGCCGTGTTTCTCTGCCAGCTCCGACAGCGTCTGTCCGCTCCTTATCGTGACGTAGCGCGCTCTCGTGCGGCTTCTGCGGCGTGTGGCCGACCGTTTGCTCGATGTGGTTGAGGCTGCCTGCTTGTTGACCTCGACCTCGGTGCGCTTGGCCATGAGCTCTTCGCTATTGTAGTTGTATATCGAGTCTTCGTTGTCGATGAACTTGCCTACCTCTGTTTGCGGTAGCCTAAGGCACGAAAGCTCTGTCGCCCCGGGTATGACATCGCGCCGGTAAGCCGGGTTGAGGGCCCTTAGCTCGTCGATGCTCACACCGCACACGGCCGCAATCTGTTCGAGATGGACATTCTTGCTGAGCATCAGTGTGTCGGTCTTTGCCGGCAGCCTGGTCTTCATCGGGCAGATGTTGTGGTCGCAGTAGTATGTCATGATGTAGTTGGCGGCTATGAACGCAGGCACATAACCGCGCGTCTCCTTGGGCAGGTATGGGTAGATCTTCCAGTAGTCGCGCTCGCCGTTGGAGCGGCGGATGGCCTTGTTGACCTGCTCCGGCCCGCAGTTGTAGGCTGCAATGACCAGTGTCCAGTCGCCGAACACCTTGTACAGGTCGCTCAGGTATTGCGCGGCGGCGTACGACGACTTTATGGGGTCGCGGCGTTCGTCAACGAGAGAGTTGACGTTAAGGCCGTATCTCTTTCCCGTCGGGAGCATGAACTGCCACAGGCCGGTGGCTCCCGCGCGCGATACGGCCGTGGGATTGAGTGCCGACTCTATCACGGGCATGTAGCGGAGTTCAAGCGGAAGCTCGTAGGCTTCGAGCGCCTCTTCGAATATCGGCATGTAGAAGTTTGAGGCACCGAGCATGTAGCTCACCGAGTGGCGGAGCCTCCCGCTGTATCGGTCGATGAATTTCTGTACCACATCGTTGTAAGGCATCTCGATGATTGAGGGTATTCGGCTCAGCCGGTCGATGTACACCTCTTTCTCGAACACGGGGTTTATGTCCTTCATCTGGCAGTCCTCGTCTTCGTCGAGGTATGTCTTTGCCATGTAAAGGTTCATCAGACTGTCCAGCTCGTAGCCCATAGCTTCAGGGAACTCTATCACTTCTTGGTTGCCCTTGCTGTCGGTTACGCTTATTTCATTGTCGTCGTTGCTGCCTTGTGCCTGTGCCATGCTGTTGCCGGCAAACAGCAATGCGACTGTGAAAAGTAGGGTTTTCTTGTTCATTTATATTAATAATGTATAGCATTATGCCGTGTGGCAGCTTTCGCGGCGCTGCTTCCGGCCTTAGAATCTCAGTTTGCACTGCACGCCGAACGAAGACGCTTCGAGCACCTTGTTTGACGCGCTGTTGTTTATCACCGCCGGCTCTACCTTCAGGCTCAGGTCTTTCGATATGTCAAACTCAGACAGTTCGGCGTCGACGTAGGCGTCTATCACAGACAGGGCATACACTCCGAGCATGCAGAAGAAGCTCAAGTCGCGCCACCGGCGGTATTTGTCCTTGCGGTTTTTGAATATCTGCTTGTATCTCTCCTCGTTGGAGCTGTCTATGTGTTGGCCCAGATGCAGAAACTGGTTGTAGCTCTGCGTGGTCGGGTCGCTGTCCATGATGTCGAGGTAAGCCTGCGAGTAGTCTTTGTACATCATGTTGTTCCAGTTCATGGCATAGAGGCATCCCATGAATCCCCCGTATATTATTGGCAGCTTCCAGTACTTTCGGTTGTATATCTGGCCGCCTCCGGGGATTACCAGGGCAAGCCACAGTGCCCGTTGGGGATTGGGCCGCCATGTGGCCCAGTCGCGCTTTGCAGGGGCGTTGACCAGCGCTTCTGCCGGCAACTCGCCCCCGATTGCCATTCTCGTGTCGTTGGCAAGGGTTGTGTCTCCCGCCGCCAGTGCCTTCTCGATGCTTTGGGCTATGGAGTCTGTCGTGGCCTTGGCTTGGCTTATCCGTATGGATATAGAGTCGCTGTATGCGGCAACGGAGTCGGTGGCGCCGCGGGCTTTGGCCACGGAGTCTGCCGTAGCTGTTGCCTCGGCAGTTGTCACCGGTGCCACTGCTTGTGCAACCACAGGCTGCGCTTGTGCTGCCATTATCATGCAAATGGCTGCGATGCGCATAGCGGATATCATGATTGTCCGTCTCAACTTCAGGCCTGGTTATCTGTTTTCAGATTGTCGAGAGCGTTCATAATGCGCTCAAGGTCTTCTTCGTTGGCAAACTGTATGCTTATCTTGCCCTTGCCCTTGGGTGAGCATGTCATCTGTACCTTGGTGTGGAAGAAGTCGGACAGCCGGCTTTTGAGCACCTCGAACTCCTCCGGCAGGGTGTTTCTTGCAGAGATTTTTTTCTTTGCCAGTTGCACGTCGTCGCCGTTCTTGAGCATTTGCACCATTTCTTCGACCTTGCGCACAGAGTATCCGTTCTTTTGGATTTCCTTGAAAAGCTTTATCTGTATGCTCGGGCTGTCGAGCGCTAGCAGCGCTCTTGCGTGGCCCATGTCAATCTCCTTGTTCTTCAGGGCCATCTGCACTTGGGCCGGAAGCTTGAGCAGGCGCATGTAGTTGGTTACCGCAGCACGGCTTTTGCCCACTCGTTCGGATATGCGCTCTTGCGTCATTCCGGTGGTCTCGGCCAAGTGTTCGTATGCCAAAGCAATCTCTATGGCGTTGAGGTCCTCACGCTGTATGTTCTCGATGAGGGCCATTTCCATCACGTTCTCGTCCTCTACGGTGCGTATGTAGGCCGGGATGGTGCGCATGCCGGCCAGCTGCGACGCTCTCCACCGCCTTTCGCCGGCAATGATCTGGTAGCGGTCGTCGGCCACCTTGCGCAGCGTTATAGGCTGGATTATTCCGATTTCGCGTATGCTGGCAGCCAGTTCCTGCAGCGCCTCTTCGTCGAATTCGCGCCGTGGCTGGTTGGGATTGGGCTCAATGTGGCTCAGTTCAATCTCACTCAGGTTTGATGAGCCTTGCGTGCTCACGCTGCCCGTGTCGATCAGAGCATCGAGCCCGCGACCGTTGCCAATGTCGTCGAGCCCGCGCCCGAGGACGTTCCTGTCGTATTTCTTGTGTACTGCCATCGTTATTGATGCTCTTCGTCTTTGCTGTTCTTGTTGATTATTTCCTTTGCCAGTGCCAGGTGGTTCTTGCTGCCGGTAGAGTCTGCGTCGTAGAGTATCACCGGCAGGCCGTGGCTCGGGCTCTCGCTCAGTTTCACGTTGCGCTGTATCACGGTCTTGAACACCAGTTCCTGGAAGTGGCGTTTCACCTCGTCGTATATCTGGTTGGCCAGCCTGAGCCTCGAGTCGTACATTGTCAGCAGGAAGCCTTCAATCTCGAGCCTTGTGTTCAGCTTGTTCTTTATGATCTTGATGGTGTTGAGCAGCTTGCTGATTCCTTCGAGGGCGAAGTACTCACACTGCACCGGTATGATGACAGAGTCGGCTGCCGTGAGCGAGTTGACGGTTATGAGGCCCAGCGAGGGGCTGCAGTCGATGAGTATGTAGTCGTAGTCGCTGCGTATGGGGTCGAGCAGATTCTTGAGCACTTTCTCGCGGTTGGCGAGGTTGAGCATTTCAATTTCTGCGCCCACAAGGTCGATATGGCTGGGTATTATGTCCAGCCCGTCGATGTCGGTCGTGTATATCGCGTCGCGTACGTCGGCATGGTCTATTATGCATTCATATAGCGAGCAATCCACTTGCTTAATGTCTACGCCCAAGCCGCTGGAAGCGTTGGCCTGCGGGTCGGCGTCGACAACTAAGACGTTCTTTTCGAGTGTGGCGAGCGAAGCCGCCAGATTGATGGTAGTGGTGGTCTTGCCCACACCGCCTTTTTGGTTTGCTAATGCGATTATCTTTCCCATTTTCGAAATTCTGTCAAACCGTAGTATGCTTGCGTATTTGGTTTGCAAAGTTACATATTTTATGCGAGAAAAAGCCATTAATGAACCTTTTTTCGTATTTTTGCATCCGAATTAAGAGGATATTTATGGAAAATAAGAAACCTTTAATACTAATTTCAAACGATGACGGTTACCACGCCAAGGGCCTTCGCTCGCTCATCGACATGGTGGGTGGTTTCGGCGACCTGCTGGTATGTGCCCCAGAAGCGGCCCGAAGCGGCTTTTCGTGTGCTTTCTCTGCCACCACCCCTTTGCGGCTCAAGCTGCGCCGCAAGTGGGAGGGTGTGGAGGTGTGGTCGTGCAACGGCACCCCTGTCGACTGCGTTAAGCTGGCTTTGAGCGAGCTTTGCGGCGACAGGAGGCCCGACTTGGTGATTGGTGGCATCAACCATGGCGACAACGCCTCTGTCAACTCGCATTACTCAGGCACTATGGGCGTCACCATGGAGGGGTGCATGAAGTATATCCCGTCTGTGGCTTTTTCTATTTGCGACCATAGCGACGATGCCGACTTCAGGCCACTTGAACCACTTGTAAAAATGATTACAAAGAAATTGCTTGACGAAGGACTTCCCAAGGGCGTGTGCCTGAATGTGAATTTCCCTGTTGTAGAGCGTTTCTCGGGAGTCAAGGTGTGCCGAATGGCAAGGGGAACGTGGGGAAATGAGGTTGTTCGCTGCCATCATCCCAGGGGTTACGACTATTTTTGGATGGTTGGCGAGTATACTAACGACGAACCGGAGGCAACAGACACCGACAACTGGGCGCTGACCCACGGATACGTGGCCATAACGCCTACCACGGTGGATGTGACCGATTACGAAATGTTAAGACAAATGCAAAGCTGGGATTTCGAATGAAATACTATATCATAGCGGGCGAGGCAAGTGGCGACCTGCATGCTTCCAAACTGATGGAGGCGTTGCGGCGCGAGGATGCCGAGGCCAGTTTCAGGTTTTTCGGCGGCGACCTGATGGCGGCTGTAGGCGGCACCCGGGTGCGCCACTACCGCGAACTGGCTTACATGGGGTTTGTTCCTGTGCTGCTGCACTTGCCGACCATACTTGCCAACATGTGCTCGTGCAAGCGTGACATAGCCGGGTGGGGCCCCGACGCGGTGATTCTTGTCGACTATCCGGGCTTCAACCTCGGCATTGCCAAGTATGTGAGGGCAGAGCTGGGATTGCCTGTCTATTATTATATTTCGCCGAAAATATGGGCTTGGAAGGAGTATCGCATCAAGAACATAAAGCGCGATGTGACGGAGATGTTCTGCATACTGCCCTTCGAGACCGATTTCTATGAGGGCCGCCACCACTATCCCGTGCATTATGTGGGCAACCCTACGGCCGACGAGGTGGCCTCGTTCAAGGCGGCCTACGACGGCAGCTTTGCCGACTACGGGCGGCCTGTGATTGCCTTGCTGGCCGGTTCGCGCAGGCAGGAGATTAAAGACAACTTGCCGGCAATGATAGAAGCCGTGAAGGCTTTTCCCGCTTACCAGCCAGTGTTGGCCGGTGCCCCGGGCATAGAGCCGGCCTATTATGAGCCGTTTGTGGCGGGCACGGGTGTTGAGGTGGTGCGTGGCATGACCTATCCGCTGCTTGCCCATGCTTCGGCGGCGCTCGTCACCAGTGGCACGGCCACGCTCGAGACAGCGCTCTTCGGCGTTCCGCAGGTGGTGTGCTACGAGACCCCGATACCGAAAGTCATATCTTTCTTGCGCCGCCATATACTTAAGGTGAGGTACATCTCGCTTGTCAACCTCATTGCCGGCTGCGAAGTGGTGCCGGAGTTGGTGGCCGACACCTTCTCGGTTGGCAACATACGTGCCGAGCTGGGCAAGATTCTGCCCGGCGGAAGTGGCCGCCAGGCCATGCTCGACGGCTATGCCGAGGTGGGCAGGAGGCTGGGCAAGGCAGGCGCCCCCGACAATGCCGCGCGCATCATGGTGGGCTTGCTTAAGGGCAGGGGGCGTGGGTAGCCGTCTTGCTTAGGGCATCGGCTTATGCCGCGTTTGCGGCTGCCGGTGGCTCTTTGCGCCAATGTGGTGTTTCGGATCATGCAATACACTTTGGCCCAACCGGCAAATGCCGGTTGGGCCAAAGTGTATTTGTGGGTATGATTGTGGCTTTAGAACAGTGTGAGGGTGTAGAGGTATATCACTGCGGCGGGCAGGGCGAGCAGCGACGAGTCGAACCTGTCGAGCATGCCTCCGTGGCCCGGCAGTATCTTGCCGCTGTCCTTGATGCCAAGCGTGCGCTTGAACAGGCTTTCAACCAAGTCGCCCCATGTGCCGAACACGGTCACCGTGAGCCCCAGGCCCACCCATTGCAGCGCGCTGAGCTGCAGTTCGTTGAAGCCGTAGAGCTCGGTGACATGCCATATCAGCAAGGCTGCGGCGGCCACAAACACGGCTCCGCCGATGCTTCCCTCCCAGCTCTTGCCCGGGCTGATGCGCGGAAACAGCTTGTGGCGGCCAAGCAGCGAGCCGCAGCAATAGGCCCCGGTGTCGTTGATCCACAGGAAGACGAATACGCTCAGCGGTATGGTCGACACATATTCAGTGCCCACTGGCGTGGCCCGGAAAGCCAGCACGCCGAGCATCGAGAAGGGCAGGGCGATGTAGAGCTGGCTCATCATGGTGTGTGCCCATGTGCTGATGGGGTCGGGGTTCTTGGCGTAGAGCTCGGCCACGAACAGGTAGATGATGGTTATCAGGTAGGGAATGAACACGGCCGACGGCGTCAGCTCGCTGCAGAAGCCTATCATGGCCAGGAAGAAATATACTCCGGCCACGGTGCATATCATGCGGTTGGTGTCTACGCCGTCGCGCTGGTTGACCAGCCCCGTGAACTCCCACACGGTCAGCCCCGTCACGAGGGCGAACAGCAGGGCCATGGCCGTGGGGTCGATGAAGCTCACCACTATGGCGGCCACAAAGAATATCCCCGTTATTGTCCTTACTATGAAGTTGCTCATTTGCTTTCGTTTTTGTCTTCTTTCTCTGCTGTGGCACCATCGTTTGCGCCCTCGCCCGGCTTCTGTGCGTCGGTCTCGCCGGCGTCGCCCTGTGTGTCGGTGGACGGTTCGCCGAGTGTCTTGCCCTGTGCCTCGAGCTCCTTGGCGCGGTGTTCGGCCATGGCTTCGGCCTCGGCCCGCTGCTGTGCCTCGAGCAGTTCTTCGGCTCGGCTGGCCCATGGGCGCTTGCCGAATATCTTTTCAACGTCTTCGGCGAATATAACCTCGCGCTCCATGAGCAGCCGGGCAAGGCTTGCGTGGCCTTCCTTGTGCTCGGTCAGTATCTGCTTGGCGCGCTCATACTGCCCGTTAATCATCTTCAGCACCTCGTCGTCCATCACTTTCGCCGTGGTCTCTGAGTAAGGCCGCTGGAAGTTGTATTCCGAATTGTTGTAGAAGCAAACGTTTGGCAGCTTGTCGCTCATGCCCGCATAGGCAATCATTCCGTAGGCGCTCTTGGTCACCCGCTCCAGATCGTTCATCGCTCCGGTGGATATGTGGCCCGTGAACAGCTCTTCGGCGGCGCGTCCGCCGAGCGTGGCGCACATCTCGTCGAGCATTTCCTCCTTGGTCGTGATGGCCCGCTCTTCGGGCAGGTACCATGCGGCGCCGAGCGCGCGTCCGCGCGGCACGATGCTCACCTTGACCAGCGGGTTGGCGTGTTCGGTAAACCACGACACGGTGGCATGGCCGGCCTCGTGGATGGCAATGGTCTCCTTTTCCTTGTCGGTCATTATCTTTGTCTTCTTCTCGAGGCCGCCGATGATGCGGTCAACGGCGTCGAGGAAGTCTTGCTTGCCCACGGCGTGGCTGTTGTGGCGCGCGGCTATCAGCGCGGCCTCGTTGCACACGTTGGCAATGTCGGCCCCCGAGAAGCCCGGGGTCTGGCGTGCCAGGAAGTCGATGTCTACGGTGTCGTCGGTCTTCACCGGGCGCAGGTGCACCTTGAACACTGCCTTGCGCTCGTTGAGGTCGGGCAGGTCTACATGTATCTGGCGGTCGAAGCGGCCGGCGCGGAGCAGCGCTGAGTCGAGCATGTCGGCCCTGTTGGTGGCGGCGAGTATGATTACGCCGCTGTTGGTGCCGAAGCCGTCCATCTCGGTGAGCAGGGCGTTGAGCGTGTTTTCGCGCTCGTCGTTGCCACCCATGGCCGGGTTTTTGCTGCGGGCGCGGCCCACGGCGTCAATCTCGTCGATGAAGATGATGCACGGCGATTTCTCCTTGGCCTGGCGGAACAGGTCGCGCACGCGGCTGGCGCCCACGCCGACGAACATCTCGACGAAGTCGGAGCCGCTCATGGAGAAGAACGGGACGCCGGCCTCTCCGGCCACTGCCTTGGCCAGGAGCGTCTTGCCTGTGCCCGGAGGGCCTACCAGCAAAGCTCCCTTCGGAATCTTTCCGCCCAGCTCGGTGTATTTCTTCGGGTTCTTCAGGAAGTCGACAATCTCCTGCACCTCCTGCTTTGCGCCGGCTTGGCCGGCCACGTCTTTGAACGTGACGCTTATCTCGCCGCCCTTTTCGTACATCTTTGCCTTGCTCTTGCCTACGTTGAACACACCTCCGGCGCCCGACCCTCCGGCACCGCCGCTCATCCGCCGCATGAAGTAAATCCAGATGGCGATGAAGAATATGAACGGCAGCAGTTGCAGGAGTATGGTGAACAGCTCGTTGTCTTTTTGGTTCTCGTAGCTGTAGTCGCCGCTGAACTTCTTCAGGTCGCGGGCTTGGTTGATGAATTCCTCAACCTGGTCGACCGACCCGAACTCAACGGTGACGGCGGGGTCTTTGCCTGTCTGCTGCACCCCTTTGCCGAAAACGTCGCGTATGTGCTCGGGCTTCACGTACATCAGCAGCGTGTTCTTCTCTTTGTTTACCACTATCTTCGATGCGTAGCCCTTCATCACCATCGCCTTGAATTGCGAGTATGACGTTTCGGTCTGCACGCTCGACTTCTGGCCTCCGCCCGAAAACCACATCAGGAGCAGGGCCACGATGACCATGCCGTATATCCAGTTCATGTTGAACTTGGGCATGTTCATCTTCGGGTTATTCTGTTTGTTGTCCATGTTGTCTTTCATTCTTCGTTTGGAATCTTTGTCAGGATGGCGTCTTCCCACAGGTTTTCCAGGTTGTAGTACTGGCGTGTGTCGGGCAGGAATATATGCACGAGCACGTCGCTGTAGTCCATCGCCACCCACTGGGCGTTGTTCAGCCCCACCACCTTGGTAGGCTTCTCGCCTGCCTCAGTGCTCACCACGTCGCCTATCGATTCGGTTATTGCCTCCACCTGCGATGGCGATGAGCCTTGGCATATCACGAAGTATCGGCAGATGGCGCCTTCGATGCTGCTGAGGTCGGCTATTACTATGTCTTTTCCTTTTTTCTCTTGTATTCCCTTGGTGATGGTTTGGACTAATTGCTTTGTTTGTTCCATTAATATTTATAAAAGTGATTATAATATCATCTCATGCAAACATGATGCCAACATGACGCTCCGCGCTTGCTTCTGCCATGCCTGCGCTTCGTGCACCATTAGGCGCCGGCGTGGCGGCTATGGCGTTTGGCATGGCCTGTTTGGCGGTTTTGGCTGTCTGTCAGGCGGATGTCAATCCTTTGCAAAGGTAATGTAAATACGTAAAAGCGCAAAATAAATTGGGAAATATTAAGCATTTGCCCCTGTCTTTATGCGCATCCTGTCAGATGGTTAAATTGGTGTATGCCACAGGCCGCCGGGCCATTGTGGCACTGGTTGGGCTGCGTGGGTGTGAAACCAAAACCGCTCGAAGGCCTGACCGGTGTTTGTTCCGATATTTTTATTGTGCTTCCATGGCGCTTCGGTCATGTTGGCTGTGTCTCGGCAGCTGCATTTTCTCTGCTTGGCCTGGGGATGTTGGCCACCGGCGGCGGCCTGACTGTATGGCAACAGGGCTTGTTTGGCTGTGGCTTTTGCTGGCGGTTGGCGTCAATGTCTCTGTGCTCCGGCCGTGGTTCGCGGCTGGATGGGCTAACCGATTGGATGGCAGGGGGTTGCGGCGTTAGGTCTGCTGCCTTCCGAAACGTGCCGTTTCAGGCTGCAAAACGGCACGTTTCGCATGTCGATACGTGCCGTTTTGGAGTGCCGAACGGCCGGTATGCGGCGTCGGCAGTGGGATGGTGGCTTGTGGTTGTAAGTTTTTTTTGCGGGCGCAATGGTGCCTGCCTTCCGTTGGCATTGGTTGCGCCTTGCCTTTTTCACATGGCGTCGGCCTTGCCATGAGTGTCGCCGGCGCCCATTGCCCGGGTGGCGCCCGGTGGGCTTTTGTTGCATAGGGCGCAATTGGGCCGCAATTGCGGCATGGGGAGGATGCCGTTTTCGGGGTAAGTGTTGGCAACGGCTATGCCGCTTGGCGGCAACCCTCGCCATCTGGTTGGAGCCCGGGGCCATCCGTTTGCGGTGAGCGCCATGGCATTGGCCATGTGGCACGACGGCCTCACGGCAATAGCCTTGTGTTGACAACCGTGGCGGCCGGTGCCTGTTTGCGCCCCCTTGGCGCGGCGTGCCTTTATGTGTTGCGGGCGCCGAATCTGCGGGTGGGGTGTTTTGGAAAATGGCTATGCGGGTTTGGCGGAGTCATTGGGGCTGTTGCTTCGGCAGGTAATGCCATGGTGGCTGTGCCTGCATGCCTTGTCGTTTAGGTTGCGGCGGCAGTGAATGTAGTCCGTATGCAAATGCCGTAGGCGCAGCTGGGGCGGTTGGTATGCTGCGATGTGCCATGGCGGCGCGGCTTGTCCGGCTGTTTGCTCAGCGGTGGTTGGCCGCCTGTGTCATGGTTGTCGGCTTGGCTTGTTGTGTTGCGTTCCGCCCCAAGTTGGCAGGATGGCGTAACGGCGTGAGGCATATAAACGAAAAAGAGGCTTCGTTTGGAAGCCTCTTTGTTGGGATACTCGGACTCGAACCAAGAATGACAGGACCAGAATCTGTAGTGTTACCATTACACCATATCCCAATGTTTGCATCGGATTTGTTTCCTGATTGCGAGTGCAAAGGTAGCGCATTTTTCTGAAACCGCAAAACTTTTGGGGTCTTTTTTTTGCCAAAACGCGATTTTTTTTGCTTTCTCTTGGTTTTTGTGGCCTATTTAACCGATTTTCGGCCTCGGCGAAGTCATTTTCCGGCTTTTGCCGGTTGCTGTTGTCGCTTCACTATTTGTTGTGTAGAGTGGGGCGGTGGCGTGCTTCCGACTTCATTTTTGTGGTTGTTGGGGCTTGTGTGTTTCAGTTGGCGCCTTGCGCCGATGGTGTTGCCGTAGGTGTCGATACGGCGCCGAAGGCATGGTGATGTGAAGATGTGCAAGTGGTTGCCGGGCGTGATTGTTGTGGCTTTGTCTTAGGCTTGTCGTACTGCGGCGAGACTGCGCTTCAAGCAATGTCACAGCCTGGAGATGCAGGCAATTGGATGGCATGGTGCAGGTTTCTGTGCAGGATTTGCGCTGCGTGACGGCCGATTATTGTAGCGGAGAGCCTTGGTAGGGCCCGTTGCAGCTTGCGGATAGAAAAAGCCCGCACGGCCCAACGGCCGTGCGGGCTTTATGGTTTGCTTGCCGTATGGCGGTGTTTTTACTTGTTCTCGGCGTCGATGGCCTTGATTTTCTCGCGCAGCAGGTTCATGTCGTCCTTGAGCTTCTGCACCTTGCGGTTCATCTCGTCAATCAGGCTGTTGCCCTTCTTGCTCGAAGCGTTGAGGAAGCCAAGGTTGTTTTCGTAAGTCTGCACCTCGCTCTTGAGCGTCTCATATTGCCTCATGAGGCGTGCGCGCTCGTTGTCGAGTGCGCTTTCACCTTGCTCGGCCACGCTCTTAAGCTTGTTTTTGAAGTTGTTGAGGCGTCGCTGCGCCACGCTGATGTTGAGCTCTTTGTATAGCTTGTCTATTGCTGCGTGGTACTCGTCGTACACCTTGTCTTTCTCCTTATAGGGCACGTGGCCTATAGAGTTGTATTCCTCAACCAGTTTCTGCACCATTTCCTGCACGTTGCCTTCGGTCTCGGCGTTGATGGCCTTTAGTTTTTCAATCACGGCGCGCTTCTTGTCGAGGTTGGCGTGCTCTTCGCTTCTCTGCCCGGAATTGGCGGCGTTGCGTGCTTCGAAGAAGTGGTTGCAAGCCCCGAGGAACTCAGCCCACAGCTGGTCGCCGGTTTTCTTGGGCACCATTCCTATCTTTTTCCATTCCTTCTGCAGCGCTATGAGCTTGTCGGATGTAGAGCGCCATTCGGTGCTGTCTTGCAGAGCCTTGGCCTTTTCCACCAAGGCGCGTTTCTTCTCGGCGTTGGCTTTGAATGTTTCCTTGAGCGTCTTGAAGTATTCGGCCTTGCGTCCGAAGAAATCGTCGCATGCAGCCCTGAAGCGTTCGAATATCTTGACGTTCATCTTCTGCGGTGCGAATCCGATGGTCTTCCATTCAGCCTGTATCTCGATGATGGCCTTGGTGTGCTTCTCCCAGTCGCTTGCGCCCTTGTTTTCTTCGGCGGCTATGGCCTCCACCTTTTCGCAGAGGGCGGTCTTGCGTGCCAGGTTGTCTTCCTCCTTGGCCCTCAGCTGCTCGAAGTGTTGCTGGTGGCGCTTGTTGATTACGGTCGATGCGGCCTTGAAGCGCGCCCATATCTCTTCGCGCAGTTCCTTGGCCACGGGACCGGTCTCGCGGTATTCCTGGTGCAGTTTCTGCAGTTGGTGGAAGGCGCTTATCACGTCCGGCTCCTCGGCCAGCTTTTCGGCAGCCTCACACAGGCGCAGCTTTATTTCCTGGTTTTTCTTGAAATCATATTCGCGGGCTTCGCTGTTGAGCTTCAGCATGTCGTAGAATTGCTCAACGTATAGTTGGTAGTTGCGCCACAGTTCGTTGGCTTTGGCGGCAGGCACATTCTTTATCTCTTTCCATTCCTGCTGCAGCGCCTTGAATTCCTGGTATGATTTGTTGGCCTCCTCGGGCGAGGTGACCATGGTTTTTATCTTTTCTATTATGTCGAGTTTCTTCTTTAGGTTGGCTTCTTTCTCCTCTTCCTGCTCTTTGAATATTTTCGCACGCTTTTCCTTTATTATGCCCATTTCAGCCTTGAAGGCCTCTTCGTCTTCGTCGGGTGCGATTTGGTAGCTTTCAGGGTCGCCGCCGGCATCGATGTAACTTTTCAGGTTGGCTTCGCGCTCGGCAATGTGGAGCTTGTAGAACACGGTCTTGAGATAGTCCACTTCGTCTTTTGCAGGTGCTTCCTCGTTGTGGGCTATCTCCCTGACGCGGTCGAGGACTTCCTTCTTCGTGGCATAGTGCTTCTTGTATTCCGGTTCGGCTGCAGCCTCGGCCTCGGTTTCTTCGGTTGCCACTTGCGGAGTCTCACCCTCGGTTGCTGGCTCTGCGGCCGTGACGGGGGTTGATTCCACTTTGTTCATTTCTTCCTGATTGCCCATTTCGAGGGTCTTTTCTTGAGAGTCCATCATTCAAACTTTTTAGTCCGTGATTGTTTTAATGCCACTATCATTGTGCCTTGTGTGAATGTTGCTTTCAGAGTGTTGAATTGTTCTTTATGGCGCTTTGCACAGCACAATTTAGGCGCAAACTTACAGAAAAATATTGTAAACTCCTAATTTTCAGTCTATTTTTTAAAGCTTTTAAGTCTAAATAAGTCTCTTGTGGCGGAAAACCCACCAGAAAACGCCGGAAATGCAAGCTGATATGACGAGTGCTATGGCAAATCCGTATTTGCTGTCTTCCATGCCGTTGACGAGGTTCATGCCGAACAGGCTGGCTATGAGCGTGGGGAACATGAGTATTATCGACACCGATGTGAGCGTACGCATGACGGTGTTCATGTTGTTGTTGATGATGCTCGAGTAGGTGTCCATGGTCGACTCAAGGATGTTTGAATAGATGTTGGTGGTCTCTCGGGCCTGCGTCATCTCGATGTTCACATCCTCGATGAGGTCGGCGTCAAGCTCGTCTATCTGGAGCTTGAACTTCAGTTTCGACAGCAGCGTCTCGTTGCCGCGTATCGACGTGATGAAGTAGGTGAGCGAGTCTTGCAGCCGGCTGAGCCCGATGAGCGACTCGTTGTTCACTTCGCGGTCGAGGTTGCGCTTGGCTTTCTCTATGAGGCTGTTTATCTGCTTGAGCCGTTTGAGGTACCACACGGCCGAAGAGAGGAACAGGCGGAATATCATGTCTACGTAGTCGGTGAAGCCTTCGCCCCGCTTCTGCTGGTAGCTGACGAAGTCTATCATCATGTTTGTCTCGTAATAGCACACCGTTATGGTGACGTCGCGCTTGTGGATGATGCCGAGCGGAACCGTGGTGTAGGGCGTGCGCGAGCGTATCTCCTTGACGTACGGTATGCGGAGGATAATGAGCATCCATCCGTCGTCGTACTCGTAGCGGGCACGCTCGTCGGTATCGCTGATGTCAGAGATAAAGTAATCGGGTATCTTGAACTGCTCTTCCAGCATCTGCTGGTCTTCTTCTGTGGGACAAGTAACTTGTATCCAACAATTGGGCTGCCACTCGTCGATGGCTGTGAGCCCTCCAACCGTGTTCCAGTAAGTTCTCATTTTGCTAATCCTCCATAATGATTTCAGGTCAAGGATTAGCTTCATCGAGCGAACCCTCGGCACCTACAAGTTAAAGTTTTCCGCGTGATAATCGTCCATGATTTTGTTTGCTGTTGTTTTTTGCGGTGCAAAGGTACTCATTTTCTTTTTAACTTCCAGCATTTATTTCAACTTTATTTAAGTGCCGACATGCATATTTTTGCTATTGAAACATCTGTTACGGCCTGTTGGCGCCGCTTTACCGCCTACGCCTTGCCGCCGTTGCCGATGAGGCTGGACACAAGAGCCACCAGCTCTTCCGGTTTGTCGCAGCTCACCACGTATTTTCGCCGGGTGGTCGTCAACATCACCGTGTTGCGGTGGTCGCCCACGTATGCGAAGTACTTGCCCTTTCCACCGGTGAACCAACCGGTGAATCCGAACACTCCGCCGACGCCGAACAGGCGTAGGTCGGTTGCCATGCCGCCATATCTTTCAATCGAGATGATGTCGCGGATGGGCAGCGCTTTCTTTCCTATCCGCCGGATGATGGTGAGCGAATGGCTGTCTGCGACAATCTTCTTTGACGAATAGTAGTAGCTAAGGAACATGGAAACCAGCACTGCGACGAATGTCACAGTGGTTGCGGTCGTTGCGGCCAAGCCAATGCCGTCATACATACTGATGCCGTAGGTGATGCCGAACACTGTAAAAATTATGGCAAAACATACTGCGGTCATAACTTTTACAGTCTTGTTCATGGTAACATTGAATGTGGTGGTCATGTAGTTTTGTGTTGAGGTTAGTGTCGGTCGGTCAGAAGGAAGCTGCCGGCACAACTTGCCGTATGGGCCGTGTTGTGCCGGCAGGCATTCCATATTGTGATCATATCATTTCGTGGTGGCATGCCTTATTTGGCCGGGATGTCCTCAAGTGTCTTCTTGAGCAGGTCCCAGAATGGTGCCATTGTGGGTATGTAGCAACGCTCGCCGGTGGTGTGGGGAGAGCGGAGCGTCGGGCCGAGCGATACGACATCGAGGTGAGGATACTTGCCGAGGATGACGCTGCACTCCAGTCCGGCGTGGTCAACCTTCTCTTCTGCCTCCTCGCCAAAGAGCTCGCGGTATTCGCGTTCGAGCAGCTTCAGAATCTCGCTGTTGGTGTTCGGGTCCCAGCCGGTGTAGCCGCCGCTCATCGTAACCTTCATTCCGGCCATGTTGAAGCAGCTCTGCAGGGTGTTGGCAAGGTATTCCTTCATGCTCTCGCTCGACGAGCGTGCAAGTATCTTTACGGCCGCATTGCCTTCTGTAATGTCTATTATGGCAAGGTTCGACGACGTCTCGACCACGGCGGGTATTGCCGGTATCATGCGCAGCACGCCGTTGTGGCAGGCGTAGATGGCGTCGAGCAGGTTGTCTTGGATGTCCTCCGGCACTTCCTTCTTGGGCGTCTCGGTTTCTTCGGCGGTGAATATTATGCCGCTCTCAATGCCTGCATACTCGTGCTCGAAGGTCTCCTTGTAGTCGGCTGCGAGCTCTTTTGCGGCCTCGATGTTCTCTTTGGGCAGCGTCAGCACTACCTCGCACTCAAACGGTATGGCGTTGCGCATGTTGCCGCCGTGCCACGATGCCAGGCGTGCCTCGCATCCGGTGATGGCGTCGCGTACGTAACGGGCCATCAGCTTGTTGGCGTTGGCGCGGCCTTCGTGTATCTCCAATCCCGAGTGCCCGCCTTTCAGGCCCTTCAGCGTCACCTTTATGGCTGCGTCGTCAGGGTCGGTGTCGGCCTCTTTGTATTCCAGTGTGGCTGTTATGTCGAGTCCTCCGGCGCTGCCGATGACAAACTTTCCCCAAGTCTCAGAGTCGAGGTTGAGCAGTATGTCGCCGTTGAGTTCGCCCTCGGGCAGGTCGTTGGCACCGTACATGCCGGTTTCCTCGTCGGCCGTTATCAGTGCCTCCACCGGTCCGTGCTTCAGTTCCTTGTCTTCCATTACGGCCATGATGGCTGCCACGCCGATGCCGTTGTCAGAGCCGAGCGTGGTTCCGCGTGCCTTCACCCAGTCGCCGTCGATGTATGTCTCAATGGGATCCGTCTCGAAGTTGTGCGTGCTTTCCTTCGACTTCTGGGGCACCATGTCCATGTGCGCCTGCAGTATCACGCCTTTGCACCCCTCCTTTCCCGGGGTTGCGGGCTTGCGCATCACAATGTTTCCGGCCGTGTCCTTAAAGGCTTCGACGCCAACCTTTGCGGCGAAGTCGAGCAGGAAGTTCTGTACTTTCTCAAGATGTCCTGACGGACGCGGCACCTGTGTCAGCGCGTCAAAGTTGCGCCAGATGCACTCGGGCTTTAGGTTTTTTATCTCACTCATAGTCTATGGTTTTATTAGGGTGGGCTTCGGGGCTCGCTTCTGCCTGCCGGCATTGGCCTCGCCCGTGGCTTTCCCTTGTTGTGTCATTGTTTTATGCCGGCTCGCTGATGGCTCATGCTGCCGGCGCGATGGCTGCCGGCGCATTGCGCCTTTTGGTGAATGCCAGTGCCGCCCAGCCCCATACGCCGAGCAATATCACGAGCATTGTCTGCACGGAGTGCACTATTAGCACGAAAAACAGAGCCTGCTCGTCGGCCACTCCGTAGAGTATCAGCATTGTCTTCACGGCAAAGTGCCACGGGCCGGCGCCGTTGGGGGTAGGCACTATCACTGCTATGCTGCCCACTACAAACGTCACCAATGCGCAGGAAACGCCGAGATGGGCCGTGAAGTCGAAGCAGAAGAACGTCAGGTAGTAGTGGAGGAAGTAGCTGGCCCATATCCCGATGGTGAACAGCAGGAACATCGGCGTGTTCTTGACCCCCCTTAGTGACACCACACCCTGCCATATTCCGCTCAGCGTGGCCTTCACCTTATTATATACAGACAGCTTCTTCAGCAGTATGTGTATTAGCAGCAACGCGGCGATGGCGCACACTGCGGTCACTGCATAGCCCGCCGGCGAGAACCGTTCGAGCAGCGAGTCCATGCTTGTTCCGGTCTTGTTGAAGAACGTGTTGAACACTCTCATCTGGCACAACAGCATCACCCCGGTGACTATGAGCACCAAAAGAGAGTCTATGGCCCGTTCCGTCACTACAGTGCCCAATGCCTTCGGAAACGACACCCCGTCGTATCTCTTCAGCACTCCGCAGCGTGTAAACTCGCCTATTCGCGGCACCAGGAGGCTTGCGGCGTATGAGATGAATATCGAATATATGCTCACCGACCGCCTCGGATGTTCGCCGACAGGCTCCAGTGTCTGCCTCCATCGCCAGCCGCGCAGCATTTGCGCCAGTATGCCGAAGGGAAACGAGAGCGCCATCCACGTCCAGTCCATTTCGTGGAGCAACACGTCTTTCATGCTCTTGAAGTCGAAGCCACGGTACATCCAGTATAATATGGCTCCGCCCAACGCCAGCGGCATTATTATCTTGACGCAAGTGTTTGCTATCTTTCTTGCTTCCATATCAATATGCAAATATACATTATTTCGTGCGTAACGCAAAATAATTCGGTTAGTTTTCTTGTCCCAGGCAGGGCATAATTTGCGTTTGTCGGTGTTGTTTGTGGCTTTGTGGTGATTATGCGGCCGTGTGGGCGATTGCTGCGACGGCCCGGATTGCGGGCTGTGTCATGCCTGCCGGTGGCTCAAACCATGCGGTTTCGCCAACTGGCAGGCATGCCTGGCTTATGTCGGCAGGTGGCATCTTCGTGCCGAAGGGTGCCGTCCGGCCAATTGCCGGCTTGCATGTCTCACGATTGGGGCGGCTCCGTTTCGGCGTGGAATTTTGCTGTTTGTGGGCGCGCACAACATTGATTTGTGTCAAATATATGGGCTTTTGGCGCATTTAGTGCCTTTGCTTTAGGCGTCGTTTCGGCCGGAAGGCGTACCTTTGCATCAGAAAATAAGTATTAGGATAACAACAAAAAGTAAGTAGAAGATTATGGAAATGATTGGAATTGTAGCATTGTGCGTAGTTGTGCCGGTTCTTACGGCCGGTTTGTTTTTGGCATCTGTTGAGCTTCTCAAGGCCAACTTCTAATTGAAAGGAGGTCAAGGCGATGATTATGTTTGTAATGATGGCAGTCTATGTGGTAGTGTTGCTGGCGGCTGTAGCGCTTGGCATAATGATAGGAATCAAGACCGCCGGCAACCATTGACGCCACTCTTGTTGTGTCAGACAATTAGTTTTGTTTTATGATAAAGAATCCGGGCCACAATTGCATGGTGCAATTTCGGCCCGGATTTGTTTTGTTCAGTCGGTCAGCCGTCAGTCGGTGACGTCTTCATCGGCCACGGCATCCTGCCAGTTGTCCCATTTAGGTATGTCGGCATCGTAGCCCTCATATCCGAAGTTCTGCCATAGTTGCCCGTTTTTGTTGGCGGTTATGGCGTCGTTTGGTATCGGCCAGAACACGTTTCTCTTGTCCATCGTATACTTGAGTGTTGCCGGTCCGCTCACAATGCCGTTGCCGGTGTGGTTGTAGAGCGAGTAGTGGTAGATGCGTTGGTAGAAGTAGCTTCCGCCGTCGGCGTCTGTTCCCTGTTATAGTGTACCTTGTCCATGGGTGTCATTTTTGTCAAATCGTTTCATTTTCTCGCCCGGCTGCGCAACCGCTTGGCTGTCAGCGGGTTGCGGTTTGGGCCGTTTTGAATGGCAAAACGGCGCGTTTTGCAGCCCCAAACGGGCGCTTTTGCGGCCTCGTTGGGGCCGTATCGCCGGTGCGCCATGGCATGGCGTGGGCCGCATCCCGACGTTGTAACTATTTTGTTTCTTGTTTCCGTAAGGCCGCCGGCTGGCTTGCGGTGATATTGTGCAATGCTTCACAGGCGCTTGGCTCAAGGCTTCCACGCCTTGTCGGGTTGCGCCACAGGCCGAGGCAGAGGCCTGTCGGCACGGCTACAATGATACGGCTTTGCGGGCCCCGGCGCCATGCAGGTGCCTGTGGCCGTGGCGACTGTGCTCCAAGGCCAGCCTGAATATCAGTAAAAATGGTTGGCGTTTCGGTAATGGCGATATTCGGTTTACAGCCGAAAACAAGTATCTTTGCATTTAGAAAACAGAGCGCGGGCAGTG
Organism: Marseilla massiliensis; assembly: GCF_023336985.1. NCBI lineage: Bacteria > Pseudomonadati > Bacteroidota > Bacteroidia > Bacteroidales > Prevotellaceae > Marseilla > Marseilla massiliensis. Next base: position 50,205 of record NZ_JAMBLP010000017.1, on the reverse strand, counting down.
CAGGGCGGCCCGGCGGGCAGCCCATGGCCTTGCGCCGGATTGATGGAACACCGGTGCCGGCCTCCGGGCAGGCACCACAATAAAGCATATCGGATATGGTTAAAGCAATTGGATTTATCGCGGCGGCCATGATGCTCGCCGCATCGTGCACCGCACGGCAGGGCGGCCCACGGCCGGCCGGGCAGACGGCCGGACAGACGTCCGGCGGCAACAAGGTTCTTGTGGCCTATTTCTCTTGTACGGGAACTACCGAAACAGCAGCCAAGGCAGTGGCCGAGGCCACCGGCGGAACCCTCTATCGCATTCGGCCGGCAAAGGATTACACCGCTGCCGACCTTGACTGGCGCGACAAGTCGAGCCGCAGCTCGGTCGAGATGGCCGACCCGGCGTCGAGGCCGGCGCTGGCCGACAGCAGCGCCGCAGTCGGACAGTATGATGTTGTCTTCCTCGGCTATCCCGTGTGGTGGGACCAGTGCCCGCGCATAGTATACACCTTCATGGAGGCCTACGACTTCGACGGCAAGCGCGTGGTGCCATTTGCCACCTCGGGGGGCAGCACCATAGCCAACAGCGTGGGCGAACTGAAGCGGCTGTATGGCCAAGGCATCACCTGGGGCGACGGCCGTTTGCTCAACTCGGGGGCCGACGACGCGCGCAAGTGGGCCGCGTCGGTGGTGGCAGGCGGCAAGCAGTGACGAAGCATTAAGAAACCAACAAACACTTGTCTATGAGCAACATTCTTATTATCAAGACCAGTCCGCGCACAGGGGGTAACTCCGACGCGCTGGCCGATGAGTTTGCCCGCGGCGCCGCCGAGGCCGGGCACAATGTAGAGACGGTGAGCCTGGCCCGCAAGGCCATAGGCTTTTGCCGCGGCTGCCTGGCCTGCCAGGACACCCACCGCTGCGTGATGCACGACGACGCCGACGCCATCGGGCAGCAGATTCACGACGCCGACGTGGTGGTGTGGGCCACGCCGGTTTACTATTACAGCGTGAGCGGCCAGATGAAGACCATGATCGACCGTTCCAACCCGGTTTACGGCACCGACTACAAGTTTCGTGACGTTTATTTGCTGGCCTCTGCCGCCGAAGACGAACCGACCACGGCCGACGGCGCCGTTACGGCGCTGAAAGGTTGGGTGGCATGTTTCGAGCGGTCAAGGCTGGCCGGCGTGGTGTTTGCCGGCGGCGTCAACGAGCGTGGCGACATAGCCGGCCACCCCTCGCTGGCAAAGGCCTACGAGGCCGGTAGGTCCGTAGGGCGTTGACACACAGGCCTGCCGGGCCTTGCCGGGTAGGGCCGCCGCCGCGGCCCTACCCCAGTTTTTTCCACCCAAACCGTTGCCGGAAAAGAATAAAATGAGTAATTTTGCATCCCCGCCACGAATGGTGGCGCATGCCGGCTGCGGGCAGCACGGCCCTCGGGGCGCCGGTGGCGGCATGCATGAGGGGTAAACTTCATAACGAAAAGAGAAAAAGGCAACTCGATGTTTGGAAAGAACAAGGGCGACGAACTGTTGTCGTACATCCGTGAGGGTCGCACCATGACGCGCGGCGAGAAGCTGCGACTGATAGCCCAACTTAGCGTTCCGTCAATACTTTCACAGATGTCGGCCATCGTGATGTTCTTCATTGACGCATCGATGGTGGGCAGTCTGGGCGCGCGCCAGTCGGCATCCATAGGCTTGGTAGAGTCGTCCACGTGGCTGTTCAGCGGCTTGCTGGCAGCGGCCTCGATGGGATTTTCGGTGCAGGTGGCCCACGCCATCGGCGCCAACGACTTCGAGCGGGCGCGCCGCATATTGCGCCAGGGGATTGTGTGTGCACTCGTCTTCAGCACCATGCTCATGCTGCTGGGCATTGCCATCCACGCCCATCTGCCCTATTGGCTGGGTGGCGGCAGCGACATCGCCCACGACTCGTCGATGTATTTCCTGATTTTCTCGCTGGCACTGCCTTTCTATCAGTTGCAGAACCTGTCGGGAAGCATGCTCAAGTGCAGCGGCAACATGAAGGTGCCCAGCGTGCTCAACATACTGATGTGCCTGCTCGACGTGGGCTTCAACTACATTTTCATATTCAAGGTGGGGCTCGGTGTGGCCGGCGCAGCCCTCGGCACGCTGTGCGCCATATTCGTTTCGGCCACGCTGATGGCCTACTCGCTGCTTTTCCGCTCGCCCCACCTGGCCTTGCGCCACAGGCCCGGCTCGTTTCGGCCAACGGCCGACTGCGTGGGCACGGCGCTCAGGATAGGCGCCCCCATGGGCCTGCAGCAGATACTGATGGGCGGGGCCCAGATAGTGAGCACGGCCATCGTGGCCCCGCTGGGCAACATCTCGATAGCCGCCAACACCTTTGCCATAACCGTTGAGAGCTTGTGCTACATGCCCGGATACGGCATTGCCGACGCCGCCACCACACTTGTGGGCCAGGGCATCGGTGCCGGTCAGCGGGCGCTTACGCGCAGCTTCGCACGCCTTTCGGTGGCCATGGGCATGGTTGTCATGACGTTCATGGCCGTGCTGATGTATGTTTTCGCGCCAAACCTCATGTCGGTGATGACGCCGGTCGAGGCCATACGCGAGCTCAGTGTGGCGGCGCTGCGCATCGAGGCGTTTGCCGAACCGATGTTTGCGGCCGCCATCGTGTGCTATGGTGTGTTCATCGGGGCCGGCGACACGCTCAAACCGGCTGTCATGAACCTTCTCAGCATGTGGGGCGTGCGCCTGACGCTGGCGGCGGCACTGGCACCTCACTACGGCCTGAGGGGCGTTTGGACGGCCATGGCCGTAGAACTGACGTTCAGGGGGGCCATCTTCTTGCTGCGCCTTTTCAGGGGAGGATGGCAGAATTCGATTACAAAACAATCATGACATGAAGCATTTGGCTATTTCTTTCATCATGGCCTTCGCCTTGGCCGGCGCGCTGCAGGCGGCAGCACGCAAGGCGGTCGTTGTGCAGACCACGCTCGGCGACATACGCATTGAGCTGTACGACGAGACGCCGGCGCATCGTGACAATTTCCTGAAACTGGCGCGCAGCCATTTCTACGACAGTCTGCTGTTCCACCGTGTGGTGCGAAACTTCGTGGTGCAGGCCGGCGACCCCGGCAGCAAGAGGGCCGAACCGGGCCAGATGCTGGGCGGCGGCACGCTCGACTACAGGATTCCGGCCGAGATACGGTTGCCCCGGCTGTACCACAAAAGGGGGGCCGTGGCCATGGCCCGCGAGGCCGACGAGGCTAACCCCGGGCGCGAGTCGGATGCCTGCCAGTTTTATATCGTATGGGGCAAGCGCCATTCCACGGCCGTCGTCGACGAGCAGCGCCAACGCCTTGACACGCTGGGCGGCGGGGCTACAATGACCGACGAGATGGCTTCAACATACCGCAAGGTGGGAGGCCTGCCGCAGCTCGACGGCCTGTATACCGTGTTCGGCGAGGTCACCGAAGGCCTCGACGTAGTTGAACGAATGCTCGAGGTCGACACCGACGACTACGACCGACCGCTGGACGACATACGCATCATTGCCGTCAGGGTGGAAGAGTGAGCGGCTGATGCCCCCGTCGGCTTCCGCCGGCAATGTCAACCAATGTTTGTTTGCCTATGGACAATGACCGTGAGCGACAGAAGCGGAGCCGCATCATGGCTTCAATACACAGTCGGGACACCAGGCCCGAACTGATTGTGCGCCGCTATCTCTTTGCCAGGGGATTCCGTTTCAGGCTGGCCCACCCCAGATTGCCCGGCCGGCCCGACATCGTGCTGCGCAAATACCGCACGGCAATATTTGTCAACGGGTGCTTCTGGCACGGCCACGACTGCAAGGCTTTTCACCTGCCCAAGACCAACACCGACTTCTGGAGACGCAAGATAGACCGCAACCGCAGGCGTGACGTCGACGTGCAAAGGCGGCTGGCTGAGATGGGATGGCACTGCCTGACGGTGTGGGAGTGCGAACTGGCCGGGGAGAAGCGCAATCAGACGCTGCTTTCGCTGGAGTTTACGCTCAACCATATTTACCTTGAAGACCGCAAAATGCGCTACAGCCTTCCCGACGACACGCCGCAGATGGCGGCCGAACAGTGCCCCGGCCAATCTTTCGACACCCGCAGACGCAGTGCCGGCGATGACCCGCCGGCGCAGGCCGGGGCCGAAAAGCCTTGACCGGGGGCACAGGGTGTGGGGCTGCCTTTATAGCCTTTGTAGCCGCCATGCCAGCCGTTGCCGGGCCATTGCAGCCCCGCAGGCCGGTGGGCACAGTCATTCTGCAGCCTTGTTTCTGTAATCTGAGGGCGACATACCGCAGTGTTTCTTGAAATAACGGCCAAAGACCGACTGGTCGGGAAAGTGCATCTTATATGCAATCTCCTTTATTGTAAGTTTTGTGAAGCGCAGGCTGTGCTTGGCTTTCAGTATGGTTAGCGTTTCAATCCATTGCATGGCAGTGCGGTCGGAATGCGACTTGATGACCGACGAGAGGTAGTTTGGCGTCAGGCTTTGCTCGTTGGCATAGTATGACACGGCGCGTTCGCGCTCGCAGTTGCGGAACACCGACATGAAAAAACGGTTGAATATGCGCTCCTCGCAGTCTTGTGGCAGCTCTTCGACAGGGGCGCAGTTGAAGTAAATGTCAAGCACTTCGAGGCAGAAAGCCTGCAGCAGTGACTGCACGACCATGCCCCGAAGGCGGGCCGAGCGGGGACTGCACGACTCCCGGGCAAGCGCAGTGCGGTTGCCAATGGTGTTGAACAGCTCTTCGATGCGTGCCACCTGGGCATCGCCAAGCCTCACGCACGGATGTGAACGTATGTGCAGCCGGTCGGCAATGTGTATGTCTGAAAGCGCCGGCTGTATGGCGTCGAGCCCGCCTTCCATCAGGCATCCGCCAATGTCGGGGCTGTGTTGCACTATCCTGATAAACGTGTATGGGGTGTATATGCACATCATTCCCGCCTCGACATGAAAGCTCTTGTTGTTGAGCAACAGGTCGGCGCTGCCGCGGCGGCACAGGAAAAAGCCGCACTTGTTTTCTGAAACGGTGGCATAATTGGCCAATAGCTGGTCGATGTCGAGCATCCGGTAAAACTCATTTTCCATGTCGTTGGTTGCTGATTACGATGCAAATTAACCGAATTTTTGCCAATATTCCAATACCAATACAGCTGTTTTTAAAGCACATTCGTTGAAATTGCACAGTCTTCCGCTTGTTTTGCACTTTTCAGAGAGGCCGTTTCCCGCTATCTTTGCACCCAAACAATCGAAGCTACTGATATGAATACGAGACTAATGTTTGTGCTGCTGGCGGCTCTGCCGTCGGCGCTCTGCGCCCAAGGGGGCGTGATGTCATTGAAAGAATGCATCGAGACAGGCATACGAAACAACCTCACGCTCGCTGAAAGTCGCATCGACATGGAGAAGAGCCGTACGGCATTGACCCAGAGCCGTTCGCGTTTGTTGGCGGTGATTGCGGCCGATTTCATGCTGACAGACTATTTCATGAAACCTGCCAACGTGACATCGGGCACGCTGCTGGGCAATGATTTCCCCGACGAACCCACATGGCAGAAAATACAAAGCATGCAGTATGCAGTGGCGGCTGGCGTGAAGGTGAGCGTGCCGCTGTACAGCCAGACCATCCTGGCGGCAAGCAAAGTGGCGCAAACGCTGGTTAACCTAAGCAGCCTGGGGTATGAAAAGGCGGTTGAAGACCTCACGGTGCAAATCGGAAACGTATATTACCTGGCTCAGGCGTCGCAGCTGCAGCAAAGGCTTCTTGACGAGAACATAAGCCGGATGAAGGAACTCTATGCCATAACGGAGGAAATGTTCAAAGGCGGGGTGGTGATGGAAACAGACCTGTCGAGGGTGAAGATAAACATGGAAAGCCTCACGGCGCAGCGCGACAGGTATGCCACGCTTTACGAACAGCAACTTAATCTGTTGCGCTTCCTGCTCGACCTGCCGCCCGAGACTTCGGTCGGGGTCGTTGAAATGGCGGCCGATGTGCCGGCGGCCTATATCGGGGTGAGAAGCGAAATGCTGCCCGAACTGAGGCTGATTGCCGCAAAGGGCGAGCTGGCAGAGCGGCAGGCAAAGGCTGTCAGGGCCGGTTATCTGCCTTCGGTGATGCTCGGCGGGCAGCTGGGGGCTGTTGGGTATCAGGAAAAACTCCGCCATTTCTTCCACACAGACGGCGACACCCACAACTGGTTCGGCAACACTTACCTGGCCCTGACCGTCAACATACCGATATTCGACGGCAATGACAAGCGGCTCAGAAGGCGGCAATACGAGTACGACCGGCATCGGGCCATGGTGGAATATGAGCAGAAACGCAAGCAGATGGACAAAGACTACGGCGACGCCATGCGCCAGCTGCGCCACAACATCGAGGTTTTCAACACGCAACAGAAGAGCTACAGGCAGGCTGTCAGCGTCTATGAGGTGACCGGAGAGAAGTATAAGGAGGGCGTGGCATCCATGACCGAGCTGCTGCAAGACGAGATGAGGCTGCGCAACGCGCAGTCGGCCTGCGTGCAGGCGCATTGCATGTGCGACATGGCCAGGCTCGAGCTGCTCAAGCTGTCGGGCGCCCTTGATGAGCTGACGCGCTGATGTGATGTTGACGTGAAACGCAAGTAAAAACATAATACGTGGTATATGGAAACAAATGATAAGTCTGTCGAACAGGTCGGAACAAGTGTTTCGATGCCCCGGAGAGTTGCCGCAATAGTGGCGCTGGCCTTTGTTGCATGGGGTATATGGGAGGTGGCAGCCCTGTTTATCGGCCACAGGAAAAGCGTAACTACCGACGATGCCCAGGTGGAGCAATACATCTCGCCGGTCAACATCCGTGTGCCGGGTTACATAAAGAAGGTGAGTTTCACCGAGCATGAGTATGTGCATAAAGGCGATACCATACTTATGATCGAGGATGACGAGTACCGTATAAGGCTGAAACAGGCCGAGGCAGCGCTGATTGATGCCAGGAGCGGGCGCAAGGTGGTCGATAACACGAAGCAAACCGCGTCGGATGCCGCGTCGGTCTACGACGCTTCGATAGCCGAGGCACAGTTGCAGGTAGCCCAGCTTGAGAAGGATTGCCGCCGATACGGCAAGTTGCTCGAAAAGAAAGCGGCTACGCAGATAGCCGTCGAGCAGTATCAGACGCAGCTGGAAATGGCCCGTGCGTGTGTCGTTGCCCTCATGCAGCAGCGCGACGCTGCCCTCTCGTCGGTGTCGGAGGTAGGCCAACGGCAGGTAAACGCCGACGCGGCGATAATGCGTGCAGAGGCCGACGTAGAGCTGGCGCGGCTCAACCTGTCGTACACCGTGGTGACTGCACCGTGCGACGGCTACCTGGGGAGGCGGTCGATTGAGGAAGGACAGTTTGTAAATGCGGGCCAGACGCTCACCACAATAATGCCCGACAGCCACAAGTGGGTGGTTGCCAACTACAAGGAGACGCAGATTGAGCGACTTGCGGTGGGGCAGGAGGTGACCGTTACGGTCGATGCCTTCGCCGGGGAGACGTTTAAAGGCAGGATAGAGGCCATAAGTTCGGCAACCGGCTCGAAATATTCGATGGTGCCAACCGACAACTCTGCCGGCAATTTCGTGAAGATACAGCAGCGTGTGCCTGCGCGTATCTCGCTCACAGACATTACCGACGAAGACAACGCACGCCTCGTGGCAGGCATGATGTGCGTGGTGAAAGCAGACCTTTAGACCGCATGCCGTATGACAGAGAGCTTTCCTTTCCACAGCTGGATGCCCAAGCCTGTTGGTGTGGCGGTGTTGCTTGCACTGTTCGTGCCGTTGTTTTTCTCGGGCGGAACCTACCTGAGCAACATCAACGAGATGGCCGGCAGCATGGGCGTACTGACCGAAGAGTTCCAGTTTCTGAGCCTTTGTGCGAGCATAGGCATGTCGATGGTGTTTCCGTTTATGGTGCCCTATCTGCGTGGCCGCAACGTCAAGGCTGTCTACATAGGCGGCTATGCCGTGCTGGCTTTGCTCAATGTGGTGTGCGCCGTGAGCCGCAACCTGCCGCTATTGGCGTTGTGTTGCTTTCTCATTGGTTTTGTCCGGGTGGCCCTGGTGCTCAATACCACGTTCGTGATAGCGCCGTATGTGCTTGGCATAAACACGCTTGACATGTTCTTGCACGACCCGGCCACCGCCTCGGAGGCATACCGTGGCGAGCATGCCCGGACGGTGCTGATGCCCGTGCTCTACTGTTACATACTGTGCATAGTGCAGTTTAGCAACTTCGTCTCGGCCTGGGTGGCTTATGAGTTTAGCTGGGAATACACTTATTGGCTTGTCGTCGGCATGATGCTGGCGGCCATCCTGCTGGTCATGCTGACGTTTTGCAATGCTCCGTCGCAGGGTTGCCGACTGTCGTCAAGCCGCCTTCCCGATGCCGTTTTGCTGGTCGTTGCCATGGGAGCGTTGTGCTACATGCTTGTGTTCGGCAAGACACTCGACTGGTTTGACAGCCGTTCGATGCGCGTGGCACTGGCCGTGGCGGCTATCGGCGGCGGGCTTTACCTGTGGCTTGCGGCACATACGGCGGAGCGCCCCCTGCTCGAGGCGGGTGTGTTCGGCCATCGTTACACGTGGTACGGCATCGGCATCTTTGTGCTGCTGATGCTCGTCAACAGCAGCACGCTGTTTGTTACCACCTACCTGAAGCTGTCTACCTGCGCGGGAAACCTTGACAGTGCCCGTGTGTCGTGCTGGGCGATGCCGGGCTGCGTGGCCGGCATGGCGTTGTCTCTGGTGTGTGTGCGTTGCCGGGTTCACTTCCGTTATATTTACGCCATGGGCTTTGCCCTGATGCTCGGAGCCAACCTTTACATGTTCTTCCATTACCAGACGATGGGCGACTACGGCCACACCATACCGCCAACGCTGCTGCACTATTCGGGCATGCTGGTGCTTTACTCGGTCACGTGCGCCTTTGCCATGAAGCGGTTGCCGGCGCGCTATTTCGCCACGTGGCTCTTCCTGATGGTTGCTGTGCGCAATGTCGTGGTCCCGGCCATAGGCACTTCGGTCTACGCCAACTGGCTGCAGGAGCGCCAAAGGCACTACGCGACACGCCTGGCTTACGACTACAGCGCCGACAGGCAGCAGGCGGCAGCACGCTTTGCAGCTGTCGAGGCCGGCGGCAAGAGGCTGGGCCGTGGTGCCGTCGAGGCTGCCCAAACGGCGTCGGCGGCCGTGCTCGGGCCGGTGGCGAAGCAGGCCACCCTCGTGGCAATGAAAGACATAACGGGCTCTACGGTATGGATATGCGCAGGCGGCGCCCTGCTTTGCATGCTGCTGCCTTACCATCGGGGCGAGCGCACATAGGTGTATGCGCTGAAAGGCCATCGCGAATGAAAGTTAAAATAGTTGTTGAAAATAAAACAAACAGGCATGGACAAGAAAAAGATTGGCAGAGATGCCGGCACGGTATGGAACGTGCTGAGTGACAAACGGTGCTCTTGGGAAGAGCTGGTGGGCAAGACCGGGCTTGGGCCGCTGGAACTTGCGTGTGCCATAGGGTGGCTTGCGCGTGAGGACAAGGTGACCATTAGCCCCGAACGAGGCATATTGTATTTCGAGGTATACCACGAACACTACTACTGACGCCGCTCACCCGGCACTTTGAACGGCGCGGCAGGCATGGCCCCGGCGGTGGATTGAATGGATGGAAATATGGATGGCCGGCGGCCGGCGGCCTGTCGCGCTTATTATATATATAATGTGTAATGAGGCGGGGAGGTTAAAAACTGGGGCTTTTGTTTTGTTTTTTATCCAACTTCAGCTACCTTTGCATCCATCATGAAGCAAGTAAAACCAAAGAAGAACCTCGGCCAGCACTTCCTGACCGACCTCGACATAGCACGGCGCATAGCCGACACTGTAGACTCGTGCCCCGACATCCCGGTGCTGGAAGTGGGCCCGGGAATGGGTGTGCTCACCCAGTATCTGATGGAAAAGCCCCGCGAAGTGAAGGTGGTGGAGATCGACTCCGAATCCGTTGCCTACCTGCACGAGCGTTTCCCGCGCCTGAAAGAGAACGTGATAGCTGACGATTTCCTGCGCATGGACCTAAGCCTGGTGTTTGGCGGGCGCCAGTTTGTGCTCACGGGCAACTATCCATACGACATATCATCGCAGATTTTCTTCAAGATGCTCGACAATAAAGACCTCATACCGTGCTGCACCGGCATGATACAGCGAGAGGTTGCGCAGCGCATGGCTTCGGCCCCGGGCACCAAGGCCTACGGAATACTCAGCGTGCTCACGCAGGCATGGTACGACGTTGAGTATTTGTTTACCGTCGACGAGGGCGTGTTCAACCCGCCGCCAAAGGTAAAGAGTGCCGTGATACGCATGACCCGCAACGGGGTTACCGACCTCGGGTGCGACGAGGCTTTGTTCCGCAGGGTGGTAAAGACGGTGTTCAACCAGCGGCGGAAGATGCTGCGGGGCAGCCTGAAGCCACTGTTCGGAGGCAAGGCCGTGGCCGAGGGGTTTTTCGACGGCGAGCTCATGACCATGCGCCCCGAGCAACTCAGCGTGGCCCGCTTTGTGGAGCTGACCAACATGGTGGCCGGGCAGATAGGCGGGGATTGGGCCGCCGAAAAGCGGTAAAAACCGTTGTGTGCGGACACATTTAGTTGATTTAGGTCAAAAACAAGCCCCTTTTATGTTTTAAAACATATTTTTTGCATTGCCGTTTCGGCAAAACGTAGTAACTTTGCAACGTCAAAAGGAAAAAAGATAATTAGTCGAAGGTAATTAGATTCTAGGGTAACACAATAGGTAAAGATTGGTACTTAAGATTTCAGGACAGACTCAATAGGTAACGAAAGGTATTGGCTAAGGTAAAGATTATCAGGGTAACAATTGATAATGTGAGGAAGGTAGAAAGGTTGTTAGACCAGATGTAAAACCCTGTTTGCAGCGAAAGCTGCAACAGGTATGAGGATGGGAGAGCTTGAAAGCCCCTTTCTCATTTGAAAAAGAAGTATGGATTTTAGGGTTATATATTTTTAGTGGACGGAATCGATGTGAATCGGTAGCCGTCCATTTTTGTTGTTGCAGGCAATGGCCACGGCGTGGTGGCTTGCCTGCCGGCGCTTTGTTGGCAAACTGTCGGCCGGGGCTCAGCTTGCCGGTGATGCCGTAGCGGTGTGGGGGCATGGCCACGCGACGGTGGCCATGCTTTGTGGTTGAGCCCCGGTTGGCCTTCAGATTCCGAAGTGATTCAGTTGTGTTGCCGTGCAGTCTGGCTGGCGCCTTTGCCGGTGGAGCAGCGGGCTGCGCCAAGGCAAGGTGGCCGGCAAGATGCCTGCAGCGGTACGAAAGCGCACGGCAGGCCGCGAATGGCGACAGGGGCACATCGCCGGTGGCATGGCGGCCGGTAGGGGGCGAATTGCCTGTCTGGGCGTTTCGTAGCAAAAAACACAGTTGTGTGCGAACACAAAAGACCTGTGTTCGCGCACAAAACGTTGATTTATATCAAAAGAAATGGCCAGTTTTGAAATATGCGGCCATATTTTGAACAACGTAACGGCAATAGTTGTAACTTTGCATCGTGAAAAGGATGATGATGAATAGAGATTCGATGATAGAGACAAAAAAGTTAAGTAATGATATAGTCAGGTAAAAAGGTTGTTTGACAAACGTCAGGATAAAAGGCAGAAAGGTTAGTATTGAAAGGATGACACGAATGTAGGTATCGTCATTATAAAGGTAAAACAAAAGATTGAGAGGATAACATACGAAAGTGATCGTAATGACGTCGTGAGACGGTTGGTACTTAAGGTTTAGTTAATAGGTATTGCATTGAAAGGCAGACTGTTGCCATTTCACGGTGAATATGGGCAGTCGCTCTGACGAAAAGGTGGCGGACACCGTAAAGGCTTGCTCCGTGCCTTTGTTTAGAAAGAAGTTTTTAGTTATTGATATCGTTATCTTGCAGTTCCGGGGGCGTGAGCCTTAGGGCTGCTTTTTTTGTATGTGCATGGCTCCTCAGTCCGCTGTCGGGCCCGGTGAAGGGGTGCCGTCGGTGGTAGCATGGCCCCGGGCATGAAAGCCACCGGGGCTAATGTGGTTGCGCATGTTCTGCGTTTGTCAACCGGCTCATTGCCAGCGGGTTGGCGATATGGGCCGTTTCGGCCGGTAAAACGGCCTCTTTCATGACTTGAAACGGGCCTTTTTGCAATGCCAAACGGCCGTTGGCATAATTTAAGATGCATAAGGCTTTGCGGGGTATTGGCTGTGGGGCCGCCCGGTTGGGGCATTCACGTGGCAGCAAGCCATTTCCTGTATTGGCTCGGCGTGCACCCGGCAACCTTCTTGAACACCCTGTTGAAGTGCTGTGAGTATTGAAACCCCAGCTCGTCGGCAATCTGGTTGACGGCCTTGCCGGTGTCGGCCAGCATGGTCTTTGCCGTGTCGATGGTTTTGCCTTGAATGTATTCCTGCGGGTTTCTGCCCGTTTCCTTCTTTATCAGGTCGCCGAAGTAGTTGGGCGACAGAAACACCTTGTCGGCAAAATTCCTCACAGTGGGCAGTCCGTTTAACCTCGACTTGCCGCTCTGGAAGTAGTCGTCGAGCAGCGCCTCAAACCTCGTCAGAATGTCCCTATTGCTTTTCTCGCGTGTGGCAAACTGCCTGTTGTAGAACCTCAGGCAATAGTCGAGCAGCAGTTGTATGTTTCTTGCAATGAGCCTCTTGCTCATCTTGTCTGCCGGGCGCAGCAGTTCTGTTTTTATGTTTGCCAGACAGTCGAGCATGATGCCCTTTTCGTCGGCCGACAGATGCAGCGCCTCTGTCGAGTTGTAAGAGAAAAACGAGTAGTTCTTTATTTCCCGTCCGAGCGATGTCCCCTTTATCAAGTCGGGGTGGAACACAATGCCGCGTGCTGTCGGCCTCATGCTTTCCTGCATCTCGGTCTCCGAAACCTGCCCCGGCGAGAAGCTCGTTATCGTGCCTTCCCTGTAGTCGTAGGTTTGCCGGCCATAGCGGATGTCGCCGCATTTGGTCTCTTTGAGAAACAGCGCATATATCCCGTAGTTCACGGTAAAGTGGGTCGGGTGTTTCGTTGCGGTGGCCAGGTCGATTACGTTTACCAGCGGGTGAAGCGTCTCAAGGCCGAACAGCCTGTCGTAATCGTCCACCGTATCCAGTCGTATTGGTTTTTCTGCCATGTTTTTGTCTTCGTTTGTTAGCCTGTCACAAAAGTAAGGCTTTTCCGGCCAACCCGTATCGGCGGCACTGCATAATCAGTAAATGCGTTACAAAGCTCTGTAAATATGTTTCCGGCTTTCGGCCGCGTGATTATTACTTTTGCAAAAAAATGAAGCGATGGATTACAGAGGAAGAATCAACCGCAGGGACTTCATCAAGAGTTCCGTGCTTACGGGAGGCGCCCTGATGGCGCAATCGGTCATGCCGGCCGGGGCCGTGGCCCTGATGCAGAGTCAGGGCAGCAAGGCGGCCGGTGCCGCCACGGACGACGGTATGCTCAAGGGCGTCTGCGACATACACCTGCATTGCCGGCCCGACTCTCGCGAGCGCTCGGCAGATGAGTTTGGCTTCATGCAAGACGCTGTGCGTGCCGGTTACCGTGCCGTCATGTTCAAGTCAAACGATTTCAGCTGCCACGACCGGGCCTACATCATCAGGCAAGCCCTGCCGGGGGCCCAGTGCTTCGGGAGTGTGTGCATGAACAGGGTGCATGGCGACAAGGTCAACGTGTTTGCGGCCCAGAAGGCGGTGCAGACCAGCGGCGGCCTGTGCCGGTGCATCTGGATGCCCACGCTCGATGCCGCTTACCACTGCCGGTGTGAAGGCAGGGCAACGGGCGGCATTGCCGTGGTCGACGACAGCGGCAGGGTGCTGCCCGAGGTGGTGCGTGTGATGGAGATATGTGCCGAGGCCGGCATCATCTTTGCCACAGGCCACGCCTCGCCGCAAGAGAGCATAGCCCTTGCGCGCAAGGCGCGTGAGGTCGGTGTGGGCAAGTTTGTTGTCACCCACGCCAACTCACACTACTGGACCATGACGCCCGACCAGATAAAGCAGTGCATAGACCTCGGCGCTTACATAGAGTTTTGCTATCTGCCCTGCCTGTGGGGCGAGGGCACCGGGATGCCGCAATACCGGCGCCAGGGCATCGCAGAGTTTGCCGCATTTGTTGGCATCGACCCGTCAAGGAGCTTCGTCTCTACCGACTTGGGCCAGGCGGTCATGCCCCACCCGGTGGAGGGCATGCGCGATTGCATTGCCAGGCTGCAGGGCGCAGGCGTAGCCATCGGCGACATCGACAGGCTGGTGCGCCGCAACCCGGCGTGGCTGCTGGGACTTGACAAACAGGAATAAACCAAAACTATGGACAGAAGGAGTTTTATAAAGAGCGGGCTGATTGCCGCGGCTGTGGGCGCCACGGCAGGGCCGGAGGCCATTGCCCGCGAGGCCGGAAGGCAGGCCGCCCGCGAACAGAGGGCGAAAGGCATACTTAACTACAACCCAAACATGCAGTACCGCCCCATGGGACGGACGGGCGTCAGCGTGTCGGCGCTCGGGTTCGGCATGCTGCGCCTGCCCATGAAAGGCGGGCATGTAGACTTTGAGCAGACCACGCCCATGGTACGGCGCGCCATCGAGGGCGGCGTCAACTACATAGACACCGGCCGGGTGTACCTTGGGGGCGAGAGCGAGCAGGCCGTGGGCAAGGCTCTTGCCGGCGGATGGCGCGACAGGGTCTACGTGACGTCGAAGATGCCGTGGTGGGAGATGCAGAGCGCCGACGACTTCGAGAAGTTCTTCGACCAGTCGCGCCGTGCCATCGGCACTGATGTGATAGACTTCTATCACATCCACATGATAATGCACCGTGGTTGGAACGACTATGTGCTGCCATACAGGCTTATAGAGAAGATGGAGAGACTGAAGGCACAGGGCAAGATCAGGTTTATGGGTTTCTCGTTTCATGACAGCTTGCAGTTGTTCAAGCGGGTGGTTGAGTATACCCCCGCATGGAATTTCTGCCTCATCCAACACAATTATCTTGACTATGAGTATGAAGCCGGTGTGCTCGGCCCGAAATATGCCGCGGCCAACGGCATGGGGCTGGCCGTGATGAAGCCCGTGCGCACGGGCTTCCTGGCCCACCTGCCGCAAGGCATGAAAGACGCGCTTGCCTCTACCGGTGTGAGCAAGCCCGACACGGAGTGGGCGCTCGACTATCTGTGGGACATGCCCGAGGTCAGTGTAGCCGTAAGCGGCATGGGGGCGATGGCCGATGTGGAGGCGAACCTCGGATATGCCGCAAAGGCAAGGCCAAACATGCTGAGCCCCGCCGAGCGCGAGGCCTTGGGAGCTGCTGTCTATGCCTACCGCCACGCCCTGGGCCATATTGACTGCACCGGGTGTTACCAGTGCATACCCTGTCCGGCGAACGTTGCCATAGGCTACATCTTCGCCTATGTGTATAATAACTATCTGTTGCACGGCAACATGGAGCGCGCCATGGCCGACTACACCGTGTCTATGTCGCCGGTGCAGCGTGGCGACCCGGCCTCTTCGTGCACTGGCTGTGGCGTGTGCATGGCCAAATGCCCGCAGCATCTTGACATTCCAGGGCTTCTGGCTAAAGTGAAGCAGACCATGGGTAAGTAGCTTTGGGGTTTCATCCCGGCCCCATGGCCCGAGGCTATTCCATGCTGTTGGCGTGCAGGCTGGTTGTCGCCATAGTCGAAGACTTGGCTGGCTGCGGCGGCCCAAAGGCGCAATCAGGCAGCCGTCGGGAGTTTGGAAGCCTTTGGGCGGCATGGTGTAAATGCGGATAAGAATATTCAGCGGTGTGATGGCCGCGTTATGCATATTGCCGGCAAATTGCCTTCTTCATCATTTGATGTCATACTTGTTGTGCGGGAATCCCGCAGAAGTGGTCGGAAAACCATGCTTGCGGAAATAAACAGATGGCCCTCTTGGCTGTTGCCATGGAAACTATTATATTTGCATGGTTAGTGTAAGTGTATCTATGAATGGGCAGAAGGTTAAGATGATAGGCATAATCCGCCATCGCCTCTCGACCGACGGTGATGGCGTTACCACACTCGCGGCTTTCCATGGCTGCCCTCTGCGTTGCCGCCATTGCCTCAATCCGCAGTCGCTTGGCGGTGGCGACGGTTTTAGGGAATACACGCCCGACGAGCTGTATGCCGAGACCAGCATAGACAACTTATACTTTCTGGCCACGCACGGGGGCGTTACATTCGGCGGGGGCGAGCCATGCCTTTACCCAAAGTTCATCTGCGACTTCCGCAAACTGTGCGGCCCTGCGTGGCGCATCAACATAGAGACTTCGCTCAATGTGCCTGGCGAATGGGTGAAGACTCTCATTCCGGTGGTAGACACGTTCATAATAGACATAAAGGACATGAATCCCGGCATATACCAGAGCTACACCGGGCAAGCCAACGACCTTGTGGCAGCCAACCTCCGCTTGATAGTCGGAGCCGGGCGGCAGGGCGACTGCATCGTCCGCATACCGCTTATTCCAGGCTACAACAATGATGCTGACCGTGCGGCAAGCCGCTCTGCACTTGAAGAGCTTGGGTTCAGCCGGTTCGATTTGTTCACATATAAAATAAAAAGCAATGACCATGGCACGGGGAAAACAAACATGCAGGATACTGAAAGAGATTCGTCGGCAGATAGCTGAGGCCAACGATATTGTGTTCGCAACGTCGGAATGCCGCTACAAAGGCGACTGCCTTGGCACTTGCCCCAAATGCGAAGCCGAGGTGCGCTACCTTGAGCGGCAGTTGCGCGCCCGTTCCCTTGCCGGAAAGGCGGTGGCAGTGGCCGGCATATCGGCCGGACTGGTGCTCATGGCAGGCTGTGGAGGCTCGTCGGCGCCACCGCCCGACAAAGAGCTGCAAGGGGATACTGTGGCCCTGCAAGAGAAGGTTGAAGTGCCGTCAGTAAGTGGTGATGTGTCAGACATTGTTGGCACAGAGGATGAATCCGCCGTAGAAGGAATGCTGCTGGTTGCCCCTCGTAAACCGTGTGCGGCTGGCGGCGACGGTCGGGCGGATGATTCGGAGGTTATGCAAACAGTGGGCGAAGTGCCGGGTTATGATGTGCCGCCTTATGAAGTGACCGACGGCTCTGATACAATATATTCCGTTGTGGAAGAAATGCCGGAGTTCCCGGGAGGCTCTGAGGCATTGCATAAGTTTATCTTAGACAACCTGAGATACCCGGAAGGGCTGGCTGAAAACTGCATCCAAGGCCGGGTCATTGTTGACTTCTGTGTAGATACGCATGGGCGTGTGCGCGACCCGAAGATAAAGAGAAGCCTGCATCCGGCGTTAGACAAAGAAGCAATAAGGGTGGTAGGGCTCTTGCCGGATTTCAAGCCCGGCAGGCATAACGGCAGAAAAGCAAATGTTAGGCTAAGCCTACCGATAATATTCAGATTGGAATAATGACCATGGCACGGGGAAAACAAACATGCAAGATACTGAAAGAGATTCGTCGGCAGATAGCTGTGGCCAACGATATCGAGTTTGCAACGTCGGAATGCCGCTACAAAGGCGACTGCCTTGGCACTTGCCCCAAGTGCGAGGCCGAGGTGCGCTACCTTGAGCAGCAGTTGCGTGCCCGCTCCCTTGCCGGAAAGGCGGTGACGCTGGCCGGAATATCGGCAGCGGCACTCGCCATGCTTATGCCTGTGGAAGCAGACGCTCAGGCAAGGCAAGAGGCGCAAGGCGTTTTGAAAGGAAGCGTGGCAGTAGCCGCATATACAATCAGAGTCAAAGGCACTGTGCTTGGCGAAGAAACAACGTCTGACGGCAATGTGGTAAAAGAGCCTTTGGTTGGGGCTACAATAACAAACCGCCACGATGCCGTCGGGGCAGTGACTGATGTAGACGGCAGGTTTGATATACCGGCTTGCATCGGCGATACTTTGGAAGTAAGATATATCGGTTACAAAACGCAGACGATTGCCGTGACTGAAGGAATGGGTGATGCCGCAGTTGTTCTTGCATTGGCACCGTCGTTACAGGGCGAAGTACTGGACGGCATGGTTCCGGTAATCAAACGTGGCGTAATGGATTACCTTGACCTGAACGTGATAGACGAGCACGGCAACCCCATTGACAACGATGACATATATGTTGAACGCATTTGGATGGATGGCGAAAGTGAGAAAGATTGCCTGCGCATAGACGTCGAATATATCGACGAGAAGCATCCTTGCCGTATTTACTGGGACTATGGCTATGGCATGAAAGGTGCAGACGGAAAGCCTGTTAAAGAAGCGACATTCCGCATAGAGGCCGAAGGCTACGGCGCCCCCGTGACAATAAAGGTAAGGTATCCAAAGCGAAAGGCAAGTAAAACCGTAAGGTTTAAGCACAAAGATGAGCGGACAGATGGATAGAAGGTATAAGATGGTGCAATATATGGTTTGGGCGCAGCTTGTGCTTTTGGCCATTGTCGCTGCATTTGTGTGCCTCACTGGTGAGGACGTCGTGTGGCGGTGGGATTTGCCTTTTTGGTTTCTGTCTGCCGGACTTCTGCTCGGACTTCTTGCTTGGCCAATAAGCCGGGGAACAGAAAAGCCTATGGTGCTCAAATGGTGGCTCAGGATTGATTTCCTGTTCTCGTTGGCAGTGGCACTTCCTGTTTGGTTTCTGACTGGGTTGGTCTTTTCTTCACGTCGTCTTTGCGCCACGTATGGCGATTATGTCCTTTATCGGCAAGGCGGCTTTATGGCAAAGCCGTGCCTACATTTAGGAAAAAAAGAGGGGCTGCTGATTCGCGATCTTAAACATTCGGTTGACAAATTTGGATTTGACACCGACATCGAATGCTTCAGGGTCGACACAATGAAAGGCTGTTGGTATGGCCTTGGTGGCCGGCCGAGTCCGACGGTGTGGGTGTGCCCTTTAGATTCAATCAGATATCAACGACATGCCTATGAGGTTATGAATCTCATTGATAGCTTGTGGCAGGTGCAGCCATTGCTCACAGATAAGTCGTATGGCACGTTTGTGTTTCCCGACGATTTCAGCACTTTGCGTTATACTTGCGAATTTGTAGATTACACGGACTCTACAACTTTTTTCATTGATTACAGTAGCGGGGATAGTGTGACAGTGGAATATTTTGATACCGTTCACAAGCGGCTCTCATTTCCCAGAGACTCTGTCGGTATGCACGGTCCGCGGGAAATAAGGGAGTTTGTGAACTCTAAGATCAGGAATGGGCAAGGTGTAAAGGCCGGGCGCTAAACGTATAGTGGAGGCAGAGCCGATTATTACACAATAGTCAATTAGGTAAATACATTGCCAGCTTCATCAACAAAAGCATGTGGGGCATGTTCGGTGGGCCAACATCTATTTGGGCATAAGCTTTATTTTTCAATCATAGTGTGGTGTTTTTATATAAAATAGTGTATCTTTGCATTTGAATGCATCTACCTCAGGTCGGGTGAAATGGCCCGATATGCCGCCATTTGATTGCCGGCACGAGGTTGTGTCCTTTGCGATAAGGCGCAGCAGCCAAGCGCAACTCGGTTGCCGGCACGTGGACAGAGCGTTCGCGTTGGCATAATATTAATGTGGAAACAAAGCAAATGGCGCTAAGCCAACCAATGGGATGAGACCGTTGCTCAAAGCATGGCACCATTGGTTTATTGCATCATTGGGCGCCATGGCGTGTGAAATTCAGCAAGGACAACCGCTGCTGTTCACTTGGCTTGCTCAACAAGCACTATGCTGTTGCCCGTGGTGCTAAATACACCAATGCGGTTTTAATAATTGATTTACTATTAATGAAGGAATGCGTATAATAGGTAATTTGTTGTGGTGGCTTTTCGGTGGGCTTGAAGCGGCCATCGGGTATTTCACCGGGAGTGTGGCAATGGCCATCACCATAATAGGCATACCAGTGGCTTTGCAAACATTCAAGCTTGGCTTGCTTTGCTTGTGGCCTTTTGGTGCAGTAGTAAAGGAAACGGATGGGCCAACGGGTTGCATCCGTATTCCACTGAATATACTTTGGATTGTCTTTGGCGGACTGTGGTCATGGCTGATGCATGTGTTCTTTGGGGCATTGCTATTTGTGTCAATCATCGGCATTCCATTTGCAAAGCAGCACTTCAAGATGGCAAGGCTTTCGCTTGCGCCATTTGGAAAAACTGTAGAATTGAACATGTGGTGAGGCATGCCGAACTCATTAAGTAATCTGTCGGCTATGCATCACGTTATTCAAATGAATTAAAATAATAACCAGAATGAAGAAAATATTGTTTATCATCGGTTCACTGCGTAAGGAATCGTTCAATAGAAAGCTCGCCGAAGAGGCTGAGCGTTTGTTGCAAGGTCGGGCAATTGTGGAGTATCTTGATTATTCCGATGTGCCCCTGATGAACCAGGACATCGAATTTCCTGCGCCTGATGCCGTGAGGAGGGTGAGGGATAAAGTAGCAGAAGTTGATGCGCTATGGATATTCTCACCGGAATACAACTACAGTTATCCCGGTCACTTGAAAAACCTGATAGACTGGCTTTCACGTCCGCTTGTGGCAGGAGACCAGCAGACGCCTTTGGCCATCAACGGGAAGAAAGTTGCCCTGAGCGGTGCCGGTGGAACTGCGGCTACAGCCAAGTGTAGAGAGAAATTGATGGAGCTGCTCACACTGCCGTTCATTCGTGCAGACATCATGGTAAAGCCGCAGACAGGCATCCAGCTTAACCTGGAGGCATGGACAGAGGGGCGCATGATTATGACAAACGAGCAAAGGGAACAGTTGAAACAACAGGTGGATTCTTTCTTGGAATACATCGGATAAAACAATAGTATAACGATATAGACACATCAAAACATTAATAATTTAAGTTCAGAGAATTATGGAAGCAAAAGAAATGGTATTGGCAACAATGAAGGAGGCTGGCCAGCCTTTGAATGCGGGTAAGATTGCAGAACTGAGCGGGCTCGACCGCAAGGAAGTGGATAAGGCCATGAAGCAGTTAAAGGAAGAGGGGGCAATAGTCTCTCCTGTTCGTTGCAAATGGGCTCCTGCAGAGTAGCTGAATGTTATTGTAGCCGTCTTTGGGGAATAGCCTGATTATTGTTTTATTCTGTAGCCACTGCAACAGGTTCGGCAACAAGCGAATAATCAGTTAATCATCCCAAATAGCTTATATTATAGTTTAAGCAACGGGCCCTATTCAAGGGGCTTACTTACAAGAGGCTGTGCCAAATGCGTGGCACAGCCTCTTGATGTAATGATTACAAAAGTCAAATGACTGTTTCATGCTGCCCTTTGTTTTAGCCTCCTTGTTGGTATTTCTTTGGTGAAATGCCAAATCTTTCCTTGAAGATTTTCGCAAAATAGTTGGGCTTGCTTATGCCGACCTTGTAGCAGACCTCGGCCACAGTGGTGGTTTCGTCCTTAAGCAGTTGGGCCGCCTTGTCTAAACGTTTCGCCTTTATATAGTCGGCCGGAGGCTGTCCGGTCAGTGCCTTCATCTTTTTGAAGAAGTGGGTTCTGCTGTATCCCATGGCTTTGGCAACTTCATCTACCGAGAGCATCGGGTCGCACAAATGCCCGTCAATCCACATGTCCACAGAGTCAAGCAAACGCTTGTCACGTTCGTCTGTTATAATCAGTGGCAATATGGCCTTTTGTCGTGCCGATTTTTTCGTGTATTGCTCTTTCAGACGGTCGTTTTTCTCTATCAGGCTAACGGCTGTTGTTATTAGTAGCTCAGGGTCAAATGGTTTCGTTATGTATGCGTCGGCTCCGTTTTTCAAACCCTTTATCCTCTTGTCGTCACTGGTCAGTGCCGTCAGCAAGATGATCGGTACGTCTTTGGTGTTCTCGTTGTTGCGCACCCTTGCCGTGAACTCCAATCCGTCCATCAGGGGCATCATTATGTCGCTGATGATGAGGTCGGCCTGCAGGTCTTCCAGTGTGTGGAGTGCTTCAATCCCGTCCATGGCCGTGTATACGGTAAATAGCCTCTGCATTGTTTCGCGCAGATATTCCATGACGTCGGCGTCGTCCTCAACAATAAGCACCTTGCGGTCGTTCATAGGCTGTGCTGCCAGTTCGTGGTATGCTCTGCCATTATCCTCTTGGGCATGCTCAAGTAGCAGGTGTCCGGGAGCCATAAAGTCTTCTTCACAATAAACACCCTTGTCTGTTGGCAGTTCCACGGTGAAGATTGATCCTTTGGGAACATTTGGCATGAAACTGATGCTGCCTTTGTGAACCTCCACCAAGGCCTTGGTAAGGTTTAGCCCGATTCCGATGCTGTCATTGGAAAACGTGCTTTGCATGAACCTTTGGAATAGTTCCGGTTGCTTTTCCTTAGGTATGCCTACACCATTATCTTCCACGCGAATAATCATCTTGTTGTCCTTAAAGCCGAGTCTCACCGTGATTTCACCTTGGCAAGGCGTGTATTTGAAAGCGTTTGACAGTAGATTGTATGCAATCTTGTCTAAATGCCCCTTGTCGACAAACACCATTCTCGACTTTTCCTGCGGTATGAACATGTAGTTTATGCGTTTGTTTTCGGCAATGTCCTTGAAACTGGAGAATATCTCCTTGATAAATTTCACCACGTCGGTTTCTTCTAATGCAAGCCTGAGCTTGTTGTTCTGCATCTTACGGAACTCAAGGAGCTGGTTTACAAGTCTCATCATCCTGTTGACGCTCTTCTGCATGTTGCTTATTGGCTGTTGCATCCCGGCCGGTATGTCTTGGTTGCCGATGCTCTGCATGGCTCCGCGTATTATAGTCAATGGTGTGCGGAACTCGTGCGATATGTTGGTGAACGTCTGCAATTTATATTCTGTGAGCTTGTTCTCAATGGCGATGCGCTGGCGTAGCCTGTAGACGGTGCGCAGTTGACGGAACACCGCGGTTCCAACTATGGCAGCCAAGGCCATGTATATTGCGCATGCCCACCAAGTGCTCCACCACGGTTGCCTGATGGTGATAACCATCTGTCTCTCTTCGCTTGGGCGCGGTCCGTTGTCATGTGCCCTGACCATGAATATGTATCTTCCCGGAGGCAAGTTCTTGTATGATGCGAAGCTGTAGGCAGAGGGTTCGCTCCAGCCCTTGTCATAGCCTTCGAGGTAGTAGCTGTAGCGCGTTCCCATGGCCGACTTGAAGTTGAACATAGAGAATCTTATGGTCAATGAGTTCCTGTTGTACGGCAGGGTGATGGCTTCTTCGTTGTCGGGTGCACCGTCTATAGGCGAATCGTTGCCCATGAGTCCGGCCGAGACCCCGTTGATAAGTATGTCGGTGATGGTAAGTCGGTTTGCGGTTCCGTTTTCGTTTGCGGCCCTTGTTGGGTCGTAAATCACAATCCCCCTGTTTGTGCCGAAAGCAAGTTTCCCGTCGGGCATGCGGCATGCGCAGTTGTCGGCATAGAAGTTCTGCACGGGGTCGTATTCGTTGTATCTGTACCATATTTTGCCGTCTCGTGGGTCATAGCATGTTATGCCTTTGTTGGTTCCCATCCATATTACGCCCAGGTCGTCTTCTATCATTGAGCGGACATCATTGGATATAAGTCCTTTTATTGGCGTAATTTGCCATTTTTTGTTCTGCTTTCCTATGCTCTTTGTGTCGTCTATCCTGTAGGCGCCGTTGCCTGCTGTTCCTATGTATATGTGTCCGTTGGTGTCTTCAAATATGCAGCATACATCGCAGTGAGCCAAATCAGCAGCGGGTATGATGCGTGTGAATGCGTCGTTATTCTTAATAAGTTCGTCAGGATAGAATCGATACAGGCCACTTTCAGCCCCAACCCAAATGGCTCCGGCCTTGTCTTGCAGCATTACCCTCGGCGAGAAGTTTTCGCCGAAAAAGTGGCGGAATGTTATGGTTCCGTCATTGTTGGTAGTAACAAGGTCGAGGTGAGCCTCTGCGGCTGCCACCCAAATGCGGCCCTTGCTGTCGCAGAGCATATGCAGAATGTTGTTGGCCGACACCGTTCGGCTGTCTTTGGGGTCGTGGCGCAGCCATTTTCTGCCTTTGGCGAGTATTCCCTCCTGCCTTGTTCCTATCCAAGTGTTGCCGTTGATGTCTGAGCAAATGGAGTGTACGTCGAGTCCGCTTATGGTCGGACGGGGCGGTATGTGCATTCTGTGGTCAGTCTTGTATACGTCGGCGAATGGGTTGGCAATAAACAAAGTGCTGTCTGGCATCCACCTCATCACATAGACCTGGTTGGCCCGTTGGTTGCCGGCATGCGGGTTAAGCAGCTTGACAGCCGTGTCGTTGTCTTGTACGGTGAGGCATACTGCGCCGTTAAATTCGTCGGCAACCCATACATCTTCATTCCTGTCCATGCACATGTCTATGATGAAATCCGAAGAAATAAGGCCAGAGTCATGGCGTATGTGGCGAGCGGTTTGCGTCTTGCGGTCATAAACGGTTATGCCGCATCCGTTTGTCGACACCCATATAAGGTTGTTCTTCCTTGAAGTGACGATTTTGTATTTCTTGCTGTTTACCAGCGGGAAGAGGTCTTTGTCGAACACTCGCATCTTTATGACTTCGCGTGTGTTGCGGTCAATAAACCATATTAGCCCCGTTGTGTCTACAACAACCATGTTGCCGAGGTTGTCGTTGATAACGTTCCCGCCATTGTCTATTACAGTCTTGAATTGTGCGAGGGCTTGCATGTCTGTCTTTGTTGTGCGCACGCTGTCGTAGACGTGTTGTTTCTTCCGGGCGGGCAGATCAACGAATCTGTTACTGTTTACATCGAAGATTGACAGCTTGCCTCCCAGTTCGACAATGAGCAGTCTGTCGTCGGGCAGCCTGTACAGTCCGCTTATATGGTTGTTGTTGAGCAGCTTTGTGTTCCCGCTTTCAGAATATTTGTATGTCGTGTAGAAATAGTTGTCGAAGCGGTAAAGGCCTCCGGGCGTGCCCATCCAGATGAATCCTTTGGAGTCTTGTATGATGTTTCTTACATTGTTGTCGGGCAGTCCGTTTTCTGAGTTAAATTTGCGTGAAAAGATGTCCATGCCTTCCAAAGGGCAGGCACAAAACAAGTTTATGATTGTTAGTATTGATATTAAGATATTGCGCATGTTGCAAATTTAAGCATTTGTGATGTATTGTCCAAGCAAAGCCCGTTGTTTTTATTGTCATTGTTTATTTTCAGAATGCTTTAAATACACCATTC
Organism: Marseilla massiliensis; assembly: GCF_023336985.1. Lineage (NCBI taxonomy): Bacteria > Pseudomonadati > Bacteroidota > Bacteroidia > Bacteroidales > Prevotellaceae > Marseilla > Marseilla massiliensis. The sequence goes on along the minus strand of NZ_JAMBLP010000017.1, from coordinate 24,954 downwards.
AACTCCAGGGTGTTTGTAGTAGCTCCTGTGCGTATCCGTTGCAATGTAGTTATGACAGACCTGAGCATTTGCCCAATTCAGGCTCTATGAGCCTTGGCAAAAGGTTCACATTGAGCCTGCAACTGTGTGGCGGTTGGCGCAGATGTGTTGGTTTTGGTCCGGAATGTTACCCGCCGGTGTCCTTTTTCCATTGTGCAACACAACAGGCGGTTGTTGCCCGTTTCCATGCAAGCGTGGCCCTGTCTGTCGATATGGCCCGTTCTGCACTGCAGAACGGCCTTTTCCAAGCTAAGAAACGGCCGGTTTTACGGGCTAAAACGGGCCATATCACAACTCGCTGGCAGCCAGGCAGTTTGCATAAACAGCCATTGCGCCACGAAAACATGGTTAAAATTGACAGTTGTAATTAATCAAAGGCATCATATAATAAGGCCTGCCATGCAGGCACAGCCGATGATGGTCTTGTCAAACAATCGCATCGCTGGTGGCAATGACGTTTAATGTAATTTTAGCGTTTGGTGTATTTTGCTCATTTTTTTCAACGTTCAACCATTGAATATGCGTAAGAGCCCTATGGTAGCCCGATTGTCTTTTTGTTGCAACTACCCGTAAGCAATGTCTTTCCCACACCCTTTTATAGGGTGTAACAGTGGCCCGAAAGGTGCTGATAGTCTAAAAATGGCTGTTTTTGTACGTTTGTGGCCCATTTTAGATAGTGCAGATATCTATATTTGCAGCACCAAAACCACTTGCAACCATTGCAACAGGCTTAAAGCCGTTTGGTGACTTCGGCGTTGCCGAGCTGTTGGTATTGAGGGCTCTTGGCGGTGCCTTCAAGTCGATGTAAAATAAAAATACTTCGTGCACTAATATGGCTGAAAACCAAAAAAACTATATAACAGTATGAGAAATATTCTAACCATAATGATTTGTTTCATGGCGTTCACACTGTCGGCCACGGCAAGTCTCGTTGCCGGAAGCAGGGGGCGTTCATTGGTTGCTTTGCCTTCGCAGTCGAGTGGGGTCTTCCTCAGTTGGAGGCTGTTGCCCGGTGATGATGCCGGTGTATCGTTTGATGTTTTGCGCGACGGCGAGGTGATAGCCTCCAACTTGATTCGCTCCACGTCTTTCGTTGACATGACCGGGACTCAGTCTAACACCTACAGCGTGGTCGTAAGGCAAAACGGCCGTGTGGTTGAGGAAACGCAGGTGGTGACTCCGTGGGCCGATGTCTTCACAACGTTGAGGGCCGACCGGCCCGCCGCCGGCCGTACTCCGTCGGGAGAGAGCTACTCGTACTTCCCGGGCGATTGCGCCGTGGCCGATGCCGACGGTGACGGGGAGTACGAACTGTTGTTAAAATGGGAGCCGACCAATTCGAAGGACAATGGTTCGACGGGCAACGGATATTCCGGAAACTGCATCATCGACTGCTATGAGTTTGGCGGCGAAAGACTATGGCGGGTGGATTTGGGAATAAACATACGTGCCGGTTCTCATTACACTCAGATTGTTTTCTACGACCTTGATGGCGACGGGCAGGCCGAGATGCTTTGCAAGACAGCCCCAGGGAGCAAGGACGGAACAGGGGCTTACGTCACCGAGGCAGCCTCAGACCCGGCGATAAAGGCTCTTGACAATGTGGAAGACCTGCGCAACCGCTCCAACGGACGCATATTCAGAGGTGCCGAGCTGTTGACCGTGTTCGACGGAAAGACCGGGAAAGCCATCCACACCGTGTGGTATTCACCCAACCGCGCCGGTGGACTGTGCGGTGTGGCCGACTATCCCGACGACGCGTTTTGGGGAGATGACTATTCCAATCGCAGCGAGCGCTATCTGTGTTGTGTGGCATATCTCGACGGGCAAGAGTCCAATCCGTCGGCCATCTTCACCCGCGGCTATTACACCCGGGCTTACATCTGGGCGGTTGACTTTGATGGCTCGCGGCTCGTTACGCGATGGCTTTCGGCGTCGACAGGCAAGGCCGACCTCACGCTTTATTCTCCCGACGGAAGCAGCGAGACCCGCCGATACCTTGAAAACACATCGGGCCGTCCGCTCGATGGGCCCGACGGGGTGGCCACCGAGGGCAATACCTGTTTCGGAGAAGGGGCCCACAATATATCTGTAGGCGATGTGGATGGTGACGGCCGCGACGAGATAATGTTTGGTTCGGCAGCACTCGACGATGACGGGTGGATGCTATACAGCACAGGCATGGGCCATGGCGACGCAATCCACCTCGGCGATTTCGACCCCGACCGTCAGGGGCTGGAGTTTTTCATGGTTCACGAGGAGGCCCCCTACGGCTATCATCTCATAGATGCCGGCACTGGCGAGATACTCATCTCTGAAGGCAGTGCAGGCGACAACGGCATGGGCACCATGGCCGACCTCGACCTGTCTGAGCGTGGGGCTGAGTTCTGGACGGCCGCATCTCCTGTAATCTATAATGTAAAAGGCGGGGAGATAGCCACGCTCGCAACCGACAAGCCACACAAGTTCAGGCTGTATTGGGACGGTGACCCGGCTGATGAGCTTTTTTACGACGCTACTGTCGACAAGTGGAACGGTGGCGGCAACTTTGACCATGTCATACAGATGTGGGCCTACGGCAATTCTTCGTCAACCAACGGAAAGCCCCACCCGTGCCTCATCGCCGATATCATGGGCGACTGGCGCGAGGAGGTCATCCTGTGGGATGATGCCGACTCTTGCACTCTGAACATCTTTACCACCAACATTCCTACAGAATGCCGAGTGCCTTGGCTTATGACCGACCACATTTATGAAATGGGCGTGGCCTGGCAGAACGTGGGTTACAACATGCCCCCTCACCTCGGCTATTACCTGCCTGATTACATATCGGAAAACCAACCCGACGACGGCAGCACTTCTATTGTCTACGATTTTACAGGCGTAGGCGTCAACAACAGTATTGTGGGCGTCGATTGGGGCAGCCCGGTGACACCGGCCGGAGAGCCTATGAGGCTGATAGCCCATGCCGGCAACGATTACGACAACCGCTTTGCGGGCAGCTTCGGCAGTGATGGCAGCACTTGGCGTTACCGCGATGCCAGCAGCACCTACGAGGGTTTGTGGTCGCAGGGGGGCATGGCTAAACTGGCAGTTCTCGGTTTGCACGTCGGCGACGAGGTTACATTCAACCTTTGCAAGGGGTCTGTGCTGACGTTCGACAATAAGGGAATGGCAGGAGGAATCGTGGCTGTCGAGGCAGGCGAAAGCACCGTAGTGGTGGCGGCCGCCGGAGACATGGTCGTTACAGCCGGTGCCGGAACGTATATCCGCAGTATCTCGATACGCTCAGAATCAGGCCATGACGAGTCGGGCATAAGCACAGCCACAGGCATGAGGCAAGCAGACGGGGAGTATTATACGCTCTCTGGGTTGCGCGTGGACAACCCGCGCAAGGGAATTTATATCCGTAATGGCAAAAAGATAATAATAAAATAACTCAATTATTCAATACAACTAAAAACTTAAGGCAATGAAAAAAATCTATTCTGTTATTGCGATGGCAATGTTTGCTATGGGCATCAATGCCCAGGTTACCTACGATTTCACTACTGTGGCCCCGGCCCCCGCGGATGGCGGCGGCATAGTCAACCCTGCCTATGGCGAAGGAAACACCACGGATGGCGACCATGTGTTCTCAATCCATTCCAAGACAGACGGGGCAGACATTCCCATGGTATACCTCGTGGCCCCCGACGGTACAGACTACGACAAGCGCATTGGAATACACAACCGGGGTAAGAGCTGGGTGTTCCGCAACACAGCCGATGCCGTTTGGCGCGGATTGTGGTCGCAATACAACAATCGTTACCTCTCCATAATGGATCTTCACCCCGGAGATGTGGTTTCCATTGTGCTCAGCCCAAACGACAGCAACAGTGGGTTTGTGTTTGACGACAAAGACCTTGACCAGGACGAAACCGGGCGCTACGGCTCTATGACAAGGGCTGAACTGAACCAGGCATTGGTGGATTACTATGGCGGAGATCCCGACTATATGGAAAACCAGGGTATAACCGAAGAGGAGCGCAACCGCGTGAGCGAGCAGTTCAAGACCGTTTCGTTTCAGATTTACGACGGAATCACCGACCCGACCGTAAACCTTCTGCTAATGTCTGAATCGGGAATATATATCGAAAAACTGACCATCGCGTCTGCCGGAGAGGCCGATGCGATAGAAAAAGTGGACTATGTGGTAAAGGGCGATGGCCATTGGTATGATATTAACGGGCGCAAGGTGGACTCGCCGGTGAAGGGACTTTACATACATAATGGCAAGAAGGTCGTTCTGAAGTAAGAGGCAATAAAACTCTTTGGTATATGAACAGGAGATTATTATTGGCGACTCTGCAGGCTTCGGCGTTCCTGGCGCCATCCGTATTTGCCGTTCCGGCAATGGCGGAGGCGGCCGGGATTGCCGTAAGTCAGCAGGTTGTGACGGGTGTTGTCGTCGATGACATGGGCGAAGCCGTCATAGGAGCCACGGTGACGGTGGATGGTGGTGATGCCTCAAAGGGAACTCTCACAGACATCAACGGACGGTTCTCTATCAATGCGGCTAAGGGGGCAAGGCTTCGCATAACGTATGTTGGTTACAAGCCGGTAGTGGTGGCGGCTCAAAACGGAATGAGAGTGCAGCTCCAGTCAGAAGAGGTAAGCCTGAGGGGAGTGGAAGTCGTGGCTTACGGTGTGCAGAAAAAAGTGACTGTTACCGGTGCTTTGTCGAGCGTGAAAGGAGCTGAGCTTACTCGTACGCCGGTAAGTTCTGTTAATAATGTCATTGCAGGCCAACTCTCGGGTGTAACCTCTGTGCAGTATTCCGGCGAGCCCGGAAGCGATGCGGCAACAATTTTTGTGCGTGGGCAAGGCACATGGAGCGATTCGTCGCCGTTGATACAGGTCGACGGCGTGGAGCGTTCGATGTCAGACATCGACCCTGAAGACATCGAAAGCATCACTGTGCTGAAGGATGCCTCGGCAACTGCCGTGTTCGGAGTGCGCGGAGCCAACGGCGTGGTGCTCATCACTACAAAGCGTGGAACAGAGGGAAAGGCAAAGGTTGACGTATCGACGTCTTTCTCGGCCTTGGCTCCTACAAAGATGGTTGAACAGGCCGGCAGCTATGGCTACGCACAGTTCTACAACCAAATGCAGCTCAACGATTTTGATGCGTCTGGCGGGGCTGAGTTTACGCCGATGTTTTCCGACGCGGTGTTGCAGAAGTTCAAGGACGGCAGCGACCCCATACGCTTTCCGAGCATGCAGTGGGCCGACTACATAATGAAAGACGTTACACTGCAAACCAAGCACAGCGTTAACGTGAGCGGCGGCACGAAAAACCTGCGTTATTTCGTCTCTGCAGGAATGATGACACAGGGTGGGCTGTTCAAGGAGTTCAACCAGGACTACGACTATGGCTATCAGTACAATAGGTTTAACTATCGTGCAAACTTGGATTTGGACGTAACCCAATCGACAACAGTGTCGTTCAACGTGGCAGGCAACGTGAGCAATGCCGACAAGCCAAATACCGGTGGCGGGTCGTCGGGCCTTATCATGACCATGTATCAGGCCACACCGTTTTCCAGCCCCGGCATCATAGACGGCAAGTTCGTGAGCACCAGCACCGATTATTCCGACGGGGTGACGCTTCCTTTTGTAGGCGGCAACGGACTGTCTTACTTTGGCAACGGCGGTATAGGCGACATAGAGGCCATCAACGGGGGCCATATCTCGACAAACATCAATAAACTGCAGATTGACCTTCAGTTGCAACAGAAGCTCGATTTCGTCACAAAAGGCCTGCTGCTCAAGTTGAAAGGAGCCTACAACAACCAGTTCAACGTGGTTAAGAGCGGTACTGTGACCAAGGCAACTTATTATCCCATACTCGATGAAGATGGCAAAATCGTCTATCGCAAGTATGGTGAAAACGGATTGCAGACCTACGAAGAGGAAACGGGCAAGGCGCGCGACTGGTATTTTGAGGCGTCGTTAAACTACAACCGCACGTTTGGTGACCACACTTTTACAGGTCTGCTGCTTTACAACCAAAGCAAGACGTATTATCCGTCGACGTACCGCGATGTTCCGCGCGGTTATGTCGGGCTTGTTGGCCGAGCCACTTACGACTACCAAAACCGCTATCTGGCCGAGTTCAACATAGGCTACAATGGCTCGGAGAACTTCCATCCCGACCGCCGTTTCGGCACGTTCCCCGCCGGATCCGTTGGTTGGGTGGTGAGTGAGGAGAAGTTTTTCAAGCCCCTTGACGGGGTGGTCAGCTTCCTGAAAATGCGCGCTTCGTGGGGCCTTGTGGGCAACGACCGCATAGGCGGAAGCCGTTTCATGTACACATCCGATCCGTATGTGGTCGGCGATGGCCAATACTTAGTGCGCGACGGCCACGGCTATAACTTCGGAATAGACAATGCAACACTGCACATGGGGGCTTACGAGATGGCCAAGAACAATCCAGACGTGTCGTGGGAGAAAGCTTTCAAGCAAGACTATGGCGTTGACATCAACTTCCTTGACAATCGTTTACGCACAACATTTGACTATTACTGTGAGCACCGCACAAACATATTGCTGCAAGACATGACCGCCCCGAGCTATGTGGGCTATGCTGTTCCATACGCAAACTTGGGAGTTGTAGACAGTTGGGGCTGGGAACTAAGCCTTAAGTGGAATGACAACATCGGCAAGGATTTCCGTTATTGGGTTTCTGTAAATGTGTCTTATAACCAGAACGAGATAAAGGAAAAGAAGGAAGCTCCGCTAAAAAACGACTACCAATATGAGAAAGGGCATCGCATAGGGGCTCGTTATATGTATCAGTTTTTCCGATTCTATGATGAAGACACGCCGCGACTTTACGAAGAAACCTTCGGCGAGCCGTTCCCCAAACAGCTCGTTGACCTGAAGGATGGCGATGCGGTGTTTGTGGACCTCGACCATAACGGCATCATCGACGACAACGACAAGACGCGCGCCATTGGCTATACGGACGACCCTGAGTACATTGCCGGCATTAATTGTGGGTTCAGTTACAAGGACTGGGAGTTCAGTATGCAGTGGACCGGGGCATGGAATGTTTCGAGAATGATTGAAGATGTGTTCCGCATTCCGTTCAAGTCGCGCACAGGAATGAGCGATGGCGGACTATTGCAATACCATATCGACCATACATGGTCGCCCGACAACCCCGGCCAAGACTACGATTATCCGCGTGCTACATGGGCAAACGGCTTGAACAACAACTATCTTGACTGCTCTCTTTACGAAAAGGATGCCAAGTATCTAAGGCTGAAAACCATTGCGTTGGCATATAATTTCCATGCTGATTTCTTGAAAAGAAAGTTGGGAATCAATAATTTGCAAATCGCAATAAGCGGCTATAACTTGCTTACGTTCACTCCGTTTATATGGGGAGACCCGGAGACCCGGACGAGTTCGGCGCCGTCCTATCCGCTACAGAAAACGTATACAGTAAGTCTGAAACTTAATTTTTAAAATATGAAACGGTGTAATTACAATACATTCAAAGTGTGTCTGCAAAAGGCATTTGCATTGCTCGGCCTTGTGGCTGCGCTGCTGCCGGTGGCATGCACAGACCAAGTGCAGTTCGGCGGGGCTTTCCTCGAGAAAGCTCCGGGCGGGACTGTGACAGCTGATACGGTGTTCTCAAATGCAGAATACACACGCGAGTTTCTTGCCAATGCCTACGCATACCAGTACTATAACCTGCCATGTAAGTCGTCAAACGGTTCACCTCAGTGCCTTAACTATTGGAAAGGGATGCCCGACGCTTTGGGCGACACCCATCATTTGTTCTACAGTTCGTCGAAGGTCTTTACCGATTATTACAATGGATCGCTTACTTCTTCACCCGACGCCAAGAATAATGGCGGGGTATATCCGTACCTGAATGAGCACATCTGGGAGACTGTGCGCAACTGCTGGCTTCTGATTGAGAATGTTGACCGAGTGCCAAATATGTCAGAAAGTGAAAAAGAGTGCATCAAGGATGAGGCCCGGTGCTTGATGGCTTATACCTATTTTATTGCTTTCCGCTTCTATGGCGGTCTGCCAATCATACGCAGTACGTTTACCGGGAGCGAGGAAGAATACACAAACGGGCGCGAGTCTGCCAGAAATACGGTCGACTTCATGCTGGAACTGCTTGAGACTGTCATTGCCAACAATAACCTTCCGTGGAAATACACCGGTGCCGAGGCTTATTCAAAGACCGGGCACTGGACTATGGCTGGTGCCATGGCGCTCAAGTGTCAGGTGCTGTTGTTTGCTGCTTCGCCACTGTTTAATGACAATCTGCCATACTACAGCGGTCAGTATACTATGGAGAACGACGCCTGCACTTGGTTCGGTTCTTACGACGCAAGCCTTTGGACTGACCTCAGGCTGGCATGCAAGGATTTCTTCGACACTCTGTCTCAAAACGGTGGATACCATCTGGTGCAGCCTGCAGGGCACACCCAAGAAGACTATAGGTATGCTTATCGTTATTCATACCTATTCCAAGACAGTCCCGAGATAATCCATAGTGTCAGGGTGAGCACAAGCACCAGCGGCAACAACTACCAGTGGTTCAACCTCCGCAACAACGAGCGCATGTCGTATTGTCCCACCGAAGAGTATATTGAGATGTTTCCGTGGGCCGACGGAACGCCGTTTGATTGGGAAGCCGACAGTCTGGCCGGTAGGCTTGACACGATGTTTGTGGCTGGCGACTCGCTGCCCGACTACCAGTTATTGCAGAACCGACGCTACACGCGAGACCCGCGATTGTATGAGACTGCTGCCGTCAATGGCGCCTTGCAGACCATCAATTGGGGCGACGGGCGGACGAGTGGGCAGCCCTATGAGAACTGGGTGGGTGGCACTACGGCCGGAACGCAGCCTGCAACTAATACCGGCATATATGCCACCGGGTATAAAAACCTGAAATATATTGCCGGAGATGCATACGACAAACAGTATCCGCAGTGGTCTCCTCTGCTGCTCAGTGATATGTATCTAACCTATGCCGAGGCCATAATACAAGATGGCGGAAGCCTGACTGAAGCCATAGGATATATCGATGCCGTGAGGGCGCGAGTGGGATTGGGCGGACTTGCAGAGTGCAATCCTACAAAAAACCTGACCGGCAACAGGGAGGCACTTCTCGAGGAGTTGCTCAGGGAGCGTGCCTGTGAGCTGGGTTTGCAAGGTGCGCGATACTTTGACTTGATACGTTATAAGCGTGCGGCCGATTTCGAGAAACCTCTCCATGGCTTGCGTATCTACTGGCTGAAGAAAGACAGCGACGGGAATTGGCAGCGTAATGAGGAGCAGTGGTACAACAAGTACTACGATACACGGAGCGTAAGGGATAATCCTGATCATCCAATGTATTACGAGCCGTCGCACTTCGAGTTCGAACGGTTCGAGATAACAACCGGTTCGCGTGTATGGTGGAACAAGGGTTTTGACACAAAATGGTATCTGCAGCCCTTTCCTATCACAGAAGTCAACAAGGGGTATGGCCTTGTACAGAATCCGGGATGGTAAACCGTTTATTGCAGAACATCATATTAATAATAACGAAACATGAATCAAAGATATTCCATCATATTCACATTGCTTGCAGGGATGGCAGCTCCTGCATCGGCGCAGAACGACTCCACGGTGGTCGAATCGTTTGTCGGGCAGCCTGTAGATGTGGGGGCTGAAGTGGTGCTGACGCGTGAAGAGTCTACGGCGGCAGTCTCCGTCATTACCGAGCGTGATACAGACAGACGCAGTGCAAAGAACATCGGCAACAGCATAATTGGCCAAGGCAACGGCCTTATATCCCTTCTGGGGAGCGGAAGCTATGCCACGCAGAACCCAACGTTCTACGTCAGAGGCCTGCAAACGCTCAATGGCAACGACTCGCCATTGATACTCGTTGACGGTATTGAGCGCGACATAACCACCGTCACACCCGAGGAGGTGGCTTCGGTGAGCGTGCTCAAGGATGCGGCTGCAGTGGCTCTTTATGGCTATAAGGGTGTCAACGGCGCGGTGCTTGTCACTACAAAGCGCGGAAAATCAAACTCGCGAAGCATCAAGTTTACTTACGACCATCTGTTCAACAGCATCATCAATAAGCCAAAGTTTGTCGATGCCTATACATACGGCAAGGCAATCAACGAGGCCCGGGCTAACGACGGACTCAGTTCGCGTTATAACAGCAATGAGCTTGACGCTTTGCGCGATGGCACTTACCCATATCTCTATCCCAATGTAAACTGGGTTGACGAGACATTTCGCGACCGTGCAATGACCAACAAGTATAATCTGCAGTTTCAGGGTGGTACAGACAAGTTCTTGTATTACGCCATGGTAGACCTCATTACCGACAAGGGGTTCGTTAGGAACCATGACAACAACGACGGGTATTCCACTCAGGACAAGTATGTTAAGGGCAATATGCGCATGAACATGGACATAAATCTTACCCCAACCACTCTCGTCAAAGTCAATCTGCTCGGAGTCTTGGCCGAAGAATCCGGCCCTGGCAATCAGGCAGACCTGTGGGATATGGTTTACACATTGCCCGCGTCTGCATTTCCGGTAAAGAGTTCCGGCGGAACTTGGGGCGGCAGCAATACATGGGCGGGAACGCTTAATCCCGTTGCCCAGTCGTCGGGGGCGGCTTATTACAAGAATCATTCCCGCTCACTCTATGCTGATATTTCCATCTGTCAAGACCTCGGCAGTTGGCTCAAGGGGCTCGGGGCATTTGTTCGTACAGGCTATGACAACACGGCAAACATATTTGAAGACCATTCAAAGACCTACGTTTACAGTGTTGTTGTGCCAAACTGGCCTGATGCCGCCGCCGAGCCCACAAGCACCGAACAGACGTATGGTGTTGACAGTCCGATGGGCGATGAGGCCGGTGTCGAAACTTATAGCCGCAGGTTTCATTTCGACGGAGGGCTTAAGTTCATGCGTGAGTTTGGCGACCACAGCCTTTACACACAGTTGAAATGGAAATATGAATACGAGGATCCCGAGGGAGTGAACAACACGGTATATCGTCAGGATGTTTCATTGTGGGCACACTATGGTTACAGACAGCGCTACTTTGCAGACATTGCCTTGGTTGAGAGTGGCAGCAGCCGCCTTGCTCCCGGTTCTAAATGGAATTTCTCGCCAACAGTCTCTGCCGCATGGATCGTTTCTCGCGAAGATTTCATGAAGGATGTTGGCTGGGTGGACTTTCTGAAGTTACGTGCTTCGGCCGGCATTATCAACGCCGATTATCTTCCGGGCGACAATGTGTGGTCGTATTATGAGCAGCAATACACCATGACAGGTGCAACTTATCCATTCGACAGCGGCTGGAATACCGACTTTACATCAACCGGTCTGGGGCAGTTGGCTACGGTCAACCCCGGTCATGAGAAGGCATACAAATATAATGTTGGAATGGATGCCAGGCTTTTTGGCTCTCTTGATGTCACCCTCGACCTCTACATGCAGCATCGCACAGACATATGGGTCTCGTCTGCAGGCAAGTATTCAACGGCCATAGGAATGGTTGCCCCTTATGAGAACGCGGGCATAGTGGACAGCCGCGGACTGGAGCTGGGACTTGATTACCAAAAAGAGTTTGGCCCTGTGGCGTTTAACTTGGGCTGTAACCTGACTCTTACACACAATGAAATAAAAGAACAGCTCGAAGAGCCGCGCCTTTATCCAAATCTTGTGCAGACGGGCCATTCTGTCGGACAGATTTACGGACTCGAGGCCATAGGCTTCTTTGCCGATGAGGCCGACATTGCCTCCAGCCCCACACAGACATTTTCTACGGTAAGACCTGGCGACATAAAGTATCGAGATGTTAATGGCGACAATAAGATAGACGCCAATGATGCCATTGCCATAGGCAATAATGGCACGGTGCCGAGTGTGTTCTACAACATCCGCCTGGGTGTTGAGTATAAGGGCATAGGCCTTTACGCCCTGTTTCAAGGTGTAGGTCGCTATACTGCCAACCTTAATGCCAAGAGCATGTACTGGCCGCTCATCGGCAACACCAACATTTCGCAGTATGCTTATGACAACCGGTGGACGCCCGACAACAAAGACTCCAGGTTTCCGAGGCTTAGCAGTCAAAGCAACGCCAACAACTATCGCAACTCTACGCTTTGGCTCGAAGACCGCTCGTTCTTTAAACTCCGCGACCTCGAAGTTTATTACAACCTGCCTCAGTCGGTATTGAAGGCCACAAAGATTGTGAACGGTGCCAAGCTGTACGTTCGCGGGACAGACCTTTTCAGCATAGACAGCATCGAGGAAAACGATCCGGAGGCTTTGGGCATTTACCCGGTTTACAAGAGTGTGGCCCTTGGATTGAGCGTTACGTTCTGACGCAATGCGAGGGCAGTTGGATTGATCTTTAGATACGAAAATAATAAATAATTCGATTATGAAGCTATGCATAAGCCGGAAAGGTTGGGCTGTGGCTCTTTGCCTTTCCACCGTTTCTTCCTTTACCTTCCTCTCGTCGTGCAGCGACAGGATGGACTACAAGGAATATAACATATACGACAGAGACTATATTGTAAAGAACTTCGGGAACGTGGGCGGTTTCATGACAACCCTCTACAACTATGTTGACTACGACTTCGGCAACTTTTCTTCGGGTGCCATGCTTGCCTCGGCTTCCGACGAGAGCGAATATAGCAAGATGGGCAACGGCATTGAGGACTTCTACAATGGGGCGTGGAGCCCATCAAATGCTAAGGAAGACCTGCCGTCGGCATGGGTCAAGATGTACCAAGGCATAGCAACGGCCAACGAATTTCTGGATAAGTTTCAAGGCGAGGTGTTTGATGAACTTAAGTACAACCCCGATTATCGGGCCCAGATGCACCGCTATGAAAACTACAGGTATGAGGCCCGTTTCATGCGTGCTTACTTTTATTTCAACCTCGTTAAGACCTATGGAGGGGTTCCACTCATCGATTGCGTGATGTCTCCCAATGAAGTCAACAGCCTGGCCCGTGCCTCCTCAGACAGCATCTTTGCATTTATAATAGGTGAGTGTGATGCCATACAGGACTCGATAGTTGCCGATTATTCCGACTTGGGTGAATACGCGCTTGACACAGAGGAGACCGGGCGCGCCGACCGCCTGGCCGTCATGGCCTTGAAAGCGCGTGCTGCTCTGTATTGGGCCAGTCCGCTGTTCAATCCATCGGGCGACAACGGGCGCTACCATGCGGCTGCACTCTACACAAAACAACTGCTCGATGCCTGCGAGGAGCGGGGCAAGGGGCTTACCGCCAACTACAGAGACTTGTGGAATTCACGGTCTTACAACACTCAGGCTATTGTCAAGGAGATAATCTTCGGGCGCAGATATTCATCGTCATCGGCCGGCGACCATCTTGTCGAGGGCTACAACTATCCTGCCGGCATTGAGGGCGGTGCAGGCGGAAACTGTCCAACCCAGACCCTCGTCGACGCTTACGACATGATAAACGGCAGGCCAATAGGCGACCCGGCGTCGGGCTACGACCCGGCCAATCCGTATGCCAACCGCGACCCGCGACTTGCTGCTACGGTGGCAACCAATGGCGACGTATGGCCGTCGTACCAGTCGAAGGCCCTCCAGACCTATTATGGCGGGGCTAACGGTGAGCCGCTTGAGGGCGCCACTCCTACTGGATATTATCTCAAGAAGCTGTGCAATGGCAGCATTTCGCTGGCAAGCAACAGTACGATGAAGGATGCCACGCACACTTGGCTGACGTTCCGGGTGGGTGAGTTTTGGCTCAACTATGCCGAGGCCATGTTCCGATACACCGGCAGTGTGTCGGCAACGACTCCCGATTTGCCCGTGTCTGCCCTCGAGGCCGTTAACATGACGCGCAGGCGTGCCGGTGTGGGCGACATAACAGACACGGCCCCCGGCGCATTCTGGGAACGTTACAAAAACGAACGGATGGTTGAACTTGCCTTCGAGGGCCATCGCTTTTGGGACGTGCGCCGCTGGGAAGAGGCCGACAAGCACTTCACAAGTATAACGGAGATGAAGCTCACCACAGCTGCCGACGGCACCGTGACATACACCAGGAACAAGGTGAACCGGCAGTGGGACGACAAGATGTACTTGTTCCCAATACCGCAGACAGAGATACTTAAGAACCCAAACCTAAAACAAAACCCGAATTGGTGATGGTAAGATTGGCTTTTTTCATTATGTTGTCTGTGGTTGGGCTTTTGCCCGTTGGCGCACAGGCGTATAATAGTGTCAGGCCCGGGCAACTGTGGCTCGACACCGACGGCAAGCCCATACAAGCACATGCACCGCAGATATTGGTCAAAGACGGTGTTTACTACTGGTATGGTGAGAACAAGGAGAAGACAACTCTGGGCTCCAACGTGTGGACATGGGGCATCAGGGCATACCGTTCCACCGACTTCTACAATTGGGAAGACCTCGGGCTTATCATAAAGCCAGATACTGTCAATCCGCTTTCGCCACTCCATTATTCGCAGACTCTTGACCGCCCGCACATCATCTACAACCGGAAGACAGGCAAGTGGGTGTGCTGGATAAAGTCGATGGATACCGACGGCTACTTTGTCATAATGCAGGCCGACCGTTTTGAGGGGCCATACGCGCTGGTCAGGAGCTTCAAGCCTGAGGGTTTCGGTGTCGGCGACTTCGATATGTATGTAGATGAAGTCAGCGGCAAGGCTTATGTATGGTTTGAGCGGCCACACTGGGAGATGGTTTGTGCAGAGCTAACCGACGATTTTCTTGGCACCAACGGCAACTATTCCGAGCACTTCGTGGGTTTGCTGCCACCCTATACGCGCGAGGCCCCGGCCCATTTCGTGCGCAACGGACGCCACTATATGTTCACAAGCGGCACCACCGGCTATGTGCCCAACCCGTCGAGGGTGTGTGTGTTCGACTCATACCATGGCGAATACACCGACTTGGGCTGCCCCCACGTTGGCGATAAGTACAGCGATTCGTTTGGCTCACAGATATCGTCGGTGGTCAGGATTCCCGGAACAGGTCTTTATGTGGCCCTTGCCGACCGATGGTTGCCTGCGCTTGCCGGCACCGACATACCTGTGCGCATAGCCCGCGACTACGAGCGCCGCTACAAGGGGCGCAAGCCGTTTGAACGCGATTTCACACAACCGAAAACAAAAGACAAGACTGGCATGAAGCGCACCAAGTGGGACACAACCGCTGGTTCGCGCTATGTGTTCCTGCCGGTAACGTTTGATGCCGACGGCAAGCCCGTAATCCATTGGGTAGACGAGTGGCGTATCGAAGATTATGCTGTGCCATCGCGTGCCGACGTCGGGCCCGGCGCCATGCCCGAAGAGATAGAAGCGGTGGCGGCTCCCTTTGCCATGCCGCAGCTCCGGCGGCCCGAGTTCCCCGACCGCAAGGTAGTTGTCTCACTGAAAAAAGGAAAAACAAATACACGCATCATACAGGAAGCCATCGACAAGATGAGTCTGGATGGGGGCGGAACGGTGGTCATCCCCGCCGGCGAATGGCTCACGGGGCGCATCGAGCTGAAGAGCAACGTTTGCCTGAACATTCCCGAAGGGGCTGTGCTGAGGTTTAGCGGGCTCATACGCGACTATCTCCCGGTGGTCTTCACTCGCGACGAGGGCATAGAGATATACTCGCTCGGAGCGTTCATCTATGCCAACAATGCCGAGAACATAGCGGTCACTGGCGGCGGAAAGATAATCGGGCCGTCAACCGACTGTGAGATTTTTGCCAACAACAGTGCCAAGGCTCTGAACATAGAGGCCATCTGCCGCAATGGTGAGATGCCTTTGCCGGAGCGGGTGTTCGACGGAGAGAACAATGACGGCGAGGTGTTCCTGCCCAAGACCATAGCCCCGATAAACTGCCGCAACGTGCTGATAGAGGGCGTTACCCTTGAGCGGGGGCTTTATTGGAACGTCGTTCCGCAGTACTGCGAGAACGTAATCATACGCGGTGTCACCGTAAGCTCTTACGGACACGGGCGCACCGACGGCATAGACGTGGAGTCGTCAAGAAACGTGCTCATAGAATATTGCTCGCTCGATTGCCAAGACGACTGTTACACAATGAAATCGGGGCGTGGTGTCGACGGTCTGCGCGTTGGCCGGCCCACAGAAAATGTTGTTGTGAGGAAATGCCTTGCCCTGCGCGGTGCCGGCGGCATAGTGTGCGGAACCGAGGTGGCCGGAGGTGTGCGTAACGTTTACTGCCACGACTGTGTGTTCGACGGCACCGACCAGGCTTTTCGCTTCAAGACTCTCCGGACAAGGGGCGGGGGCGTGAGCAACGTCACTGTTGAGCGTGTGCGGGCCCGTGTCACGGGGGCAGCTTTTTATTGCGACATGCTCGGTTCGATGAAGTGGGGAGGCGATTTGGCCCGGCGCTATCCTGTGAGGGAGATAACCGAGGCCACGCCCGACTTCAACACCATTGTCGTTGACAACGTTAGGATAGACAGTTGCGCGCAGCTTGTCAAGGCGGTAGGCTTGCCCGAACAACCGTTGCGCAACGTGCTGTTGAGCCGGGTGAAGGCCAGATGCGGCCAGTTTATGTTCATGCGTGACACTGAGTCGTTCGTACTGAAGGATGCCGATGTCGAAGCCTCCGACCCTTCGGCCACAATCGACGGGTGCAGTGGGATGATGATGCTCGGCGTGATGGTCAATGGCAGGAGATTTGACAGCATGTCCTGTAGCTTGGTGAGGTCAATGCCGGTTGTCTGTTCAGAATGATTTCAGCCATGCAATTTTGTGTTTCAAATGCGTTTATAAGTAGGTGTTCAAAATTAATTGCCATCAAATTGTGCGCTATGTAGGAGATGCATGCCCAAGTCCGAAGAGAGAGCGTAGCGGGCTACGCAACCGATGAGACTTTGGTATGCGGCCCGAAAGAGCACACAAGATGGTGGCAAAGATATAGAGGACACCTGCAAGGTCTATTGTATCGGTTAATTTTGAACAGCTACTTATATCATCGGGCTGCATCATGCCGGCTGTGTTGCACTTCAAGCTGACGGTGGCAGATGACGTAAAATGCTATTTTTTATAATGATAAAACAACTTAACGACTATGAATAGAAACAAATGTTTAATGGTTTTGGCCGGGCTTATGCTTTCGGCGTCGGTTATGGCCGAGGGCGAAAGGATGTCGATGCTGATGAACTTCGACTGGAAATTTAAGCTCGGCGAGACCGACGGTGCACAGGCCGCTGCCTACGACGATTCTTCCTGGCGCAGCCTTGACTTGCCACACGACTTCCAGATAGAGATGCCGTGGAACGAGAAGGCGAGCCGTTCGCGCGGGTTCAAGGATATGGCCACGGCTTGGTATCGCAAGACTTTTGCCGCCAGTGGCGATTGGAAGGGCAAGCGTGTCGTCCTTGACTTCGAAGGTATCATGCTGCACGGCGATGCTTACCTCAATGGAACTAAGGTGGGCGGTACGGACTATGGTTATCTTGGCTTTGAGGCCGACGTCAGCGGGCTGATTAAGTACGACACGCTCAATGTGCTGGCAGTGCACTGTTCCACAGGCGAGGCCTCCGATTCGCGATGGTATACGGGAGGGGGGCTTTATCGCGATGTGCACCTTGTGGTCAAGAACCCCGTATCGGTGGCCCGCCATGGCATTTATGTCACAACGCCTGAAGTGTCGGAGCAGAGGGCAACGGTAGATGTGCAAGTTGAGGTGGAGGGCATAAGAAACAAGAAATGCGACCTTGTCGTCAAGACGACAATACTCTCGCCAGACGGTCAGGTGGTGGGCCGGTCAGAGGTGGCCGCGCCCAAAGACAGCAAACAGCCTACGGTAGAGGTTGGCCTGCCGCAGTTGTCAATAGCCAATCCGCGCCTGTGGTGGACTGAAAAGCCCGACCTTTATACGGCCGAAGTGGCGTTGGTGCTCGACGGGAAGACCGTAGACAAGGTAAGCCAACGGTTCGGGATACGCACCATTGAGTTTTCAAATGACTTCGGCCTAAAGCTCAACGGCAGGAAGATATTCCTGAAGGGGGTGGCCTGCCACCAAGATTACGGTGCAGTGGGAGTGGCTGCCTATGAGACAAGCATAGCGCGGATGATGGACAGGTTGAAGGAGTTTGGCTTCAACCACATACGCACCAGCCACAATCCCTACAGCGAATCGTTTTTGCGTCTGGCCGACGAGAAAGGCATTTTGGTGGTCGACGAGCTGTACGACAAGTGGAGTAACACCATTGCCTGGGCCGGCCGGCGGCCGTGGACATCCATCTGGTGGGAGAATGTGATAGAGTGGGTGAAGCGCGACCGCAACCATCCGTGTGTCATCATGTGGAGCCTTGGCAACGAACTTCAGTTTCAGGAAGAGCGGTGCGGATTTCCCACGCGCGACTGGGGCGTTACGGCTTACAACATAATGAACACCCTCGTAAAGCGTTTTGACCCTACGCGCAAGACCACCGTGGCCATGTATCCGGCCAGGGCCAACGGCATTGTGAAACATAGCAAGGAGTTTCGGATGGAGCAGAACATCGTCCCGCCCGAACTGGCCACCAAGACCGAGGTTGCCAGCTTCAACTATTGCTGGGAAGACTATGGCAAATATCTGGAGAAAGCTCCCGGCATGATTGTTTATCAGAGTGAAGCCACGACAAACGAACTGTCGGCACCTTACTTCGGAATGGATCGCGACAAGATGGTGGGGCTGGCCTACTGGGGGGCGATAGAGTATTGGGGAGAGTCTAACATCTGGCCCAAGAAGGGTTGGGACTATTCGTTTTTCCGCCATTCGTTGGAGCCAAACTCGCAGGCATACCTTATGAAAAGCATCTTTGAGCCCGAGGAGCCGTTGGTGCATATAGGCATAGCAGGCAAGGTTGACACGCTATTGTGGAACGACATAACAGTGGGGCAGACCCGCGTAACGAGCCACTGGAACAGAGAGCCGGGCAAGAAATATACGGTGAACGTTTATACAAACGGAGACGAAGTGGAGTTGTTTGTCAACGGCAACAGCCTCGGAACAAAGCGTAACGACAACAAGCGCAAGCCGAACATAATAACTTGGAAAGGTGTTGAATATGTTCCCGGTGCCATTGAGGCTGTGGCAAGGAAAGACGGAAAGCCGGTAGCGCGCCACCGTGTTGAGACGGCGGGTGAGCCGGTAAGCTTGAAGATGGTCGCTGAAAACACTGGATGGAAGGGTGACGGCATGGACTTGCAGTATGTCAGGGTGTATGCCGTCGACCGTAAAGGCAGGGTAGTGCCTACGGCTGTAGGTAGGGTTAGTTTTGAAGTTGAGGGAGCTGCGCGCCTGATTGCCGTTGACAACGGCGACCATTCGTCGGGTGAGCTGTTCTGTGGCAACAGCAAAGCGCTTTACGAGGGGTTCGCCATGGCCATTGTGCGCTCTGCGCGTAAGCCCGGAAAGGTGAGGGTCACTGCAAGGTGCGACGGTTTGAAGTCGGCAAGTGCAACGTTGGTTACAGAATGACGTGGCGGTTGCTTGTGGTGGTTACACTGCCGGTGGCTTATGGCGGGTGCCCGACGGTTGGCGGATGCCGGCATCCAGGCCTGCTTGCAAATATGCAACCGACGCAGGCATGGTCGTCGTTGGTTTGGCGCTCCTGCCGTTTGGCCTTCCAAAACGGCTCTTTCGGCACTGCAGAACAGGCTGTTTCGGCGCCTGAAACGGTGTTGGTTGCAGGCTCGCATGGCTGGCTTTGCAATGTGCTGCCTGTCAGTCGGTTGCGAGCGCATGGCGCTGTTAGGGCCATTAACATAAAAATGTTAACGGCTGTTTCGGGCCGGAGGCAATGGCAGGCACTGCCAAGGGTGATGCTTGTCGGTGGCGTGAGATATTCTGCTGCTTGCGTTTTTACTTTTTTTGAATTGCATAATAAAACATGGATGAATTCGTTTTTTCAAGTAGTTACGGTTGTCAACCGCGGGCAGGCTCCCTTGCTGCCGTCATGGGCTTGTGGGCATGGCAGCAGCGGCCATGGCCTTAGGTGACGTGGCCCTGTGTGGCCGGCGCAGGCTTTTGTCGGTCTGCCACAGCTCAATGTGCCCGGCAAGTTGCTTGCCCGAATATAGAGTAATTGCAAAACATCTTATACATAATGAAAAAAAGACTATTGACTACGTTAATGGCCATGGCAACCATGGCATCGGTGGCGGCCGACGACGCCTTGTGGCAACGGTTTGTCAGTCCTTCCGACGAGGCCCGCACCAAGGTTTGGTGGTTTCATGGCGAGACAGAGACAACGGAAGAGGGCATCGACGCCGACCTTGAGGCATTCAAGGAGAAGGGTGTCGGTGGCGTGGTTTTCTATGACCAGGTTCACGGCGATGCGGCCGGGGCGTTCCCGTCCATGTCTCCTGAGTGGTGGCGCATGCTGAAATATGCTGCCCGCAAGGCCCGTCAGTTGGGCCTTACGTTTGAAGTGGCCGCAAGCAACGGCTACGTGTCGGGCGGCCCATGGATAACGCCGGAGCTTGGCATGCGTAAGACCGCCATGGTCGATACGGTGGTCACGGTGGCCGAGCGGCAGAGCGTGACGTTGCGCTTGGCATATCCGGGTAAGGGCTTCTCGGACATTGCCACTGTGATGTTTCCCGACCGGGAGTCATTGAAAGACATCTGCATAGAGCCGCGCAGGCTCACTGCCGAGGACAACCGCCAGCTGACAATAAGCTACGATGCCGGGCGCACTTTGAGCATAGCCGCGATAAGCTATGCCACCAACCCTCGCGGCAAGGGCTCTACGGGCTCGATGAACATTCCGGGCAGGCCCCGGGAGCGTTATTTCGGGGCTGGGTTTGTTGACCTGCCGCCTATAGGCGACCTCGAATACAGTGTCGACGGCAAGACATGGGAGCGGGCCGCGCAGTTGCCTGCCGTAGAAAATGTGATAGGGCACAAGAGCAAGGAGCGCACCGTGAGCTTCCCATCTGTAAGCGGACGCTACTTCAGGGTGAGGCTGCACGACTGGATGGACAGCGAAGGCAAGCTGAACAAGCTGCAGATAGAGAACGTGCGCCTGTCTGCGCGCGACCGCATAGACAACTGGCAGGTGAAGGCCGGTTTGCGAACAGAGGTGTATTACCCGCACGAAGAGGGGGGAAACACTGGGGCCGTAGACCCCGCAACGGTGAGCGATGTGTCGGGGCTGGTGGGGCCCGACGGCACCCTCACGCTGACACTTGAGCCGGGCACGTGGCACATAATGCGCTTTGGCCATGTGCCTACGGGCGGGCGCACCAAGCACGGGCGCAAAAACCTGCTTGGCCTGGAGGCCAGCGTGATGTCGGCCGAGGCTGCACGGGTTCATTATGACCATTACTTCGGTGCCATCTGCGATACCCTGTCGGCAATTGGCTGCAAGCCCGACGGCATGGCCATGGACAGCCATGAGGCCGGCATACAGAATTGGGTGGAAGGCTTCGAGAAACGGTTCAGCCGTATCAACGGGTATGACATAACCACGTGGCTGCCCGCCCTTGCCGGGTACATCGTGGGCGACAGGGGCAAGACGGAGCGTATGTTGCTCGACTTCCGCAAGGCCATAGCGTCGACAATCAGCAGTGAGTTTTATTCCACCTTTGCCCGCCTGTGCCATGATGATGACGTGAACTTCACGTCGCAGGCCATGCTCAACATCGACGCCGACAACATATCGTGCCGAGGCCGTGTGGACAAGCCTCAGGGAGAGTTTTGGGCTTACCAGGCAAACGGCAACTACGATTGCCTTGATGCGGCGTCGGCCGCCCACCTTTATGGCCACGCCATTGCGTCGGCCGAGGCTTTCACAGACTCACCTTACCGTTCTACTTGGGACGAGTTGCTGCGCATAGCCAACCTTGCCTACTGCAAGGGGACAAACGAGTTTGTGGTTTGCGCATCTTCATATCAGCCTTGGCTCGACCGTAAATATGACGACGACAACAGCAAGCATCCGTACATCTTCCACCGCCTAAACCCCAATTGGGCCACGTCAGGCAAGTTCTGGAACTACCAGGCACGCTGCTCACAGCTGTTGCGTGAGGGCAGGCCAGTGGTAGACCTGTGCATATACCTGGGCGAGGACTTGCCGCTAAAGACAATGGCGTATAAACTGCCTATCGTGCCAGAGGGCTACAACTTTGATGTCTGCACGTATGACGCTCTGATGCACCGCTTCTCGGTTGCATCGCAGGACACGGCACAGGGCAGGCTGGCCGTAAGTGGCGGAATGCGTTACAAGGCACTTGTAATACAGGACCGCACGTTCGTATCTGCCGAGGCGCAGCGCAAGATAGAGCAGCTGGAGCGTGGCGGTGTGCCTGTGATATGGTGCAACCGTGGGGAGACCGTGGCCGAAGGGCTGCGCCGGCATGGCATCGGGCCTGACCTTGCGCTGCGTAGTGCCGACAAACCTTCTGACAAGGTTTGCTTCTACCATCGCCAGGCCGATGGGGCCGACATATATTTCGTTTACAACCATAGCAGCAACGACTATGATGCTCCCGTGACCCTGCGTACAAAATTTGGCACGGCTGAGATATGGAACCCTTATACGGTGGAGCGCAAAAAGGCAAGCATGACTGCGGGAAAGACTGTGCAACTGCATCTTGAGCCCTACCAGAGCGCTTTCATTGTGGCAAGATGAGTTGTGTTGAGGCCGGATGGGCCCGGAAAAACGAGTGCCGTGATTGAGCTGTATGTCGGGCTCAATTGCGGCACTTGGCTTATTGCGTCGATATGTCTTGGCCATGCCACAACCGGGCTTCCATTTATTTCAATCATTCAATGTCTCTCTCCTGGCCTTATGTGTGACCTGGCGTGGTTTCGCCTTGCTTCGGCAAGGCGAAAGGGGTTGATATCCGTGAAGGCGGTTGTGTGATTGTTGCGCCCAATTGCAATGAATTTCAAGCTATAGTTGCGGTGGCTTCCGGGTGAAGGGGTGTCTGGACATACTTCATGGTTGACTTGTGTGGCAGTTTTATTCTTCACAGATAAGTAGATGTTCATAATTAGTTTATATCATAAATATTTGATACCTTTGCCTGATAATCCTCAAAGCTATCTCTATGGGCAAAGTCAAATCAATCACATTAACGGATTCCGAACTCTTATCTTTGGAGGCAGGCCTCCGAAATGGTTCGAGCCATTGCTTCCGGATGCGTTGTTGTGCCGTATTGCTCAAATCAGCAGGTTTTTCAAGCAAGGCCATAGGTTTGCAGACAGAAATGTCGCATGTGTCCGTCAACTTTTGGGTAAAACGTTTCTTGGCGGAAAGCATCAACGGCTTGCAGATCCGCCCCGGCCGTGGGCGCAAACCTATCATGGACTGTACGGACGAGGAAGTTGTCCGCAAAGCCATCGAACAGGACAGGCAGAGCGTGAGCAAAGCCAGGGAAGCCTGGCAGAAAGCCACGGGCAAGGAAGCGAGCGACCTTACGTTCAAGCGTTTTTATCAGCATTGGCGCAAGATATAAGCGAATAAGAATACGCCCAAGGGGAGTACCCTCGCCGCAACTCTATGCGTATAAGAGCGAGAAGTTGCAAGAACTTGAACATCTGAACAGAGACGGCAAAATAGACCTCTATTATGCCGATGAAAGTCATGTATGCACAGAAGGCTATGTGCCTTACGGTTGGCAATTCCGTGACGAAGATGTGTATGTCCCTTCCCAAAAGGCACAAAGAATCAACATCTTCGGCATGATAGACCGAAACAACCGCTATCATGGATTCACCACGACTGAAAGCATTGACGCGGACAAGGTCGTTGAGTACCTCGATGACTTTTCCTTGCGCACAAAAAGAGATACATTCATCGTGCTTGACAATGCTAGCGTACATCGGAACAAGAAAGTGCGGGAACTGAGAGCACTGTGGGAGAAACGTGGGCTTTTCCTCTTTTACCTTCCGCCGTATTCCCCGCACCTGAACCTTGCGGAAGCCTTGTGGAGGATAATGAAGACCAAATAGATCAGACCGCAGGACTATGCAAGTAACGACAACCTCTTTTACACCGTCAATAGGGTATTGGCGGCTGTTGGGGATACATTGGGAATTAAACTTAAACATTATGCTGCTTAATTTTGATTACTTACTTAGTTACTTACTCTTAATATCTATGGGTTTATGTGCAAGACTCACTCCAACAGATTTCTATATCTCTAAAATATCTCATTTTGTGGTTGATAATATCCCTGTAATAAAGGCTTTTGTTGCGCACCATAAATCATCTTCAATTTTCAAAACTAGTATAGTTAAAAGTCGTAAGAAAACCAAATATGCGATATGATGTTTCTCAGTATCTTCTTCGGAAATAATGCAACCATGAGCATAGAGGTTTCGATATGCAAATCCATTGGTGAACTCTTCATTATCCATGTAGTAGCTAAAGTATCGTTTCTCTTCTTTCGTCAATAAATTGTCATTTTTTATAAGCCAACCTTTATTTAACATCTCATCAAGGTACCTCATTCCTTTTTCAGAATAATGCCAATAAGAACAAGCTCGATATTCCCATAGTGATTTTAGTATAATTTTAAAATCATTATTTGGCATAGATAGCTGTCCGTCTTTACTTTTTTTTTATGACATCATGCGATAAAAGGAAATCTATGTTAGTTTTTTGATACTCTTCATAGAATTCATAATATACTTCTTCGTTATTTAATAAATCAAAAAGATTATGGTAATGCTTTTCCTTAAAGGGCTTAACATAACCAAGTAGAGTGTTAGAACCAAAAATGCAGTTTAGTATTACACGAATTTCTGAAGAGTCTTCATTAATTTCATAATACTTGTTAAATAAAAGACTTTTGCCTTCTGTCATTTTCAAAGGCTTGCTTAAC
>NZ_JAMBLP010000016.1:0-88062 GCF_023336985.1 Marseilla massiliensis | reverse complement strand
TATAGAGGACACCTGCAAGGTCTATTGTATCGGTTAATTTTGAACAGCTATTTATATGTGGTGCACCATTGGCAAGTGGTGTGGCACTTGGATGGCTGTTGCCTTTTGGGGCGGTTGCCACCGATATGAGGCATTGGGCATTGGAGCGGCCGTGGTAGGCCGCTCCCGATGCCGCCTTGCGCTGCCCCATGCACACGGCACACAGCGTTTGCCCTGGCGGGCAACTTTGCTCAGCCGTGCTTACGGCGATGGTACACAATGATATGTCGGTTTTGAGTAATAAATACTAATATGATAATCTCCTGTTATGAGATAATCTCCTGTTATGAGATGGTCAATTTAAATAAACTTGCTTTATTATAAGTATTTGTCGTTTAATTCTTAATTATTATCGGTCAACATCTGCGAGTTTCTCAATGTTTCATGTTGTCAAAAAATCTTGTAATCATCGCAAATAAATCGTATTTTATGGCCATTAGAAGAACAAAATTTGTATCTTTGCAGCAGAAATAGACCATCTCATAACAGGAGAGTGTCGCCCGATACGATTAGATGAGCTATTTTTGCTCGGAAAATACGGCGGGCATTGTGGAAAATGACTATTGAAAGATGAAAAGTTTCGCGAATGAAATCTATAACTGCTTGTTTTTCAGTGTATTAAGAAAGCATGCAGGATTGGAAACTTTGTATCATAGCGAGTAATACTAACAGAACTATATGTCTGGCATTGCAAACCAAGAGTACGACCTCTCGTGTGTTCCGTATAATGATGGGCCGAGGTGGTATGTGATGCGCGACCTTACACGAACCAACGCAAAGATGCCTGCCTATAAAATGCTGGAGGGCATGGTGTCGAAGGTGTTTACGCCTATGACGTGGAAAGTGGTTAAGGTTAAGGGCAAAGGTGAGCGTGTGCAGGTGCCTTTTATGCAAGACCTGCTTTTTGTCTACGACCGAAGGAAAAACATCGACCCAATAGTAGAACGCATCGGCACTCTCCAATATAGATATTTGAGGGGAACATACCGGGTGCCAATGACAGTGCGTGAGGCAGACATGAACAGGTTCATGCAAGCCGTGGAAATGTCAGACGACCCAAAATATTATTCGCCCAACGAAATAACGCCGGCAATGGTTGGCCGTAGCGTCCGCATCATCGGCGGACCTCTCGACGGATACGAGGGCCGGCTGCAGAAACTGCAAGGCTCACGCACAAAGCGCCTCCTGGTAGAATTGCCAGGCCTTATCACGGCCGCCGTGGAAGTGCAGCCAGAGTTTATAATGCTCTTGAAATGAATATGTTAAAGTTAGATTCTTTTTGTATTAGTTAGTTGATAATTCTTTGGGTAAATTAGGTTAATATAGTGTGTTGGCATTAGTCATTAGTTTGTATTGACCAATGTATTAGCACAAACAGTCAAGTTAAAGTATGATAATTTTCTATGTGGCTTCTAGAATTGATATGTTTAAGAAGACAAATGATGGGAATGCAAATTGGATTGTGTATGTATAAATCTAAATTTTAGATGTTATGAACTATATTATGATTTTGTCATTTCGTGTGGTCAACTGAAGATTCAGTATTGAAATGCATGTTCGAAATGTATATAATAAGATTTATTCTAAATGTCTGTTGCTAATAAAAAGAAAGAGGAATGTTGCGGCTGTAATGCTTGTGCGGAAATTTGTCCACAGCATTGCATTCGTATGAAAGAAGATTCCAAAGGTTTCTTTTATCCGAGAGTAGACGTCGCTGTATGTATAGAGTGTGGTGCTTGTGAAAATGTTTGTCCATTTGATACCACTAATCTGTTATTACGTGCACCTCTGAAAGCATATGCCGCTTGGAACAAAATCGAAGCAGAACACACATTAAGTTCTTCAGGAGGAGTTGCTTATGTGTTTTCTTCCTATATATTGGGAAAGAATGGTGTCGTATATGGTTGTGCTGCAAATGGAATAGAAGTACGGCATATTCGTGTGGATTCTATTTCTGAATTAAGAAAGTTGCAGGGTAGCAAATATGTACAGAGTGATGTCCGGGGAATGTTCAGACAAGTAAAAAAAGACTTGCAGCAACAGCGTCCAGTATTGTTTATCGGAACACCTTGTCAGGTCGCAGGATTGAAGAATTATATTCGTACTGTGCCCCCGCATTTGTATCTTGTTGACTTGATTTGTCATGGCGTACCTTCTTTGAAAATGTTGTCTGAACATGTTTCGCAAATTAGCAATGGTAGAGAAGTCCTCAATATTTCTTTTCGTAGAGGAACTGCATACTTAATGGAGTTTTCTTGCGAAGATTTTTCTTACGAATGTCATTACTGGAAAGATGCTTATATGCGTATGTTTGTAAATGGTTTTATTTCTAGACCAAGTTGCTATAATTGCCCATATGCCAATTTAAAACGTACTGGTGATGTTTCAATTGGCGACTTTTGGGGATTGGGTAAAATGGATGAGCGTCCTAAAGGAGCTAATGACGCGGTCTCGGTTTTACTACCTTGTAATGAGAAAGGTTTGAGACTGATAAAAACAGTAGCAGGCGCCCTCGTTTTATATGAGCGTCAGGTTCAGGAGGCTGTAAGTGGGAATCCTCAGTTACAGCATCCTACACTTCGTACTCGAAGATGTCGTATCTTTAATATATTTTGGCCATTACTTCCATTTAATTTGGCTGTATGGCTATGCCTGTCAGATCAGCTTATTGCAGCTGTAAAAAGAAAGATATTTACAAAGTGGCTTTGCAATGGTTTCAGGAAATAGTCAGAGGATAGCTCGAAACACAATATTTCTTTATATAAGGACTCTTTTTTCACAACTGATTGCATTGTATACGTCTCGCAAAATACTAGAAATACTAGGGGTTGAAGACTATGGTATCTATAATGTTGTAGGCGGGGTAGTTAGTATGCTTACTTTTTTCAATGGTTCCATGGCAGTGGCAACGCAACGTTTCTTGACTGTAGAGCTTGGCCGTGGAGATTTGGAGGCTTACAATCGTGTTTTTAGTATGGCATATGTCATACATATTGTATTAGCGCTGTTAATCGTTATAGGGGCCGAAAGTGTTGGCCTTTGGTTCCTAAATACCTATTTGAATATTCCATATGACCGTATTGTGGCTGCTAATTGGGTTTATCAGTTTTCTATTTTTTCTGTAGCAGTCGGTATAATGCAGACACCGTATATGGCTTCTATTACTGCTCATGAACACATGGATGTATATGCTTATGTCGGGGTAGGAACATCGATATTGAATCTGATTGTTGTATTCCTTTTGCTTGTTATTGACTATGATTGTCTGGTTGTATATGCTTTACTTTGCTTCTGTATACAATTAATTGTTGTATATGTTTACCGCTTCTATGTTATTCGAAAGTTTGATGAGTGCCATTTCCGTTATTATTGGAATGTAAAGCTTTTCCGATCTATGTTAGGGTTTACTGGATGGAATATTTTTGGTACAATGGCTTGGATTCTCAAAGACCAAGGTATTAATATATTGATGAATATTTTTGGTGGGGCAGCAGTAAATGCCGCTAGAGGCATATCATTTCAAATATTAAGTGCAGTGCAGAATCTTGTTAGTGGTTTTAATACAGCTGTCAATCCTCAACTTACAAAAAACTATGCATCCGGTAATAAAGAAAATCTTCTTCGTCTAATGATGACGAGTTCTAAAATCTCATTCTTTCTGTTGGCTTTGATAGCCATACCTGTTTTGATAGAAATTGAGTACATACTGAATCTTTGGTTAGTAAATGTTCCAGAACACACAGTAATTTTTGCTCGTATTATTCTAATAGAAGCCTTATGTGGTGTTTATAGTGGCCCGATGGTTACTAGCCTAATGGCAACAGGAAATATAAAATGGTACCAAATTGTGGTCGGAAGTTCAATGTTGTTTAATGTTCCATTTTCTTACATATTATTACAATTGGGATACCCAATTGTGGCACCATTGATTGTGTCGATTGGAATTGTAATATTTTCATCGGTATTGCGACTTTTGTTTTGTAAATATCAATTGGGGTTGTCGGTGTGGAGTTATGTAAAAAAGGTAATCTTTCCATCTATTGTTGTCTTCATACTTTCTTCAATCACACCAATGGTAGTGAGCTTATTCATGTCTGTTGGTTTCATGAAACTGGTAACTGTAACAATTATAAGCTTTATTTCTGTTTCTCTGTTTACTTATGCTTTGGGCTTAAATCAAAATGAACGCCAATTAGTGCGTGTATCTATTAATAAATTCTTAAATAAAATCTCACGATGAAACGCAAGGAAAAGGTCGGTATCATTACTTTCCATGCTTCTCATAACTATGGATCTATGTTGCAGGCTTACGCATTGCAGCAAACTATTTTAAACATGGGATATGATTGCGAAATAATTAATTTTCGCACCTTCAGGCAAAAGAATTATTATCGCCCAGAATTTTTAAGAGGTGCTTTGATTGGTCAGTTTAATAGAATTTTGCTCTATCTTCCATTTATATTTCCATTATGGAAAAAGCATTGTAAATTTGAACAATTCCTAAATGAAAAGTTCCGTTTATCGTCCAAGGAATATACTACTGAAGATGAATTGAAACTTACTAAATTTAAATATGACATTTATATTTCTGGCAGTGATCAGATATGGAATCCACTTACTTTTGATTTTGATTTTACCTATTTGTTACCATTTGCTGGAGATTCGAAGCGTATTTCTTATGCTCCAAGTATGGGGCCTAACCCCGATATTGATGTATTTTTAAACAGTGAAACAAAAACTAAAATTAAGGAGTTGCTAGATAAATATGATTGTGTAAGTGTGCGTGAGCGACAAACGCAAGAACAATTATATCGACTGTATCATGTTAGGAGTGTTGTGACAATAGATCCTACACTATTATTGGATTCTGCATATTGGAGCAGAATGGCAGGGGACGAACCATTAGTGAAAGGGAAATATATTTTTCTTTATGCACCTAGGTATTATGATTCTGTTCATGCAGTGGCGGAGCAATTATCACGCAAATTGAATTTGCCTATTGTTGTTTCTCTTTTATATAGTACACGCAAAGGTAATCTTAGTATGATGTTTAAATCCGTTCATTTTAAATTAGCTACTGGGCCAATTGAATTTCTAAATCTTTGCAAATTTGCGACATGTACAATTGGCTTGTCTTTTCACCTGATTGTCTTTTCAATTTTATTACGCATTCCTTTTTATGCTATTGACGGTATGAATGATAGCAGAATTAGAGATTTGCTAATTTTGACAGGGCTAACATCTCGGAGTGTTTGTAATGGTGAGCTAAACGATGCCATTCTTTGTCCTATAGATTTTGATACAGCTCTTAAAAATATAGCTAAGGCACGTAGTCAAAGTGTTGAGTGGTTGAAAAAAAGTATGTCTAATAATTCCAGTAGTTATCAAGATTAGTATGTCAAGCAACAGTTTGATTTCTATAATAGTACCTGTATACAATACCGGGCTTTATCTAAAATATTGTATTCAGAGTATTTTGGAACAGTCGTTTACTAATTGGGAACTTCTTTTGGTTGATGATGGGAGTTTAGATAACTCACTTGAGATGTGTAGAAGTTATGCTGATAATGATATGCGCATCTGCGTTTTACATCAAAATAATAAGGGAGTGACTGCTGCTAGAAGGCTCGGTGTGGAACATTCGCGCGGAAATATATTGTGTTTTGTGGATTCTGATGATACGATGGATAAAGATGCGTTAAGTGTTATGATGGCCAAAATGACGGATGGAGTTGATATTGTTACTACATGGGAGAATGTGGAGAAAACTATTTCTGGTGCTGAATATGTAAATAGGCTTTTGCAAAAGAATACAACACTTTCTCTGTGGGGAAAGTTATATAGGAAAGATATTGTTGTTGCTTCTGGCGCATTAGATATTCGTAGGGAAATCAATATAGGAGAGGATCATTTAGGCAATTTGAAAATAGCATTGTTGGCAAGGAAGGTATATTGTTTACCTGATGCGGTATATATATATCGTGATAATATGCAGTCTGTTTGGCGAACAAGAATATGGTCATTAGAATACGAGGAAATGTTTCGTGAGGAGGTTAAAATGGCTTTAGGGGAACAATTACGCAATTATAAGGAGGCATGGTACAAATTTCAGCTTTATATTTTATATGATTTGATAAGGCATAATGTTTATTTTTCTTATAAAATAGATTGGATTGCCAATTTGCTTAAAGAAAATGATGTGTATAAACTCTCAATACGTGAGAAAATTGTAAAATATGTTAGAAATAGGCACATATGTCGTTGTATTTTGTTATTGGGACATAAGTTAAGAACTCTATGATATTTTATTATGGCTAAAGAGCTCATTATAAATGAGCTACATAGTGGTTGACTAAAGTACGAATAGGTATGAAATCATACGTTATTAACTTAAAAACATCAATTGATAGAAGACAGTATATGGAAAAGCTTTTAATGCCATATAATGATTTTCTCGATGTGAACTTTATTGAAGCCGTAGATGGAAGAATTCTTTCAGATAAAGAATTAAATGATATATGGAATCAGGATGGTACATATAATGAATATGGTCGGTACATGAAAGGTGGAGAGATAGGAGTTGCATTGTCTCAAAGGAAATGTTATGAGGAGATTATAAAGAACAGAGATGATATGGCATTGATTTTTGAGGATGATGTTGTGTTCAAAGATGGGGTTGATTTAAGAAAGGTACTTGATACCCTAAAAATCATTTTACAAACAAATGAGCCGACTATTATTTTATTGTCAGGAAGTTATTGGTTTACTAAAACATGGAAAATAACGGATACAAATTATAAATTGGCCTATGTTTTTGAAGCTATGGGTGCAATGTCTTATCTCGTGAATCAGTCCGCTGCAAGAATAATGCTTAATATGCAAAAAGTGTATCTTGCAGATGATTGGTATAGTTGGAAAAGGAAAGGTGTAAATGTGTATGCTCTTCATCCTCATATAGCTGGCGATATGGATTTATTTAGTTCTGTTATCGCAAGCGGTTATGAGGGGTTGAGACGTAAGAATTTGCCATTACTAAATAAGTTACGTGCATACTACCGTGGGGTAATTCGATATTTCTTGGGTATGATTGGTAAATGGGAACCCCGGAGTGTGGAATATATTAGGATTATATGAAAAAAGATTTTGCATTATGTTTTAATGATGATTATGTTCCGTATGCGTGTGTTACAATAAGGTCAATTGCTGAGCATATGAATATGGAAGATGATGTTTATGTCCATGTCCTAACAGATCGTATATCAATAAAGAATAAAGCGATACTAAAAAAAGCGGCTTTGAATAAATCTAAAAATATTTTTTTATTCGGTAGATTCGGATAGCGAGATGTTTTCTGGAATGCCACCTCAGGCTATGATATGGACAGTTTATGCTTGGTATAGGATGTTGTTGCCGTTAATTTTAAATAATACTAACAAGGTTCTATATTTAGATTGCGATGTATATGTAAATGATTGTTTGGATGAATTATTTTCAATGGATTTGAATACAAGCATTGCTGCCTGTTTAGATACAGAAACGTATAATCCTTCAACATATAATAGATTGAAATATGATAGTAAATATAAGTATGTTTGCTCAGGGGTTTTAATGATGAATTTAGATAGATGGAGGACATTAAATTTATCTAGAAAAATAGTAGATTTTGCTAAAAAAAATTCAAAGGCAATTAAATATCCTGATCAAGATGCGATTAATGTTATTTGCAGAGATGATAAAATTGTACTCCCACCAAATTATGGTGTCACTGTAAGTTATTTCCGTTTTAAAGAATTTATGAAAGAGCATTTATTTGATATGCATGAGCTTATGGAAAATCCAAAAATAATTCATTTTGCAGGCTATCAACCGTGGTTTTATTTTAAAGATAAATCTATGCATTCATTATTATGGTGGAAAACGTTTAGAAGTCTTCATTCATTTCCCAAAGTATATCTAACATATGCATCTTATTTTGTGTTTTACTGGATAAAACGGTTTCTTATATTTTGGGGGTTGATTAAGCCAACAAGCAAGTACTACATGTTGGGATGGTATTATAATCATCCTCGTATAAAATATGCTGATGTTATGAAAACATTGTCATCATTATATACAACTTGAGTCAATGCAACAATGTTATTATTTAATATTCTGACGGATAATCAGTGATTAGTCTAATATAGGAAAGGATGAAACTTTGCCATTTTTGAAAATATGTTAAGAAAATTTTGAGATGAAAAGTACACAAGCAAATAAAGAAATGTAACATTTTAAGTTTGATATTAATTTGTCATGTCTATGAACTTAAATGCAAGGTGTTGCGACTAATCCAAATTGTAGTTGCGTTCATTAAATGAGTTTTGTGCGTGATGTACAGTTTGGTCTTGTAAATCGAACTTTTGGAATTATCCTAAAAGATGGATGTTTGTACATTGGCAAGGCGTAAGATGAGATTTTATATTGCAAAATATTGCTTTTGTAAAACCAAAGGCTATATTATTGTATGCAATTGCCTAACTTAAGTGGAACGAATATGTATAAAAAATATAAAGTTGTTGTAAATACTGCTGCCGGTCGTCGGCGTTACATGCAATATCTGATACCTTATATCGTGTCTTCAGAAATTGTTGACAGATATGACATTTGGATAAACACGCATAATGTGGCGGATATTGAGTTTTTCAATCAGGTGGCGGCTAAGTTCCCTGTAGTCAATCTCGTTTGGCAGCCTGACGGGGTTGTTAATGGCAATGCGAGTATTAATGCTTTTTACAAGAGTTGCGTAGAACCGGAAACAATCTATTTCAAACTTGACGATGATATTGTTTGGATGGAGCCAGGCTTGATAGAGAAGATGGTAAGTTTCAGGGTTGACAATCCACAGTATTTCGTAGTGTCGCCATTGGTGATAAATAATTCGCTGTCAACTTATTTGCTGCAGGTTGAGAATAAGATACGGCTTGACAAATATTACCAAGTTTCATCTTCACACCCGGTTCTGTGGAAAAGTGGTTATTTCGCAAAAGAACTTCACCAGTGGTTTATCGAAAGATATCTTAATACAGGCAAGTGGAACACGCTGCACATTGGGAAGAAAGAGATGGGTATGACCCGTTTCTCGATAAACGCAATATTGTGGTTTGGTGATGAGATGAGAAAATTCGACGGCGTGGTGCCCGGTGACGATGAAGAGTTTATGTCGTGCATATATCCAACGAAGCATGGTATGTCTAATGCTTGGAATGGAGATGCCATCGTGGCACACTTCGCGTTTTTCACACAGCGTAAGCAACTTGATAAGTGGCATATACTTGAACGTTATTGCGAGGTGTGTTGTAAGGATTTCGTAAACTCTGACAAAATGCGAGGATATTATGATGCAGTGCAGGATGCCATGACTTATGTAAAAAGCAACGAGGCAGAGTTGACGCAGCGTAAGTCGCCTTATCGTTCTGTACCGGCAAAAATTACTTGGCGCGGCCTGATAAAGGAATATCTGCCTGAGGCTGTGCGCGAGTTGCTGCTTATAAGATACGACTTGAAACGTCAAGGTGGTTTTATTGTAGAATAAGTTGGTAATATTATATGGACAAGATTCTAACGGTTGTCATACCTACCTACAATATGGAGCGGTACTTGAGGTATTGTCTTGACTCTCTGTGTGTCGGCCGTGGTAGTGATGTTTTGGAAGTGCTTGTCATAAATGATGGAAGTACAGATTCCTCTTCAGCCATTGCCCATGAATATGAGCAGAAGTCTCCAGGCATATTCCGAGTAATTGACAAGGAGAACGGCAACTACGGATCGTGCGTCAACCGCGGATTGACCGAAGCCAAGGGTAAGTATGTAAAGATTCTTGATGCAGATGACAGCTTTGATACGGAAAACTTTCAGCACTTTATCGATTTCCTTTGCACTACAGATGCTGATTTGGTTCTCTCTGACTTTGCTGTGGTCGGCGTTGACCGTAATGTTAGGAAAGTTATAAAATATGGCCTTGGGGCTGGAACTATATTCGATATGTGCAAGGTGTGTGGTTCTCATTCTTTTGTGAATATGCAGATGCACGCTGTTACATATAAACTTGATAATCTGTTGCAACTGGGGTATAGGCAGACAGAAGGTATTTCATATACGGATCAGCAATGGATATTCATTCCGATGGTAGCAGTCAAAACCGTTGCGCATTTTGATGGGGTTATATATAATTATCTTGTTGGTCGGGCCGGACAGACGATGAATCCAGAAGTTAAGATGCGTAATGTTACTCACACTCTAAAATGTGCTTTGGATATGTCTGCAGAATACCAGCGCCAATATGAGAATGTACGTGGAACGGCTTTACAGAAGTATCTTGATGCCAGGATTATACCATTCATTAAAGAGGGGTATGTTTCCTCGTTGGCAAATTACAATCATGACATCAAGAAGATGCTTGCTGACATTGATTGTTTACTGAAGGAACGAAGTCCTTATGTATATAACTTGATAGGTAGTAAAGATGTTAGTTCGTTTCATGGATTTGAATATATTAATTATTGGAGGCGACACAAGAACATCAATAGTATGCTGATGCGGATTATCTGTCGAATTTATTTGAAAATGCTTGCGTCTAAACTTAAGGCAAGGGAGCAAGACCCCATGTATGTTCCGGTGTCATTTTAAATTATCTGAATTGTGGTAAAGGTTTCTGTAATAGTTCCAATATATAAGGTGGAGAGGTTTATCACTAAATGTGTCGATTCATTGATGTCTCAAACTCTTAAGGATGTAGAGTTCATCTTTGTTGACGATGCTTCTCCAGACCGTAGTATTGAGTTGCTGAATAAATGTATTCGTAAATATCCTAATCGAGTTGACAGCATAAAGATTGTTTCTCATGAGAAGAACAAAGGCTTGCCCGCTGCCCGTAACACAGGGTTGGCATTAGCAACCGGTGAGTATATCTTTCATTGCGACAGCGATGACTTCGTTGATTCGGATATGTTGGAAACTCTCTACGATACGGCGCAGAAAGAAAAAGCAGATATTGTTTGGTGTGACTGGTATCT
Organism: Marseilla massiliensis; assembly: GCF_023336985.1. Taxonomy (NCBI): domain Bacteria; kingdom Pseudomonadati; phylum Bacteroidota; class Bacteroidia; order Bacteroidales; family Prevotellaceae; genus Marseilla; species Marseilla massiliensis. The sequence continues at coordinate 76,972 of NZ_JAMBLP010000016.1, read as the reverse complement.
AACATTTGGTCATAATGAACGTTATATGAAGCAACCATGCTATAAAACTTCTTTAGATGCTTTAAAAGGAATGTTAGGAGGGACTATGAAGTTTACTGTGTGGAACAAATTTGTAAAGCGTGACTTGTATATACATAATAATATATTTTTCCCTGCCGGTTATGATATGGGAGAAGATATGACTATGATGATGCTTTTTAGTTGTGCAAAAAAGGTAAAGTATATTCCAAAAGCTTTTTACCATTATGTTAAATTGAATACTGGTTCATTTACACAAACTTATTCGGAACGCCATGTTGTAGAGTTGGATTATAACGTACACAGAATATCAGACTACTTGCATGAGAGATTTGGGAATACTTTGAATAAAGAAATAGCTTTTCTGAAATTGGCTGTAAAATATCCATTACTGATAAGTGCTAATTCAAAAAAATATCTTTTATGGAAAACTTGGTTTCCAGAAGCAAATCGATATATTAAAATAAATCATTATGTTTCATCTAGATGTCGATTTCTCCAAAGGTGTGCGGCGAAAGGTTTCTTTGTAGTTATTAGGATTCATTACATCTTGTTTCATAAAGTCGTTTATGGGTTAATATATAGATAAAATGCGAGCATACGTAACATTATTATCAAATCGGTCTTATTTTGAAGGCGTATTGATTTTGAATCGTTCATTGCAAAAAGTGGAGGCTAAATATCCTCTTTGTTGTGCGCTTTCCATGTCTGTTGAAGAAAAAGTAGAATGTGATTTGAAAAATGAGGGAATTCTTTGTATACGTTTGTCTCAAACGGCTGTTGATGGAATTGTCAATATAGAGGAAGGGGGGTTTTCACATTGGAATTTCACATTTGATAAGTTACTAATATGGGGATTAAGTCAGTTCGAAAAAATTGTTTTTCTCGATTGCGACATGTTTGTTGTCAAGAATATAGATCATTTGTTTGAATGCGAACCTTTTTCTGCTGTTGTAGCTGGGGCGCAATATCCAGGAAATGAACATTGGAAAGAGCTTAATTCTGGTATTATGGTCTTAATACCAAGTGAAAAAGTAAAGAATGAACTACTTGAAAAAATTAATGAGGAGATTGTTGCAGGGAGAACAGAAAAACGTATGATAGGTGACCAAGATGTTATAAAACGTTATTTGAAAACATGGAAAGACCAAGAGAATTTGCATCTGGAACAAGGGTACAATATTTTTGCAGATTATTTATCTTATTACATAAGGAAATTAGGCTATTCATTTAATAGGAATGCTGATAAACCAATTTATGTTATTCATTTCATAGGTAAGGCAAAACCTTGGATGAAGAAAACATTTAGACAATATGTTTGGATGTTGAGAATGTTTTTAAAAAATCCTTACTATCCGATAGTGTACCATAGGTATTTGAAGTTTCTAAGAAGTTAGTCAGAAGTTATGGTGATACATTTAACATATTGCATATTGTTGATAATTATTTGTAGCTTGTACTATTTTCCCTTTTCGTTCCAGGCCCTTCCAACAGTCAATTCTAAAATGGTTGTTGCTGCATTGGGGCTGATATTTTTTGGCTGGGAACGCATTAAACGCAAGTCACTATCAATTCGGAAAGATTTACTGTTGGTTTTGTGTATAGGTCTTGTCTTTTCTTTGTGGTCATTTTTTTCTGTCGTTTATAACAGTACGGATGATATGGTTTTTGCCACTTATTACGTATCTATGTGTGTATGGCTTGGTGGTGCATATTGTGTGATATATTTGTTAAGACAGATGTATGGAAAGGTGACTTTGCAAACACTAATTATTTATATGGGGATAATGTGTGCAGTACAATGTGTGATAGCTGTGATGATTGACAATATTCCGGTATTACAGAATGCTGTAGACAATGCAATTACAGGAATTGATCCTGAATATTTTGAGAAGAACCCTCGTTTGTATGGCATTGGAGTTGGTTTTGACACAGCTGGAATTCGTTTTTCTTGTGTGTTACTTAGCCTTGCATATATGATAAAGGTTAGTGCCTCTTTGATTAAAAAGAATTTATATATATTGTTATTCTTACTAATAGGAGTTGTTGGGAATATGATATCTCGAACAACAATTGTTGGTATAGTCATTGCAGGTTCATATTTACTTTTGTCATCAATCTCTTTGCGTAAGGTAGTCATTACTATTACTTCTAAAAGAATTTCATGGGTTGTGGGATTATGTGTTATATTATTTATTTTATATAATGCAGGAATATATTTGTACAACTCAATGCCAGGAGTACGTGCTGCTTTTGATTATGGATTTGAAGGATTTATCAATTTTTATAAGACGGGATCATTTACAACACATTCATCAGACTTATTGATAGATAGTATTGGTGATATTGTTCCAGATAACGTCAAAACGTGGGTGATTGGTGATGGCTATTTTGCGGATCCATATGATCCTTATAAATTCTATATGGGTACGGATATGGGATATCTCCGTTTAATATTTTATTGTGGCTTGGTAGGATTATTCATTTTTGCGACATACTTTGCATGTTGTACTTATGTCCTTTGTAAACGTGATATGAATCTTACATTGTTTTTCATTTGTTTATTTATGATTCAACTTATTGTATGGATAAAAATACCAACAGATACATTTTGTTTCTATGCTCTAGTTTTGTTGTCTGATGGGCAAGAACATCAAAATGCCACTTGTATGAAGAGACAGGCTATTTCTCAGGAAACATACGACAATAACTTATTATAGTATGATACCAAAAGTTATACATTACTGCTGGCTAAGCAATGATCCGTATCCCGAAATAATACGGAATTGTATGGATTCGTGGAAAGAAGTCATGCCCGACTATGAGTTTAAACTGTGGAACACTCACAATTTTAACATTGACGCTAGCTTGCCATACGTAAGGGAGGCATTCGCCTATCGTAAATGGGCATTTGTGGCAGATTATATCCGGCTTTATGCGCTTTATACGGAAGGTGGTATTTACCTTGACTCCGACGTACGAGTATTGAAACGCTTCGACTGTTTCTTGAACCATCCATTTTTCACCAGTATGGAATATCATCCGTTTATGATAGAACGGGACAATTCAATGGCCGACATTGACGATGAAGGAATCAGAATCGCAGATAAGTATATTTCAGGTATAGAGTTGCAGGCCGCAGTTATGGGGGCTGAAAAAGGGAATCTGTTTGTTAAAGAGATATTGGATTGGTATAAGGACAAGCATTTTATAAAGCCAGATGGAACAATGGGGTTGGATGTAATCGCCCCACAGATATATGCTAGAATAGCTGAGAAATACGGTTTAAGATATAAAGATATAGATCAGAAACTACAAGGTGATTTGATGGTGTATCGTTCTGAAATATTTGCTGGTAACAGGAGAGAAGCCACTCCTGCCTCATACGCAATCCATTACTGCGAGAATAGTTGGAATGACCGTGCTTGGGGAGAAAAGTTCAGACATTACTGGAAGTTCTTTTGCTACCTGCTTAGGTCGAGAATTAAATAATCTGTCTATAAATATGATTTATGTAAACGGAAGATTCCTTTTGCAAAACCAAACGGGAGTGAATCGCTTTGCCTACCAGCTTTGTCGGGCATGGGCAAATATGGGAAAACAATTCACAATGTGTTGCCCTTATGGGCAGATAAAGGATTGTTACGATATTTCAGGTCTTGATATTATAAGGTGTGGAAACTGGAAATCTCATATATGGGAACAATTTTCATTGCCATTTTGGTTTGCACGCATTAAAGGCGAAAAGATTCTCGTAAATTTTACGGGGCTTAGTCCTATATTCGTAAAGAACAAGATAATGACCATCCACGATTTGGCCTTCATGGTTAATCCAGGTTGGTACTCTAAATCATACGTGTTCCTTTATAAAATGTTAACACCTTTGTGTGCAACAACGTCTTTGAAGGTATTAACCGTAAGTGAATCATCCAAAGCTGAAATAATAAGCAGGTTATCCTTGAGTGATAGAAAAGTTAGAGTTATAAATAATGCTGTTGCTCCTATATTTGCCAATAAGGGACAGACAGATACGAACTCTATGTCTGTAAGCCATTTTACCGATAGATATATATTGGCAGTATCATCCATAGATCCTAGAAAGAATTTTTTTAGGCTTTTGGAATCTTTGGAATACATACAGGATAAGGGAATTAAATTATATGTGATCGGAGGCCAAGACAAAATTTATTCTACATCCATAAATAAATTAAGTAAGACTGTCAAGCAGAATCGTGTCAAGTGGCTTGGACGAATAAATGATGCAGAATTGCGGCAATATTATATGCATGCTTTATGCTTTGTATATCCCTCTCTATACGAAGGTTTTGGCATTCCTCCATTAGAGGCGATGGCATGTGGTACACCTACGGTTGTTTCTGATATTCCTTCTGTAAGAGAAGTTTGCCAGAATGCTTCCTTATATGTAAATCCTTTGAGTTCAAAAGATATAGCTGAAAAAATCAATAAACTCATTAATAGTAGAGATTTACGTATGCGACTTATTTCTGCAGGACATCAGCGATGTTGTGATTTTAGCTGGGAGAAAAGCGCCCGAGTATTATCATGTGTTGTTGATGAGTGTTTAAAAAATGTATATACGAAGTAGTTTTTCGGTCGAAAAGACATTGCTTGGTGCTGTGCGCCTGGCCATTATGCGAGGCAAGTCGTATTACAGCCATTTGTGCCGGGCTTATGCTCTTGCCCATTTTAAGAAAGAAGAACGCTATGCCGACTATCTTTCGCTTTATGATGAGCTTTTGAGTCGTTAGGGCATATTTCGATTGCGTTCTATCCATCTTGCATGTCATTATTCCGTGTTATCCTATGTCAACGGAGTCAACATTTGTTTCGGGGCGTCAACGTGCATCGTTGCTCCGGCGCCATGCATTGCATTGCAAGTATGAGAAGGCGGTTAAATTGTATGCCGACACAGACATGTCTGTGAAGGACATCGCAATCGAGTGTGGGCATACCGCAGGTGCTTTGGGAAATTACCTTCGTCGTTATTGGCGTGAGTTAGTGCTGCACCGTCACGGTATAACCGTTGAAGATAAAGATTTGTTGTCATTTAAAATAATAGAGGCGGGAGGTATGTCGGCGTCAGCCAGGATAAAGTATGGCTCAGCCGTCGAAGCATGTCGCTCACTTGATTACATAGAGTTGAACATGTCACAGGTGGCGCGCAAGTTCTCGCTTGATGCCACTGCTTTGGCCAATTTCATGCGGGTGCACTTTCCCGACGTGTTGTTGTGGCGAGAGCAGTTGCGTCGCAGTTTCGGCTTCTGCAATGGTGTTCATCGGGGCGTCAGGCCCGAAAGCCTTGATCAATATGCAGAGGCCGTAAGGCTTTACCGAACAACCGACATGACGCAGGCTGAGATTGCCCGCAAGTGTCGTGTGTCTTTGGGTGGACTTAATCAGCATTTGCGCTTTTACTGCAATGACGTGCTTTGCCGTAAGCGGCAGAGCCGTAAGATTGCCAAGGAAAATGATAAAAAACGTTTTGGTGAGAATGCCGGCAATGGCCGTAAGCATGCTCCGGCACCGTCCACGGTGCATAAGTATGCCGGGGCTTTGGCACTCTACCTTGATACAGATATGACAATTAACGAAGTTGTTGCCCGTACGGGCGTTTCTGCCGGCGGCTTTCGCTTTTATCTGCGCAGGTGGCACGGTGGTGGCCGTAGCACTGTCGCGACGTCCTGTTCGTTGCGTGCGGCGGCCAAGTATGCAGCTGCTATTGACAGTTTGCGTTGCAGGCCTAGGCCTGTTGCTCAGGTTGCAGCCGATTTTGGACTGAATCCAGATGTGTTCCGCTGCTATTTGCGGGCCCATGAGCCGGAGCTGGCTTCTCGCCATGGGCGTATGCGCACGGCCAAGGGCCGGTTGGTCTCTTCGGCCAGTCGTGAAAAGTATGCCGAGGCTTTGCGCCTTTATTCCACCACGGCCGAGAGCCTGCGTTCCATTGCCTCGCGTCTCGGCTTGGTTTACAACAGTGTTGGCGGGTATATCCGCCGCAATCATCCCGAGGCAGTTGCCCTTCATGCATCACGGGTGGCTGCCAATGCAAATGCTTGATGATAAATCTCACCTTATTCATGGATACACAAAAACTAAAAGTACTACAGTTGGGCAAGTTCTACCCTGTCTTGGGCGGGGTAGAGAAAGTAGCCTATGATCTTATGGTCGGGCTGTCTGAGCGTCATGTGCAGTGCGATATGCTTTGTGCTGCCGTCGATGGCAAAGGGCGTGAGATAGTTGTCAATGACTATGCTCACCTAATATGCTGTCACACCTGGGCTAAGGCTTGTGCCACCATGATTTCGCCTTCTATGGTTTCAACGCTCCGTAACATTTGTCGGCGCTATGACATCATTCACGTTCATCACCCCGACCCCATGGCCAGCATGGCTTTGTTTTTGTCCGGTTATCGTGGGCGTGTCATTCTGCATTGGCATAGTGACATCCAGAAGCAGCGGTTGCTCCTCAATTTCTACCGTCCGCTGCAACAGTGGCTTTTGCGCCGGGCCGACAAGGTTGTGGGCACCACCCCTGTATATCTGGCCGAGTCTCCTTGCCTGGGCCACGTGCAAGACAAGGCTGTGTGCATGCCTATTGGTGTTGAGCCGATGCATCCGAGGCCCGAGGCCGTCGATGCCATCCGCCGCCGTTATGCCGGCAAGAAAATTGTTTTCTCTCTTGGCCGTCTTGTTGCTTATAAAGGTTACAGCCACCTCATTTCTGCTGCCAAGTATCTTGGCGACGATTTTGTTGTGCTTATAGGTGGTTCCGGGGCTTTGCGCGAGACGTTGCAGCGTGAGATTGTCGAGCAGGGCTTGCAGGGGCGAGTCGAGTTGCTGGGTCGTGTCTCCGATGCCGATTTGCCGGGATATTATGGGGCTTGCGATGTTTTCTGCCTCAGCAGTGTGCAGAAGACAGAGGCGTTTGGCATTGTGCAGATAGAAGCCATGTCGTGCGGCAAGCCTGTCGTGGCTACACAGATACCTCAGTCGGGGGTTGCTTGGGTCAATGCCAACGGCGTGTCGGGGCTCAACGTGCCACCGGCCGACGCAGCAAAGTTGGCCGAGGCTATAAAGTCCATCACTGCCGATGCCGATGCTTACAGGCGTTATTCTGCGGGGGCGTTGGAGCGTTATCGCAATCTTTTCACGAAGGAACGGATGATCGAAAAATGTTTAAGCATATATGAAAATGGATAATGAAAAGGACATTGTCTTTTCAAAGACATTGCAAATGGGAATGATAAATGAAGGTTCTGAAAACAATGGTGTCATGTCGCCCTCGGCAAAGGCTCTGAAGCGCGGGTTCGACATACTGTGCAGTGCGTTGGGGCTTGTTGTCACCTCACCATTGTTTCTTGTTGTTTGTTGGCTCATACGGCGCGAGGACGGAGGCCCGGCCATATTCCGTCAGGAGCGCATCGGTTACGGAGGGCGTCCGTTCATGCTTTACAAGTTCCGCTCAATGACCGTCATGTCTGAGGCTGATGGCCGTCCGGCCCTTTGCCAGAAAAACGACAATCGACTCACGCGTATAGGCCGTTTCTTGCGTGAACACCATCTTGACGAGCTCCCACAGCTGTGGAATGTGCTCAGGGGCGACATGAGCTTTGTTGGCCCCAGGCCCGAGCGCAAGTATTTCGTAGACAAGATCATGGCCGAAAATTCCGACTATGCCTTGCTCTACCAGTTGCGGCCCGGACTGTTCTCTCATGCAACATTATATAATGGTTACACTGACACCATGGAGAAGATGCTCGAGCGTCTGCGTATGGATCTGGAGTATCTGCGCGACCGCTCGTTGTGGCTCGATTTGAAGATTATCTACCTTACGGTGATGTCAATACTTACTGGAAAGAAGTTCTGATGGCTTACCGTATCAAGAGTCCGGTGGAGAGGCGGATGAGTGTTATGTGTCAACGGCAGGGCGGCCTGCCACAGATGCGTGGCGTTGCTTACGGCCATGATGTGGTGGGGCCCGTACTTGTGAGGCTCCTGTCTCCTTACTCCTGGAATATGATTTCAAACAAGATAAAACCCAAAGCCAACCTGCGTTTGCGCAAGGTAGGCAAGCAATACATGATAGTGGAATCCTGTGCTGACAATGTCAACATGAGCAATGTCTTCAGTCTCAACAAGACTGCGGCCAGGCTCTGGGAACGCATTGAGCAGGCTGATGTCACTACAGCAGAGCTGGTCGATTGGCTCTGTTCCGTCTACGACGTCGACGCCGTCACTGCTTATCGTGACGTTGAGCGTCAGTTGTCCGAGTGGCGGTCGTTCGGGCTGTTGGAATGACAGCTTTGTGCCGCCGTCTGCTTAGTGCATCGTGGTTTCCGTCGTGTTTACTCTTTTGGCTGCACCCATGCAGTGCAGTCTGTATGCAATACACAGTTATTTCAGATGATTATAAATCGATCGGCAGGCGCCGTTTCGGCGTCATCCTGTTGCATGGCAGTGCAAGGTGCTGCCTCTGTCGAGGCCCAATGCGCAGAACGCATGGCTTTGCTTGTGCTGTTGCGTTCAGGCTTGTGGGAGCGCGAGCCCGACGATTTGGGCTGTTTCCCGCTTTCTGACGAGTCGTGGGGACGGCTTTATCGTTTGGCGCGCCAGCAAACTGTGACAGGTGTCGTGTTTCGTGGCTTGCAGCATTTGCCCGACGAGCTGCTGCCTCCCGGGCCTTTGCTTCTGCGATGGGCTGCCGAGGTTGATGCCATTGAGCGCCGCAACAGGGCCGTCGATGCAGCTGTGGCAGAGCTTTGCTCCAAGTTCCGGGCCAATGGCCTCGAGCCGGTTTTGCAGAAGGGGCAGGGGGTTGCCCTTTGCTATGCCGACCCGGCTTTGCGCGAGTCTGGCGACATTGATTTTTGTTTCGCGGGCAGCCGGTCGTTTGCCGCCGCGGCCGCTTGTGTCAGGCAGATGGGCATCGAGGCCTCAAGCCATGCCGACGGCAGCCTGCACTACCGCTGGCGTGGGGTTGACGTCGAGCACCACAACCGGCTTCTCGACTTGCACAATCCGTTGCTCAGGGGCTACGCCGAGTCGCTCGTCGACCGTTGGGGCTACAGTAGCGTCGGGTTGCATTCCGTGCCCGGCTCTGATGTCAGCATACCGTCTCGCCGTCTTTGCTTGCTGTTGCTCAACCTGCATATCCTCAAGCATGTCGTTGGCCGCGGCATAGGCCTACGCCAGTTGTGCGATATGGCCCGTGCGTGCCATGTGTTCCACGATAGCGACAGCTCGGCCGAGATGGAGCAGGTTGCCGGGCGGTTGGGTATTGGTCGGTGGAGCGCCCTCTTGCACTCGTTTCTTGTCGATTGCCTGGGGCTTTCGCCGTCGTGCCTGCCGTATTCAGCCAGGGCCGGCAGTGCGGCTTCCTTGTCGGCCATAGTGTGGGCAGGTGGCAATTTCGGCCATTATTCCCCTACGGGGCGTATGTCGTCAGGTTCGCCTGTCGTTGCCCGCAAGTTTCTTACAGCCCGTTCTTTTTTGTGCAATATGCGTTTTTCACTCTGTTATGCTCCAAAGGAAGCGTTATGGATTATGGCAGAACTAATGAAAGGTCAGTTCCGATGATGTCCGAACATTGTTATTCTGTTGGTGGCTTTGTCCTTTCGGTCAGTCTGCCTTCTGCTGTCAGTCCCGACATCCTTCTGCCATCCTTTCGTCCTTTCAAGGCCGGTGTCAGCCATGATGGCGTTGAGTTGTTGCGTTTTGCAGCCCGTCCGCTATCGTCCATGCCCGAGGTCGACGTCGTGCGCCTGCTCGACGACAGTGACAACGACATGGGCCATATCCGCCTTTACAGTGTCGGCGGCGGCTATCTTGTCGAGCTGCGCTCAGCTTTCGGGGGTGCCTGCCACCGCATGTTGGCCTCACCTGATTTCAGCCGCGTGTGTGCCTATGTCCGTTGGGAGGATGCCGGTGTGGGCCTTGTCGTGTCATCGTTTGTCCGCATAGCCTATTCACAGGCCGTCTTGGGCCACGGTGCCGTGTCGCTTCATGCAGCGGCAGTGTGCCATGCCGGCCGTGCCTATCTTTTCATGGGGCGTAGCGGCACGGGCAAGAGCACCCATGCGTCGCTCTGGCTGAAACACATAGCCGGTGCCGAACTGCTCAACGACGACAACCCCACGGTGCGCATCGTTGGGGGCGAGGCCGTGGCTTACGGCACGCCGTGGAGTGGCAAGACGCCGTGCTACAGGCAGCTGGCTTTCCCTATCGATGGCATAGTGCGCCTTGTCCAGGCTCCGTCAAACCGTTTCAAGCTGCTCGAAGACATCGATGCTTTCATAGCCATTTACCCCGGCTGCTCGGTCATTGCCGAAGACATGGCCTTGTGCAACGGGCTCTACGACACTCTTGTTAGTCTTGCCGGGCTTGTCCGTGTGGGCACGCTTGAGTGCCTGCCCGACCGCGAAGCGGCGTTGCTCTGCCACAACAGCCTGGCGGCGCGCCCTTCTGTTTGATGGCTCTGCGCCGCGCATAAGTAGGTGTTCAAAATTAATTGCCATCAAATTGTGCGCTATTTCGGAGATGCATGCAAAAGTCCGAAGAGGGAGCGTAGCGGGCTACGCGACCGATGAGACTTTGGCATGCGGCCCGAAAGAGCACACAAGATGGTGGCAAAGATATAGAGGACACCTGCAAGGTCTATTGTATCGGTTAATTTTGAACAGCTACTTACATATAATTATTAATGCATCATAAACAATCTTTTTTAGAACCATTATCATCCGATTAACAAAAACAAATGAACAAGAAACTTTTGTTGGCAAGCCTGCTTGCCGTGTTGCTCTTTTCATCGTGCTCGCGTAAGAGTTACGTCTACCTGCAGGACATGAAAGGGGGTACGGGCTATCCGTATGAATCAAACTATGAGGCTGTGGTGCATCGCGACGACCGCCTTAGCATCACTGTCAGCAGCAAGAATCCTGAACTGGCCATACCGTTCAACATCTATGGGGGAACGTTCCGTGTTGGCGAGGATGGCAATGTGTCTGCCAGTTCAACAACACATGTCAATGAAAAGGGCTACCGTGTCGATGTAGAGGGCAACATTGATTTTCCGATACTCGGCAAGTTGCACGTTGAGGGCCTGAAGGTGAGCGAGGTCGTCAATCTCATAAAGAGGAAAATCATCGAGGGCAGTTACATGAACGACCCTATAGTGGCTGTCGAGTTCCTCAACTTCAAGTATACAGTGCTTGGCGCAGTGGGGCGCAACGGCACTTTCTCTGTCGATGGCGACCGCATCACGTTGCTCGAAGCCATAGCCAACGCCGGCGACCTTACTGCCAAGGCCCGTACAGACCGTGTCACCGTCATCCGCGAGTTGAATGGCGAGCGGCGCATGTACATCAATGACATCACGAGCAAGGATGTGTTCGACTCGCCTGCGTTCTATTTGCAGCAGAACGACATAGTCTACGTTGAGCCGAAGTACAAGAAGAAAGACAACGAAGACCGTGGCTGGCAGATTGGCACCACATTGCTCTCGGCTGTCACAGCCGTATGCTCCATTCTTTGGGCCATCAAGTGAGTTTCGTTTACAGTTGCTGCCTGCATCCGGGGCGCGTCTTTTTTGCGGCATTCGATTGCCGTCGTGGGGGCGTTGCTTCCCTTTTGCCTCATGGCAGTGAGACATAGTTAAATATAAAAATGCAAACAAACAATTCAAACAACAAGTCAGAGCAGGGCATCAATATCGTCGACTTGCTCTTGTACTTCGCTTCAAAGTGGAAGTGGTTCTTGCTTTCGGTGATTGTCTGCGGAGGTTTCGCATGGTATAAGTATGCCTGTGCGCCATTTGTTTATTTCCGTTCGGCTACCGTCATCATCAAGGATCCGTCTAACAAGGCTTCAACGGCCGGACTCGACCGTTACGACAACTTCATCAACAAGGTCAATGTGGCCAACGAGGTGCTGCAGTTCCGTTCAAAGCAACTCATGGCCGAGGTGGTGAAGCGTGTGCGTGCCGATGTCAGCTATCAGGTGAAGGACGGCTTGCGCCACAACGAGCTTTACAAGCAGTCGCCGGTGCAGGTGAGCTTCACCGACGCCACCGACGCACAGTATGCTGCCCTCACTGTCACGCCGCGCGACAAGCAGACCGTGGTCGTGACCGACATCACCGGGGCCGACGAGTCGGCCAGCTACACCGTCAAGCTCGGCCAGGCCGTGACGCTGGGCAAGTCGATGCGCGTAACCATAACCCCGACCAATTATTATGGCTCGTCGTGGATGGGTACGCCCGTGCGTGTACAGAAGCTGCCGCTTGAGTCGGTGGTGGCCCGCTATAAGGGGGCTTTGGGCATACGGCAGGAAGAAGACGAATCGTCTATCCTTACGCTTGCCCTGAAAGACAATTCGCCAACGAGGGCCGAAGATGTGCTCAACATGCTCATCACCGTATATAACGAGGAGGCCATCAAGGACAAGAACCAGGTGGCTGTCAATACTGCCAACTTCATCAACGAGCGACTCATCATCATCGGCAATGAACTCGGCAGCGTGGAGTCCGACCTCGAGTCGTTCAAGCAGCGCAACCAGATTCTCGACATCTCTTCGACGGCAAATATGTATATGGGTGAGTCGCAGAAGTACAATGCCGGCGCCCTTGAGCTGGAGACTCAGTTGAGGCTGGCCAATTTCATAAAAGACTATCTTGTCGACCCGAAGAAGGAAACCGAACTGATACCGGCCAATACCGGCATCGGCGACGCAGCCATCGAGAGCCAGATAAGCAACTATAACGCTGCAAAGCTCAAGCGCGACCGCCTTATAGGCGACAGCAGCGACAAGAACCCTGTGGTTGAAGAGCTCAACAACTCGCTGCAGGCAATGAAGCAGAACATCATCCGGGCCGTAGACAACATGATTGTCAGCCTCAACGTCAAGCGCAACGATGCACGCAACCGCGAGATGAGGGCTCGCAGCCGGGTGACGTCAATGCCTACCAAGGAGCGCCAGATGCTGTCCATCGAGCGCCAGCAGAAGATAAAGGAGGCGCTCTACCTCTTCCTGCTCAACCGGCGTGAGGAAAACGCCCTGTCGCAGGCCATGGCCGACAACAATGCCCGAGTTATCGACAGTGCCGACGGCCCCGACTCGCCTGTGTCGCCTCAGCGCAACCGCATCATCTTGCTTGGCTTGGCTGTTGGCGTGGCCGTGCCTGCTGTGGCATTGTTGTGCATCATGTTCATGGACACCCGTGTGCGTAGCCGCCGCGACATCGTCAAGGCTGTCAGCGTGCCGTTCCTCGGCGAGATTCCATTCGACAAGGAGCTTGCCCGCCAAAGGGCCAGCCAGCCCGACCCCGACGGAATGGTGGCCGAAGCCTTCCGCATATTGCGCACCAACATGACGTTCATGGGGCATCACGATGTGCCGATGAAGGTGGTCACCTTCACTTCGTTCAACGAGGGAGCCGGAAAGACCTTCGTTTCATACAACCTGGCCGTGAGCCTTGTCAGGGCGCAAAAGAGGGTGGTGCTTGTCGACCTCGACATACGAAAGGGCACGCTCAGCCGTCACCTTGGGGCTGCAAAGGAGGGTGTTACCAATTATCTGGCATCGCCTTCTGTGGCGCCCGAGGCAATCATCCAGCATAGCGATGCCGGTATCGATGTCATATCGGCCGGCCACATAGCGCCAAACCCTGCCGAACTGCTCATGGACAGCAGGCTCGACGAGCTTTTCGATTACCTGCGCCAGCACTACGACTTCATCATTGCCGACAATGTGCCGGTGGGGGTTATCGCCGATGCTGCCATCGCAAACCGCATAGCCGACCTTACCATCTTCGTGGTGCGTGCCGGCAGGCTTGACCGCAGGCAGTTGCCCGACATCGAGACGCTCTATGAGCAGAAGAAGCTGAAGAACATGGCCCTCATACTCAACGGCGTGGCACCCGGACACCACGGCTACGGCTATGGTTACGGCTATGGCTACGGTTATGGTTATGGCTACGGGCATGGGCATAAGCATGGAAAGAAATGGAAGAAATAAGTATTTTACAATTTGTAGGACAGATTATTAAATAGTTGTATGAACTTGGTGATATGTGTTTTTAATGCGCATATTTCACTTAGATCTTATATTTACTAAACCCTATTTAATATGACAATACAAAAGAAAGCGAGGTAACATGATGAAAGAAGCATATGAAAAACCGCTCACTAAGCGTGAAAGCGTAGAGTTGGAAAACGGATTTATGAAGGCATCCGTGTTTGAACCCGAAGATGGCCACGATGAGGGTGTATCAATTTCGGGGCATGAGATAGGAAACTCCGGAGATTATTTCACTGACGACCCGAACCAGTTCGGCGATGAGAAGTATCAATGGGATTAGTTTATTACCATAAAAACTTACAGTCATGAAAGCTAAATCATTAACCGTAGCAATCGTTTCCATATTATTGCTTGGTAGTTGCAGTGACAATGCGACAGATAATGTACGGCAACCTGTAGAGACTGGCGAAGAAATACTTTTTGGTTCTTCGCTCCCGTCAACAACACAAGTTCAAACGCGTACAATTTATGGCGAAGAGGTGACAACGGGTGGTGAGTATGGTAATGGTTATTTCCCTGTATATTGGGATAATAATGATACCATTGCTATATTCTGCCCACAGGCATCTAATGGAACTCGGGTTGATTATATCATCACGCCGGGGCAAGGCGATATGGCCAATACCTCTACAGCTGTCACAAAGGTGCCAACCTATGATGCTGGTCTTCAGTGGGGTAGTCAGGCTGTGCATGATTTTTATGCATTTTACCCGGCTTCCGCAGCAAAAGATGGGAAAGATGATGGTGTTGTGACGGTCAACATCCCGGTAGAACAAAATCCAGTTCGTTGGGAGAAAGACGCAAACGACCCAAACACTCTTGTTGGTGTAGGCAATACAGACCTTGCTTATATGTGGGCATATGCGCAGGTTGATAAGACCCAACTAGACCAAGGCGACCCTATCTCACTTGCTTTCGAGCCAATGAGCACTATACTCGAGATAACAGTCAATGGCCCTACCAGTGGTCAGATGACGGTTTCTTCAATTAATGTTACATCTGTGGCTCCTGCAGGAACAGACGCTAATACAGTGTTGACGGGCGATGTTGAGTGTGACATACGTGCAGCTGCCTCAGGGGGAAAGGCAGAGTGTACAGCCGTGGGAGATATGCACTCTGTACGTAACCGCATATATATAAGTTGTTACAATTCAGAGACACAATCTTTTCCTACGTTAGGGCCCGGGCAGAAACTGAAGGTTTATGCATACCTTCTGCCGAAGGATGACAATATAGATAAAGGAACGCTTCAAGTTACGGTCTCTCCTCTCAACCAAGGCGTTAAGACAAAGACTCTCAACACTGCCGATGTTGTGGCACACGCTGTCAACAAAGTAAATCTGCCTGCACTTGATGCCGACGGTACCGGTACAGATGTTAACTATTGGATGAGTTCTCTTAATCCAGATATTTACTATTCTGAATTGTCAATACCGGGCAGTAAGCAGTCGGCTGTATCTTCATATTATGATACAGGTTTGACTTATTATTACCAGCGGACGTCTCTTACTCAACAGTTTAATCTGGGAATAAGGGCGTTTGATTTCAAGACCTTTGTCGACAGAGGAATATTGGGTTGGGGTGATCCAACGTTGGTGGTTGGCATCGAGCAGACATTACAAGGAACATGGTCGAGCATAGAGAATTTGGTAACTGCACTTCAAGAGCTAGAGGCCTGCTTGGATGCTGCTGAAGCCGAACTTGGTGAAAAGATGCAAGAGTCTGTTTTTATCAATATAGCTTATTCTGCGTCGCGTTTCATGCAAGACGGCATACCTGTCGATGATGAGCGTGACTGGATTACATTGTTGACTGAGACATTAAACCAGTATAACGGCAATCGTATTTATCTGGATGAGATAAACAGTGAGACTACACTGGGCGATGTTAAGGGAAAGATTGTGCTTCGTGTGCGTGTTAATAATGAGTCTGTGTTTGATGGCATTGAAACGCAGATGCCTGCGCAGCTTGTTTGCTACTCTTTGCCTTTCCAGACCGAGGCTATTCCAATGTCATGGGGAACCTCATCCAATGCCAATGGATTAAAGTTGCTTTATGAAGAGGCAAGCCGAATAAAGCAGAATGATACTTGGTTTGATATTTCCGCCTTTGACGGAACAGTGGATAGCAAAAGAACCCAGGTCGATTCAATACTCGATGCAAGTGTTGCGTTGTATAATGCAAACAACAACCATGACACTTGGTTCTTTATTGATTTGGGTGGACACTACTATAATACAGGTATTGGGGGCATATTCTCAACAAGTGATACTGAAGGGTTTACGGAAGACAACATGCCTTATTTCTTCAATTACCTGCAGACGCGTGGACAAGATGCTTCGTTTGGTGTCGTGTTGCTCAACTTTGCCGACAATGAAGTCGATTACGGACAGAAGTTTGGAACGGTCAACGTTCTTCAGACAGTCATAGACAACAACTTCCGATTCCAGCTTCGTACAAGACCGTAGCCTTTTAGACACACCATGTCGGTTGTAGACGTGAATACTAATTTCGTTAGGATGTAGTGTGCCATGCGCTTTTTAATGGTAAGAGAAAGACAATATATAAATGTTAAATCAGAAAGAGAGGTAAAACAAATGAAAGAAATGTATGAAGCACCACAAACAAAACTGGAGAAAGTGGAACTGGAAAACGGTTTCATGAGTGCTTCAGTTGTGGACAAAGAGCCTAACACGAATAATCCTGTTAAGGCTGGTGACCAGGAGATTGGAGGTAGTTACGACTTTACCGACCAAGACCCAACAGATATTTGGCAATAACTAAGAAAGGAAAACGCAATTATGAGATTTAAACACATTTTTGGCGTTCCGCTTTGCGGAGCGCTGGCACTTCTTGCTATAGCAGGATGTGCTGACGATGAGTTGCTCAATGGTCAGGGAGACGGCCGACCTAAAGGCAATGGCATTGTGTTTGGGGCAAGTGCAAACTATGCAGGCCCTATCACACGTGTTGTCTATGGTGATTATACTTATAAGGATGGCCATGAGGGTGATTATGTCTCACGTTTGAGTCAGGCTATCAACTGGGAAGAGGACGACCAGGTTTCTATTTATTCGCCAACATCGCCCACTATTAAACAGGTAGACTATGACATAACAAAATCTACTAATGATCCAGAAAACCTTGCATATCTCGCGGCAATTGACGGGCAAGACGGATTGCATTGGGGATCAGGGACACAGGATTTTTATGCCGTTTACCCGTCAAAGGCCAGCATGCAGAATCAGGAAATGGCTAATCAGTTTGTCTCGTTTGAGAATGGGGTATTAAACGGTTTTATCCCTGTCAATCAGCAGCAGCAGATTTCATATAACTCAAGTGAGACCGATCCTGCTAAGCGTTGGACGGTGACCCCCAACTACGATTGGCTTTGGATGGCTGCCATCAACAAAGGCTTCACGGTGCCTACAGATGGTACAGATGGTGGAATAAACCTTGATTTCGTTCCGCTTACCACTACGCTCGAGATAACGTTTGTTGGCCCGACGACGGTTCCTTTGGTGCAGTTCAATGTACAATCTGCAAAAAGTATTGTAGGGCAATTCACTTGCGACTTAAAACAAGGCAGCACCACACAGGTTGGCAATTATAGCAACATACCGGAGTGCCAGCATGTGAATAATGGAACGGTAAACACATTTGCTACTGTCAATATGTCTTACATTAACGAAAAAGGAGAACGTGAAGAGGCCATCAATCTGGCCGAGGGCGAAGAAATTACGTTCAACGTCTATTTGTTGCCTGTAGAAGACTTGACAGATGTCACTGTCCGTGTTGCTGGATATAACTCAAGCAGCAAAACAGTTGACCTTGGTAGCTTAAATGTTACGCTTCAGCCACACCAAAAGACATGTGTTAAAATTGCAGCACCACAGATATCCGAAGGTGGCACCAACATCTGGATAGACGGTATACCCGACAATGTGCTTGTGTCACAGTTGTCTATACCCGGCACTGCAAACACATTCTCATATCTATATAATGGTGATGATGTAGAGCAGTTCCAGGCACAAAAGTCGACTATAGAGCAGCAGTGGAATGCCGGTATACGTTGTTTCGAGCTTGTAAGTGATGTAAATAGGTCGGGTGACAACCTGGATGGAGCACAATTGCTGTGCAACCGTCAGGCTTTAGGCATTACGTTCGGTGAGGCAGTAGACCAGATTTGGCAGTTGGTAAACAGCAGCAATGGACGTGAGTTTGCTATGATTATCCCGTCTTATGGATCTGATATCGGTCACCCCAGCGATGGAAACGGAGTGCTGGACTATGCTAATGACTTGAATGAATTTTACCGTACGCACACTGGCTACAAATATGTTACATACGACAGAAATCTTACGGTAGGCCAGGCGCGAGGCGGCCTTATCTTTGTGGCTCGCATCACAAGTGAAGAAGATGCCTACAGGTCAAACTGGCCAAGCGCAATGCCGGAACCTGTAGAAGGTGTGTTCGTAGATGAGTGGGGCTCGCTTTATGACAACTGGGCTCGTCGCGGCTACACACTGCAAGATGGAACAGTGGTTAACAACTGGGCGAGAGGTAACAATGACCAGAACTCTGTAGAGTATTATATGCTGACCCATACGGACGAGAGTTCTAGCAGTTCTTATGACGAACAATACGTGCGGCCGGATTGGTTGCCGTCAAGGGACGATTCAAAAGTTAATTTCAAACATTCCACTACACGCAAGGGTGGCTCTACCGGGTCGGCTTACGTCCAAGACTGGAGGCGTGTCGTTCCCGAGGAAGGCGTGGTGGAAGGGTTGCGCCCCGGTAGCTTCTATGTAGGCCAGACAAACAGGTGGAATTGGGGTCGCCTTTATACCAACTATTACACCTATTGGGAGCCTTCGCTTCAAGAGAAGAAAGACGACATCTGGAATACGTTTATAGCTTCTATTGATGCAAACAGCCAAGACACACAGGCAGAACAGTTCTACATAAACTCACTTGATGGTTATTTTGTAGACCCCACTATTCAGAAAAGCTATTTGCCGTATGTGGCCGGTGGCTCGTGGGGGTCCGTACCATTGGGTGAAGGTGGTGTTGGTGGCAATATCCAGGCTTACGCCAACTATATCAACGACTGGTTCTACAACGAGATACAGGATTTTGGCGAAAACAATATCTACGGTCCTATGAACGTTGTGCTGCTTGATATGGTTTACCAGAGCACCGGCGGAAGCCGCCTGCCATCTACCATCATCAACAACAACTATCGCTTCCAGTTGAAAACGGCCGATGATTTTAATGGTGGCACCGACACCAACAACTCTTCTTTGAGCAACTCCGGCTCAGGCTATGGTAATGGTGGCGCCCTTATAAAATAATGTCACATCTCTCTCGTTTGCTCGGTATGGTTGCGCCATTGCTGTGGTGCGGCTGTACCGGGCAATGCCTTTAGCTTGCGTGCCGTCCTTTGTGGCATGTGGGCTTAGGCTGTTTGTGGCCAATGACTATCTAACCCAAAAACATAAAGCTTATAAGATAAAATGAAACGAAACTTAATACTCTGCTGTGCCGGTGCGCTTTTGCTGTGCGTTACGGCTTGCTCTGATACCGACGGGTTGGGGCAATCGCAGTTGCAACAGCAATCGCGCTTTACGCTGATCGCACATGCCGACAGCTATACGTCTCTGCCCGAGACGCGCACTGTTGTCGGTGGTGCCTACGCCGACGGTTCATTGGAGATGTTGTGGTCGCCTGGTGACAGTATCGGTGTGTTCAGCGCGTCGGGTAGCGACGACGTCCCGTATGTCAATTCGGCTGCCGAGGCTTCGGCCACAGCCGTGTTCACCGGCAGCATGGATGCCGGCAGCATACCGGCCTATGCCTACTACCCGTACTCGGCCCAAGTGACCTCCACCGATGCCATTCCCGTCGAGATATCCACCAACCAGAGCTATTCCGGGCCACAGTCTGTGGCTCAGTATGACGTCAAGGCTGCCACGGTAACCGCTGACGGGGCCGATGGCTACCAGTTGCATTTCCGCAACATGGCGGCGCTCGTGCGTTTCGACATCAGCCTCACCGACGGCTATAGCTCATTGGCATCCGACGAGCGGCTGTGGTGCGTAGAGATAGAGACCGGCGACAATGTCACGGGCAGCTACACCTACGACCTTGGCAACATTGACGGCGGGCTTGTGCCTGCCGAGGGCGGCGGCCAGAGCAACCTCATCAACCTTGCTTTTGCCAATACGCCATCGCTCAGCAATGTGATAACCGCTTATGCCGTGGTGGCTCCCGGCCGGCAAGACGGCACAACATGGAGGGTGCGTTTCATTACCGATAAGCACACTGTTGAGTTCACCACCCAGGCCTTGTGCGACTTTGAGGCCGGCAAGTTTTATACCATGCCCCTCAACGGCACAATACTTGGCAACAACGAGGGTTCGATGGATGTGGCCGAGACCGAGGAGACGGCCAACTGCTACATAGTGACAGAGCCGGGTGAATACAGTTTCCCGGCAACAGTCATAGGCAACGGACAGAAGGGCATCATACCCGGTGTGGGCTTCCATACCGAGACGGCTTACATCAGTCCGAAGTCGGCAGGCCTCGTATGGTCTGAAGCCCAGGATTTCGTTTCAAACGTCAGGCTTGAAGACGGTAGGGTGCACTACACCGTAGGCAGCGCATACAGCAACAATGCCGTGATTGCCGTCTACAGCGAGCCCGACTGCCAGGGCGAGATACTGTGGAGCTGGCATATATGGGGCACCATCGGCCAGCCAGAGGATGAGGAGTATACCAACCAGGCCGGTGCCAAATTCATGGTGCTTGACCGTGAGATAGGGGCGGTTCGCGTTGCCCAGTATGGCTGTTTGTATCAGTGGGGGCGCAAAGACCCGTTTCCAAACAATGTCGTGACCCGTTACTGGAATGGCAGTGAGCTCGTGAAATTCAACACCAATTTCGGTTGGTCGCACGTAAAGATAGACAATGCAACCATTGCCGACGCCATACACCACCCTATGGAGCTGATTGCCGGCAACGCCACTTCTCAGTACAACTGGCTCGGCGAAGACAACTACTACCTGTGGGGCGACGCGGGGCGCGAACTGCCCGACAGCTTGTATGAGGCATCGGCCGGTGCGGGCTGGAACCAGCAAAAGACCATCTACGACCCGTCGCCGGTGGGCTATCGCGTGGCCAACATCTTCACGTTCAGCGGCTTTACCAAGTGTGCCAGCGGCACCAACGCCGACATAGAGAAGGGCAAGCTCTCTTACATCAACTACGTCAAGGCACTGGAGGGCACCGACAAGTGGTATTTCAAGAAAAACGCCGACGACACCGAGGGCGTTCAATACCAGGACATCAGGGCCCGCGACGGCCGTGAGGGCTACAAGAAGAAAAACGCCGGCTACGGCGGCTACTGGTGGGCGGCCGAGGCCTATGCCGGGGCAGACAGGGCCTACGCCTGCTATCTGAAGACTGACCAGTATGTTCAGGGCGCCGACCGTTACAACGAGATACAGACCTACGGCAGGGGCTATCTGTTGCGCGACGCTTACGCTGTGCGCTGCGTGCGCGAATAAGACTGATAAGTAGGTGTTTAAAATTAATTGCCATCAAATTGCGCGCTGTTTCGGAGATGCATGCCAAAGTCTGAAGCGAGAGCGTAGCGGGCTACGCCACCGATGAAATATTGGTATGCGGCACGAAAGAGCACACAAGATGGTGGCAAAGATATGGAGGACACCTGCAAGGGCAATTGTATCTGTTGATTTTGGACAGCTACTTAAATATATTTATAAACCAAATTTAAGCATATATGATTCGGAAAACATTGATTGCGGCTTTAGCTTTGGCTGCCGCAGGGCCGGTTTGCGCGCAAGACGCCCAGACGGCTCAGGGTGCTGACGCCACAGAGTCTGTGGAGTACAGCAGTGACAAATACAAGGTGGAGACCAACCGGTTTTGGAGCAACTGGTTTGTCAGCGTTGGCGGTGGTGCGCAGGTGTACTTCGGCAACCACGACAAGCAGGCCGACTTCGGCGACCGCCTGAGCGGGGCGCTCGACGTGGCTGTGGGCAAATGGTTTACCCCGGGCATCGGTGTGCGCTTCATGTACAGCGGACTGACCGTAAAGGGTGCAACGCAGAAGGGGGCCTTGGCCCACAGCACCGGCGAGGACGTGCCGGGCAAGGGTGGCAACGGCTACTGGCTCGAGAAGCAGAAGTTCAACTACTTCAACTTCCACTTCGACGCCCTGTTCAACCTGTCAAACCTGCTCTGCGGATACAACGAGAAGAGGGTCTACAACCTGAGCGCCTACGGCGGCCTTGGTGTGATGAAGGTGTCGGAGGAGCCTTCGGCAACCGACATATCGGCACACTTCGGCTTGCTCAACTCGTTCCGCCTGAGTTCGGCTCTCGACCTCAACCTCGACCTGCGCGGAACGATGGTCAACGACGAGTTTGACGGTGAGCCCGGCGGCCGCGGCGGCGAGGGCATGTTTACGGCCACCATCGGCCTGACCTACAAGTTCAAGCCGCGTGGCTGGGATCGCAGCAAGACTGTCACCCGCCTTGTTTACAACAACGACGAAATCAACGCAATGCGTGAGAAGCTCAACCTGATGAGCGAGGAGAACGCCCGCCTGAAGGAGGCCTTGGCCCGTGGCGGACAGGAGCGCGAGAAGATTGTGGCTGCTGCCAACCTCGTGATATTCGAGATAGGCAAGTCGAAGCTCAGCAACCTGTCGCGTGCTAACCTTGGCTTGCTCGCCGAAGTGATCAAGCAGGGCGATCCCAACGCTGTCTACACCGTTACCGGCTACGCCGACAAGGGCACCGGCTCGAAGGGTCTCAACGAGCGCTTGAGCAAGAAGCGTGCTGAGGCTGTGTTCGACTGCCTTGTCAATGAGTATGGCGTCAACAAGTCGCAGCTTAAGATTGACTATAAGGGCGGCGTCGACAACATGTTCTACGACGACCCGCGCCTGAGCCGTGCCGTTATCACGAGGAGCAACTAATCGGATTTCTAATTATACTTAATGGTTTTGACCACAGCCCGGTCCGCGACGAATAGGGCTGTGCAGCTAAGCCATTCCTATGTGCAGCCCCCTTTCTGCCTAAGCGTAGGTGGAAAGGGGGCTTTTGTTTTTTTGCAATTATTTATAAGAAGGTGTTCAAAATTAATTGCCATCAAATTGTGTTGGCATGCTACCCCGAAAGAGCGCACAAGATGTTGGCAAAGATATATATGCCTCCTGCAAGGCCAATTGCATCGGTTAATTTAGAGCCGTTACTTTAAGTAGGTGTTCAAAATTAATTGCCATCAAATTGTGTTGGCATGCTACCCCGAAAGAGCGCACAAGATGTTGGCAAAGATATATATGCCCCCTGCAAGGCCAATTGCATCGGTTAATTTAGAACAGCTACTTAATACAGGCATGTGGCCCTGAAACGCCACTGCCGGCTTAACTTGAATGTAGGTATGGATGATGTGAATGAGGGTTTTCCGGCCGGTGGCGACGCTTCCGGTTGCGGCAGCCTGGTGCTCGACAACGACGAGTTTTTCGGCCAGGTGTCGTCTTTGCTGGCTGCCGGCCAGCGTGTCACGCTGCGTGCCCAGGGCAACAGCATGTTTCCGTTTATTGCCGGTGGGCGCGACAGTGTGGTGCTTCAGGGTGCCCGTGGCGCGGCCGTGGGCGACATTGTGCTCGCCCGTGTGCCAGGCTTGGGCTATGTGGTTCACCGTGTTTACCGGGTTGGTGGCGGATGGCTGTTGCTCATGGGCGACGGCAACCTGCATCGTACCGAGCGTTGCCGCGCGTGCGACGTGGTAGGCTGTGTGGTCAGGATAGTGCGTGGCCGCAGGGTGGTCGACTGCAGCTCGCCGGTCGAACGCATGCTGGCGGCTTGCTGGCGGGTGCTTCTGCCCGTGCGCCGTTATTTGCTCTGGGTGGCGCGGCGGTGCGCCGCCATGGCCGGAAACTGACTCGGCCTTCAGCCCTCCGGCCGCAGCCCCCTTGCGGCTTGCGGCCAAGGAAAATGCAATCCCGGGCTCTTCACCACTGTGGTGAGGAGTCCGGGATTGTCTGTATGTGCCCCGGCAGGCAGTTGTTTGCGCCGGGTTACACGAGGTGTGCGATGTGCTCCTCGCGGTCGCCGGGCAGCATGTCGACCACGGGTATCTCGATCATAGTGTAGCATCCGGGCTGCAGGCGCATTGACGCGCGGGCCACGTTGACCAGCACCTGGGCGGTCAGGGCGGGGTTGTTGATGCTCATCGAGAACTCGAAGCGCTGGTTCTGCGTCTTTCCGCTGACGCCCTTGCGCGTCATGTGCACGCCGTGGCCCATGTCGCGCACCTCGTCAACCGACGGCACTGCAAAGACATGGGTCTCGTCGCTGGCGAAGTAGGGGTCGGCCTTGATGGCCTTGGTCACCTCGTCGAGGCTGGCCCCGTCTTCCAGTTCAACGTACACCATGCGGCGGTGTATGCCCTCGCCCAGGGGGATGGTCATCGACAGGGCGTTTTTCACGCCGGCCTTAGAGCGCACGCACACGCTGTGGCCCATCGACATGCCGGGGCCGAAGTTGGTGTACGACAGCCCTTTGGGGGCAAGGCTCTGCAGCAGCGCGCGCACTATCGAGTCGGAGCCCGGATCCCATCCGGCGGCAATCACCGACACGCGGCCGTGCTCGCGGCATATCGGCATCATGTCAGAGCGGTACTGGCTTATCTGCTGGTGTATGTCGAAGCTGTCGACAGTGTTGATGCCCTGCGGCACAATCTGGCGGGCGTACTCCTCGCAACTGCGCGTGGGGGTGGCCAGGATGGCCACGTCGACGTCTTTGAGCTCCCTTATGTCTTTCACCACTTCGTAGGCAGACAGCTCCAACGGCTTGCCTTCGGCGCCGTGGCGGCGCACTATGCCTGCTATCTCGAAGTCGGGTGCGGCCTCGAGGGCCTGCACTGTGTAGTGTCCGATGTTGCCGTAACCCACTACGGCTGCTCTTATCTTCTTCATCTTTTTATGGTGTTAAAAAGTTAAACTTGTTCGTTTCCGATTGCAAAAGTAGTCTTTTTGAATGAGAAGTGTGACAGATGGGCACTTAAAATAAGTAAAAAGTTGCACACTGCAATAATCGCTCATGTTTTGCCGCCGGGATACAATAAATCGTAAGCAAACGGCGTTTATAAAGGTGTATATACACAAACAGCAACAAAGCAAAAAGGATGATAGAATACATTAAGGGTGAGCTTGCGGAGCTGACACCCGCGTTGGCCACCGTCGAGGCGTGCGGCGTGGGCTACGGGCTCAACATCTCGCTCAACACATACACGGCCATACAGGGCAGGAAAGAGGTAAAGCTATATGTATATGAGGCCATACGCGAAGACGCATACGCTCTGTATGGCTTTGCCACCAAGAAGGAGCGCGAGCTCTTCGAGCTGTTGATAAGCGTGTCGGGCGTGGGCACCAACACGGCGCGCATGGTGCTCTCGTCGATGACCCCGGCCGAGCTCTGCGACAGCATATCCACCGGCAACGAGCGGTTGATAAAGAGCGTCAAGGGCATTGGGCTGAAAACGGCGCAGCGCATCATCGTAGACCTGCGCGACAAGATTGTGGCCCTGGGCATCACGGGCGAGATACCAGTGGGCGGCTCCGTCTCGGCGCCTGTCGACAACCGCGTGAAGGACGAGGCCGTGAGCGCGCTCACCATGCTCGGCTTTGCGCCAGCCCCGTCGCAGAAGGTGGTGGTGCAGATACTCCAGGAGCGCCCCGACGCCCCTGTCGAAGAGGTGGTTAAGCTGGCCCTGAAGCAGATAAAGTGACCGTTGGCGCAAAGACGTTTTTACGCCGTGGCCGCGCGGCCTAAGCCATTGTGCCACAGTGGGTTGGCGCAGAGGCCATTTTGGGGTGCCAAACGGGCCGTTCCGGGCGGTGAAACGGGCCGTATGGGGGTGTGAAACGGGCCGTATGGCACGGCGGGCCGCCGCGCGAGTCATTGTGCCGGCCGCTTTGCCAACATGATTTCCCGCCCCGGCCGGGGGCCTGCCGCAGACGGCGGGCCTGCCGCGGACAACAACAACAGTAACAGACCGATGAAGAGAACGCTCTATATACTCATATCGCTGCTCAGCGTGTGTGCGCTGGCCATGCCGCCGCAAGACGACAAGACCGCCGCCAAGCGGCCTGCGCCCAAGGCGCAGCCAAAGCTCGTGGCCGACGACGAGCCCATACCCGACTCGCTGCTCCACCCGCGCTGGAAGATAAAGAAGACGGCACCCGTGGTGGTGGAAGACCTCGACTCGTCGGCCATCGACCTCAAGATGCCCGACAACATCAGGCAGCAGGTGGAGTATGACGACTCGCTCGACATGTATCTCATAGGCTCGAAGATTGGCGACACTTACCTCAACGCGCCGGTGCTCATGACGCCCGAGGAATACAGGAAGTGGAGCGAGAGGCGCTCTATGCAGGAGTTCTTCAGGCGCAAAGACGCCGAGAACGTGGCGGCAAAGGGCAAGGAGAAATTCTCGTTCACCGACATGAAGTTCGACCTCGGGCCCGCCGAGAAGATATTCGGCCCCGGAGGGGTGCGCATAAAGACCCAGGGTACGGCCGAGCTGAAGCTGGGCATGACGATGAAAAACATCGACAACCCATCGCTGCCGATAAGGAACAGGAAGACGAAGTCGTTTGACTTCGACGAGAAGATAAACCTCAACGTCAACGGAAAGGTGGGCGACAAGGTCAACATGAACCTCAACTACAACACCGACGCCACCTTCGACTTTGACACCAAGAACATCAAGTTGCGCTACGAAGGCAAGGAAGACGAGATTATAAAGCTCGTCGAGGCAGGCAACGTGACGTTCCCCTCGAACTCGTCGCTGATAAAAGGGGCCAGCTCGCTGTTCGGAGTGCGCACCGACATGCAGTTCGGCAAGCTGAAACTGCAAACGGTCATATCGCAGAAAAACTCGACCACGAAGAGCGTCTCGTCGCGTGGCGGGACGCAGACCACACCGTTTGAGCTCGACGTGGCCGACTATGAGGAGAACCGCCACTTCTTTCTCTCTCACTACTTCCGCGAGCGCTACGACCAGGCCATGTCGTCGCTGCCAAACGTGATGACCGGCATCAACATAACGCGCGTGGAGGTATGGGTGACCAACAAGACCGGCACGACCAGCAACACGCGAAACATCATAGCATTCACCGACCTCGGCGAGGGCCGCCACACGTCTAACCCGATATGGGGGGGCACGGGCGACGTGCCGCCGCAAAACTCGGCCAACACCGAATACTCGGCCATGACCACTCAGTATTCTGCCGCACGCGACATCGACCAGGCCAACTCCGTGCTCGACGCCATAAGCGGGTTTACGGGCGGTGTCGACTATGAGAAGGTGCAGAGCGCCCGGCTGCTCACCTCGTCGGAATACACGCTCAACGCGGCGCTGGGCTACATATCGCTCCGTACGTCGCTCCAGTCGGACCAGGTGCTGGCCGTTGCCTATGAGTATACGCTGGGGGGAGTGACCTATCAGGTAGGTGAGTTTGCCTCGGACAACACCAACACCAACGAGGCCATATTCGTAAAGTCGCTCAAAAACACCAGCAACACGCCGGAAATGGGCAACTGGCGGCTGATGATGAAAAACGTATACTACCTCGCCTCGACAGTTGAGAAGACTAAATTCCGCCTCGACGTGAAGTACCAGAGCGACACTACGGGCGTCTACCTGTCGTATATCCCCGAGCAGCAGGTAAAAGACAACATCATCATCAGGGTGCTCGGGGCCGACCGGCTCGACAACAACAACAAGCCGCACGCCAACGGCTACTTCGACTACGTGGAGGGATACACCGTCAGCAACGGGCGGGTGTTCTTCCCAAAGGCCGAACCGTTTGGCTCATACCTCTACAACTACCTTGTCAGCGCAGGCGTCCCGGCCGACAGGGCGGAGCACTACGCATTCACAGAGCTGTACGACCAGACCAAGACCTCGGCCAAGCAGATAGCCGAGAAAAACAAATACATACTCACCGGACAGTACAAGGGCACATCGGCCAACGTCATCTCGCTCGGGGCTTACAACGTTCCGCAGGGCTCGGTGGTCGTCACCGCCGGCGGGGTGGTGCTCACCGAGGGCACAGACTATAGCGTAGACTACTCGGCGGGCGAGGTGACGATACTCAACCAGAGCATCATCGACGCCGGCACGGCCGTCAACGTGAGCCTGGAGAGCAACACCGACTATGGCATGCTGCGCAAGACCATGTTCGGACTCAACTGGGAGTACGACTTCACCAAGGACTTCTTCATCGGCGGTACGTTCCAGCGGCTGCACGAACAGCCACTGACGTCGAAGGTGACCATGGGCTCCGAACCGCTCAACAACATCCTCTGGGGGCTCAACATCAACTGGAAGAAAGAGAGCCAGTGGCTCACCAACGTGCTCGACAAGCTGCCATTCCTTCACCTTACGCAGCCTTCGCAGATATCGTTCACGGGTGAGTTCGCCCAGCTCATTGCCGGACAGGCCGGCGGAACGCAAGACGACGCATCGTATATCGACGACTTCGAGAACACCAAAAACGGCATCGACGTGTCCGACCCGAAGTCGTGGTTCATCTCAAGCACGCCGTCGCTCTTCCCCGAACACGACGACCGGACAGGGCTGACCAGCGGCTTCAACAGGGCACGCATGGCGTGGTACAACATCGACCCGCTCTTCACATACGAGAGCAGCACCCTGACGCCCGACCATATCAAGAGCGACCTCAACCAGCTTTCAAACCACTACGTGCGCGAAGTGTTCGTGAGCGAGCTCTATCCAAACCGCGACCAAAGCTCATACAACGGCGCCACGTCGACGCTCGACGTGCTCAACATGGCTTACTATCCCACCGAACGGGGCCCCTACAACTTCAGCACAAGCCTCAACCCCGACGGTTCGCTGCAGAACCCCGAGGGAAAGTGGGGAGGCATGATGCGAAAACTCGACACCAACGACTTCGAGACGGCCAACATAGAGTATATCGAGTTCTGGCTGCTCGACCCGTTCATATATACAAGGACGGCAGGCGACGCTGCCGACTATGGCGGCGACCTGTACATAAACCTGGGCGAAGTGAGCGAGGACATACTGCACGACGGCAAGAAGTTCTACGAGAGCGGCATGCCGGTGGACGGCACCAGCAGCTTCACGACAACGCAATGGGGAAAGGTGCCGGTGCAGGCCACGCAGACTTACGCCTTCGCCACCACCTCGGGGGCGCGAGCCATGCAGGACGTGGGCTTCAACGGGCTCACCGACGACGAGGAGCGCACGTTTGAATCTTACACGGAATTCAACAACTTCGTGCAGACTTTGGCCAACGACAGCATCCGCAACGCATGGACGCAAGACCCAGCCAACGACAACTACCACTACTTCAGGGGCTCGGACTTCGATGCACAGCAGACGTCGATACTCGACAGATACAAGCGCATTAACAACCCCCAGGGCAACTCGCCCGACAACGACGGCAACAACGAAAGCTACGACACGTCGTACAAGACGGGGCCCGACGTGGAAGACATCAACCAGGACTACACCCTCAACGAGTATGAGCGATACTACCAGTACAAGGTGAGCATACGGCCGGAAGACCTCAACGAAAACAACATCGGGCACAACTACCTGGCCGATGTGCGCGAGGTGGTCCCCCCGCTGCGCAACGGCAACAAGGAGACCGTGCACTGGTATAAGTTCCGAATACCCCTCAACTCTGAGGATGCCGAGCGCATCGGCTCCATAAGCGACTTCACCTCGATACGCTTCATGCGGATGTTCCTCACCAACTTCAAGCGTCCCGTGGTGCTTAGGTTTGGCAGCCTCGACCTCGTCAGGGGCGAGTG
This sequence comes from Marseilla massiliensis, assembly GCF_023336985.1. Lineage (NCBI taxonomy): Bacteria > Pseudomonadati > Bacteroidota > Bacteroidia > Bacteroidales > Prevotellaceae > Marseilla > Marseilla massiliensis. The sequence goes on along the minus strand of NZ_JAMBLP010000016.1, from coordinate 46,959 downwards.
GCGCACGTATGAGCAGACGCTCGACAACAGCGCGAGCAGCAGCGGAACATTGGAGACGAGCGCCGTCAACATAGAGGAGCACAACGACAAGCAGCCCGTCAACTACGTGTTGCCTCCGGGCATCAGCCGAGTGAGCGACCCGTCGCAGCCGCAGCTCGTCGAGAACAACGAGCAGGCGCTCAACATGACGGTCAACAACCTGTCGAAAAACGAGTCGAAGGCTGTTTACAAGAACACCAACCTCGACCTCCGACAGTACAAGAGACTGCAGCTGTTCGTCCACGCCAACGCCCTGGCACAGAACACCACAAACCTCCAGAACGACCAGTTGGCTGTGTTCATACGCCTTGGCAGCGACTACAAGAACAACTATTACGAGTATGAGATACCGCTCAAGCTCACCGCGCCAGGGCAGTATGACAAGTATTCTACCACCGACTGTGCCCTCGTATGGCCCGCCGACAACATGCTCGACATTGACATGAGCGTGTTCACCGCCCTGAAGAAGGCCCGCAACCAGGCCCGTGCAGTGGGCGGGGCGTCGTACACGAGGGTCTACTCCGAGTACGACAGCGACAAGCCCAACAACAAGGTGAGCGTCATGGGCAACCCCTCGCTGGGCGAAGTGAAGACGATGATGATTGGTGTGCGCAACATTTCCGGTTCGGTTAAGTCGGGAGAGGTGTGGGTCAACGAGCTCCGCCTGCTCGAATTCAACAACAAAGGCGGCTGGGCGGCATCGGGAGCGCTCAACATGCAGCTCTCCGACTTCGGCACGGTAAACCTTACCGGCAAGATGATGACCGACGGGTTTGGCGGCCTCGAGGAAGGCATTGCGGCGCGGTCGACCGACGATTACAAGACATACAGCTTCACGGCAAACCTCGAGTTGGGCAAGTTCTTCCCCGACAAGGCCAATGTGACCATACCGTTCTATTACTCTGTCACCAAGGAAGAGACGCGCCCGAAGTACAACCCGCTCGACACCGACATGGCGCTTGACGACGCCCTCGAGTCGGCGGCCAACGAGCAGGAGCGCGACTCCATCGAGTCGATAGCCGTGACGAAGACAACCAACACCAACCTTTCGTTCTCAAACATGCGTGTTGGCATAAAGACCAAGCGCCACCCCATGCCTTACGACCCGGCCAACTTCTCGTTCAGCTACAGCCATTCGCACCGGTACACGTCGGGCGAGACCACCGTCTACGAGAAGGAAGACGAGTGGAGCGGGTCGATGAACTACAGCTATACGCCCGTGTACAAGTCGTTTGAGCCGTTCAAGAAGCTCAAGGGGAAGAGCAAGTGGCTCAACTTCCCGAAGGCGATAGCGTTCAACTACCTGCCGCAAAACATCGCGTTCAACACTGACATCACCCGCAACTACTACGAGTTGCAGGAGCGCGACATGGAGAGCGTGGGCGGTTCGCAGCTCCCTCTCAACTTCAGTTCGCAGTTCCTGTGGAACCGTGACTTCTCATTGCGGTGGGACCTGACAAAGAACCTGCACATGAACTTCCAGTCGGCCACACACGCCGAGATAGAAGAGCCATACACGCCGGTGAACAAAGACCTCTATCCCGACCAGTACAAGGTGTGGAAAGACTCTGTGAAGCAGAGCCTGAAGAACCTCGGGACGCCGCTCGACTACCAGCAGACGTTCACCGCCTCATACCAGTTGCCGCTCAACAAGTTGCCCATATTCGACTGGCTCAACGCCGACGCCAGCTATACGGCAAACTACTCGTGGGTGAGGGGCACCGAGCTCGACGACGGAACGTCGCTCGGCAACACCATCACCAACAACCGAAACCTCAACGTCAACTCCACGTTTAACATGGAGACGCTATACAACCACGTGCCTTTCCTCAAGAAGGCAAACGACGAGGTGGGCAAGGTCAAGCCTAAGGTGCGCCGCCCGGCAGCCAAGCCGAGGCCCAAGAGCGTTTCGCAGGCGGCCAAGGGCAAGGACAGTCTGCTCGTGCAGACACCTGCCGACAAGAAGCAGGCCATGCAGTTGCCGCGCAACAAGAACACCTACCAGCGCGAGATAACGCTCAAACCCGACACCACCGTCACCGTGGCCCACGGCAAGAAGAGCCGCCGCCTGCGCGTGACCGCCCGCACCAAGGACGGCCATCCGTACAAGCTGAAGTACAAGGTGATAGACGACAACAAGATACTCATACGCAATCTTGACACCGTTCAGATAAAGCTGAGCATCACCCCCAAGGAACCGCTCGACAAGCAGTGGTGGTATAAGCCGGCCCAGTATGCCGCGCGCTTAATGATGATGGTGCGCAGCGTGGGCATATCCTACCGCAACCAGTACTCCATGTCGCTGCCGGGATTCCTGCCCAACGTGGGCGACATGCTCGGGCAGCGCACGGGCGGCGTCATGTCGCCGGGCCTCGACTTCGCTTTCGGCTTTGTCGGCGACAGCTATTTGCAGAAGGCTTACGACAACAACTGGCTGCTGTGCAACGACAGTGTGGCCACCCCGGCCACCACCAACAGCAGCGAGGACTTGCAGATAAGGCTCACGCTCGAGCCCATACCCGACCTGAAGATAGACCTCAACGCCAGCCGCACGGTCAACACTTCGCGCAGCATACAATACATGTACGACGGCATGCCAACCACGCAGAGCGGTTCGTTCAACATGACAACCATAAGCCTGAAGGGCGCCTTCGAGGGGATGGGCGACGCGAGCAACGGATATGCGTCGAAGACCTTTGAGCGGTTCTGCGCCTCAATCGACGGTTTCCGCGACAGGGTGCAGGCGCGCTATGCCAACACGAGGTATCCCAACGGCACTTACGACGCCAATGGCATCAACCTGAGCGGCTCGCCCTACAACCCCGAACTGGGCGAGGTCAACAGGTACAGCGCCGACGTGCTCATACCGGCATTCCTGTCTGCCTACACCTCGGGGGCCGGCTCGTCGCTCGACATATTCCCGACGCTCAAGCGGCTGCTGCCCAACTGGACACTGAAGTACAGCGGACTGAGCAAGCTGCCGTGGCTGCGCGACCACTTCAAGAGCGTAAACATCAACCACTCATACAAGAGTGTGTATGCCGTGGGCAGCTATGCCACTTACAGCACTTACCGTGAGTACATGGACGGACTGGGCTTCATCACCGATGCCACCACGGGCAACCCGGTGCCGAACAGCATGTACAACGTGAGCACGGTGAGCATCAACGAGGCCTTCTCGCCGCTGCTCGGCGTCGACCTTACGCTCAACAACAACCTGACGTGCAAGGTTGAATACCGCACCACGCGCGTGATAAGCCTTAGCATGACCAGCATACAGATCAACGAGGCGCTTAGCAAAGACTGGGTGATAGGCATGGGATACAAGATTAGCAACTTCAATCTGTTTGGAAGCGGGGCGTCGCGCAAAATCAAGAAGACGCAGCGTGGCAACAAGAAAGCCACCGACACGAAGCAGGCTACGTCGACCGCCGGACGCACATCGGGCGTAAACCACGACCTCAACCTGCGGCTCGACATATCGTTCCGCAAGCAGGCCGCCATAACCCGCGACATTGCTACGGTTACGAGCGCCGCCAGCAGCGGCAACTCTGCCTTCAAGCTGTCGTTCTCGGCCGACTATACGCTTTCGCGCCTGCTCACCCTGAGCGCATATTACGACCGCCAGACCAACACGCCGTTGCTGGCCAGCAGCAGCTATCCTACCACTACGCAAGACTTCGGGCTGAGCCTCAAGTTCTCGCTCACGCGCTGACCGTGGGGCCTGACAACGGTCTCGGACTGATGCCGAGGCACATCTGCATTCAAGGCAGATGTGCCCCGGCTTCGTTTGCGGCCGTGGCCCGTTGCACAGCCACTGCTGCCGCTGCTGCTGTGGCCGTGGCTGCGGCAGCGCCAAGGTGGTGCATTGCAGGCTGCTGCAGGTCGAAGCCGGCAGCAGGCACGGCTGTCGGTGTGTCGTGGTTTTTCACCTGCCGCCATGCGTTCTTGGCCGCGCGGCTATGTGTCTGTGCCACAGGCGGTTGGCCGCGGCCACCGTTTTGCCTTGCAAAACGGGCCGTCCGGCGCGCCAATATGGCCTGTTTGGCATTGCTCTATGGGCCGTTTCGGCCGGCCGAAGGGCCTCCGCCATGTTGCCGGCAGGGGTGTGTCGCCGATTTTTACCGCGTCTTTGGCCCAGCGCTTCCGCGGCCATGGCGTTGCCGGTAGCAGGGGGTGAAGTGTTGGCATATATTTGGTTGTGGTGGGTAAATTGTTTGCTCTGGGATGAAAAGTTGCTGCCCGACGGCTCCTTCGCGGTGAAAATAATGTGGCAGCGGATGCTTTTGCGAACCAAAAGTCAATTTTTACACTGTGCCGTTGGCATAATAATGTATCTTTGCCCACGATAAATGGAACCTAAAACTTATCAAAATGAGCAGAAAACTACTGACATTTGTCGTGCTTCTCCTCGCCGGCCTGACAGGCCGCAGTGTCGAGGCAGAGGCCGCAGCTCCTGTAGACGTGCCGATGGCCGACGGGAGCTATGTAGATTGGAATGATGCCATTGAGCTAACCAACTGCACTGTCGAGAACGACGGGGCAAACGTTGGGAGCACCGGCAGTGGCACTGTTGTCAAATTCGATGTGCGCAACACGGTAGAGCAAGACTACATACTGTCGTTTGCCACCGGCGCCAAGGATGAGGCCACGCTGCGCCTCACGCTGGCCGGCGACGGCGGCACGGTGCTCGACACCGACGTTACCGTGACCGACACCGAGTCGTGGGACCTCACCGACGAGCACCGTTACCTGCTTTCCTCGCTGCCCGCGGGCAGCTATACGCTCACTTTCGCCGTTACTGAGACCACCGGCAGCTACGCCGGCAACTGGGGGCGGCTGTCGTTCGCGCCCGCTTCGGGCTACGACCGCGTGCCAGGCGCAATAACGCTTGCCGGCGGCACGTACACCGGGGGCATGCGGGTGGAGTCGGCCGGCAACGTGGGCTACATCAGGAATGACGCCGCCGCCTCTTACGGCTTCATCTGCACGCAGGCCGGGGCCTACAGTCTCACGATGGACATGGCGCGGTATGACGGCGGCACAATGCTGGTTACGGTGGCCGATGCATCGACGGGAGCGACGGAGGCAAGCACGTCGTTCGCCATTGACGAGAGCGTGTCGGCGTCGTATGCCGAACAGTCGATAGTGCTGCCTGGCTACATCTCTGAAGGCCTGAAGACCCTCACGCTGGCTTTCTCGTCAGAGTCCGACGGGTATATATGCAACTACCAGAACGTTGGCTTCAACCACCTGGCGTCGCTCATGGCTTCGGTCACCGGCGTGACCATAGCCGGGCAGACGGTGGTCGGGGGCGATTCCACCGACTGGCTGTGCAACCTACCGACGGATTACGACGGTGAAGAGGTGACGTTCGGGGTTGAGTCGCAGAACTGCACGCTCTCTGTGACAGCCGCCGACGAGGCCGGCAACCCCGTTGCCGTCACAGCCTTGGCCGACGGCAACTATTCTGTGCCTGTGCCCCAGGCCAACACCGCCGTGGTGGTGGCCATGAGGGTGGAGCCCGTTGAGGGCGCCGCCGCCTTGCAGGAGGAATATACGCTGCGCCTGTTCCGCCTCGGCGACATGCTGATGACAGCCATCACGGTTGACGGCGAGGAACTGCCGGCCGAGACGCTCGACGCTCTCAACGCCGACGCACACGAGGCTGTGTTTGGCGGAAATGTCTATACGGCCTTGCCAAGGGTCGAGGCCCGCTTCATCGATGGCACCGTGGCCGAGGGCGTTGGCGTGCTTATGGGCACATCGGCCACGTATACCGTGACCGTGGCCGATGGCGATGCCACACGCGAATATGTGCTGACGGTCGAGGGAGTGCATATATATAATATGTCGGAAAACGACGAGACAGTGCAGCTGAAGTACACTTCGGAGGGCAAGAGCGGCGACGGCACATGGACAAACGGCCTTTACACGCTCACCACCGAGAGCCTGGACGGATGGAACAACAGCAGCTTTAAGTTCAACTCTGAGGTCAACACGTGGAGCGTGCCTGCCGATGTGGTTGTAAAGCAGGTGGTGTTCAAGGACTTCAACGCCAACTACAACGCCGGCGAACTGGCATCGCTCACTGCCGGCGACGCCATGGTGTACATACCGACCAAGCACGGCTACGACGAGCCCGATGCCACGATGTACGACCTCGTGGTAAACATTGAGGGCCACAAGGCCGGAACCCCCATCACGTTTACGCTGCAGGGAGGCGGCCAGCCCGTGGCTTGGTTTGAGCTGACTGTAGAGAAGCAGGCTGTGACAACGCCGCCGGTGCCCACGGCAACAAGCGTGACGCCTACCGACAACAAGAACCACTGCATGGTGACGGTGGCTTTCGACCGCGAGATGCAGGCCACCGAAGCTACCATAGGAGGGCAGACCGTGACGGCCGAGGGTGGCTCGTCGACGCTTTACTTCCCCGTGTGGGACTTGCAGTACGACACCGACTACACCTTTACAATAGCCGCCGGGGCCGCCCGCGACACCTACGGCAATGCCAACGACGAGCCTGTTGTCATACCCGTCAGCGTGGGCAGCAAGGCTGTTGCAGCCAAGGCCGCCTACGACTATGTGGTTTCCACGGCTGCCGAATTCTCTGAGGCGGTGGCTGCCGTCAACGCTGCCAACACTTCGGCCGACGCCCCCCGCAAGACGATATTCATAAAGAACGGCGACTACGACTTCGGTTCGGCCGAGCAACGGCTCACGGCCTACAATGTGTCGCTGGTGGGCGAGAGCCGCGACGGCGTCGTGTTGCACGGCCTGCGCGACGGCATCAGCAACCCGGTGCTCAACCTTCGCGACCGCACGGGCTTCTATCTGCAAGACCTCACCGTGCGCAATGATTACGACTATGGGGCTTCTGAGCTCAAGGGGGTGGCCGTGGCTGTCTACGGTGGCAACAAGACGGCAATGCGCAATGTGCGCATGCTCAGCAACCAAGACACTCAGGTGACCGGCGAGAGGGCTTATTTCGAAGACTGCGAGATACACGGCACCGTCGACTTTATATGCGGCGGAGGGTCTAACTACTACTATAACACCGACTTGGTGCTTGAGAACCGTGGCGGCAACTGCATTGCGGCGCCTTCCACCGGGGCCGGGCTCGACTTCGGCTATGTGTTCGACAGCTGCACCATAAGCTGCGTAGAGGGCAGCGAGGCAGTGGTAGACGGCACTTACTCTCTGGGCCGTCCGTGGCAGAACGAGCCGCGCATTGCCTACATCAACACCACGATGGAGGTGTTGCCGCAGGCGGCCGGATGGGCCTCGATGGCCGAATTGCCCACCCATTTCTTCGAGTATGGCTCCATCGACGGCGATGGTGAGCCCGTAGACCTGTCGGGACGCACCAACTCTCCGTCGAGTACGAATGCCTACAACCCTGTGCTCACTGCCGAGGAAGCCGCCGCCTACACGCTGCGCAACGTGCTCGGAGGCACCGACAGCTGGCTCCCGACCGAAGAGACTGCCGTGAGCCAGGCTCCTGTGGTGGCCATAGAGGGCAGCACCCTGCGTTGGGCCGACCTCGACGACGCACGTTGCTACGTGGTCTTCCGCGACGGACAGTATCTCGACAACACCACCGCAACGTCTTGTGAGTTGCCCGGCGAGGGAACCTACACTGTGCGTTCGGCCAACGCCAACGGCGGCCTGGGCGGTGAGTCGGCACCGGTGCGCTATGCCACGGAGGTGGCCGTGGGCGCTTCCGGCTGGGCTGCGGCATGCCTGAGTTACGATGCCGAAGTGCCCGAGGGGGCCAAGGCGTATGTCATTTCGTCTGTCAGGGCCGACGAGGCCGTGCTCACCGAGGTGGCCGGCATACCGGCCGGCGAGGGCTTCATCATCCATGCGGCCGAGGGGTCTTACACGTTCGGCAGGTCGGCAGCGGCCCCCGAGCCTGCAAGCAACCTGCTCGTGGGCACGTTGAGCCCCGTGGATGTGGCTCCGGCCAGTGTCTATGTGCTGGGCGATGACGAGGCTTCCGGCGCACCGTCGATGCGGCTCAACACTGCCACGGCCATCGAAGCCGGCAGCGCTTACATGCCCATGCCCGACGGCGAGGCCAAGGATGCCTACCGGCTTGTGCTCGATGGGGCTTCTGCCATAACGTCGGTTGAAGGCGGCGATGCCCTTTCCGGCCCGGCATACAATCTCGGCGGCCAGCGTGTGGGCAACATGCAGAAGGGCGGCATCTACATCGTTGGCGGCAAGAAGGTGATGAAGCGTTGAGCCACAGTGGCTGCTTGACACGCCCCAATGCCGCGGGCCGGAGTGCTTGAGACATTGGCTGGCAACAGAAAAAGGGCGCAACCTCGGTTGAGGTTGCGCCCTTTGGTGTGTCTTGACGGACGGTGTGGCGGCTTGCGGCCTATGCCATCCTGGCAGCCCAGTGGCCAGCTGCAAACGCCATGAAGCCCAGCATGAGGCTTGCGGCAATGTAGGCGGCCATGCCGGTGAGGTTGTCTGCACGCATCATCGAGGTGTTCTCGCTGATGAATGTAGAGAATGTGGTGAAGCCGCCGCAGAACCCCGTGGTGAGGAAAGCCCTGCCCTGGGGCGGCAGCATGCCGCCGGCGGAGGGCAGCCCGGCCACGAACCCGATGGCGAAACAGCCCAGGGAGTTGACCGCCAGCGTGCCTAACGGCAGGCCCATGGCGGCCGGAACCGACGCCCGGGCCACCGCCGCTGCTACATGGCTGTCGACATAGCGCGACACCAGCATGCGCAGTCCGCCGCCCACAAAGCTGCCGGCACCGACGATGAGAAAGTCTTTCAGCATTGCTGTATTGGCTCCGTCGGGGTTATTTCTTGTCGTAGGCATGCACCGGATAGTCGATGGTGTAGTGCAGTCCGCGGCACTCTTTGCGCTCAAGGGCCCATCGGGTGATGAGGTAACCCACGTTGATCATGTTGCGGAGCTCGCAGATGTCGCGGCTTGCCTTGACGCGCTTGAACAGCCGTTCGGTCTCCTCGTACAGCATGTCGAGCCTGTCCCACGCGCGGTGCAGGCGCAGGTCGGAGCGCACTATGCCCACATAGTTGCTCATTATCTGCCCCACCTCCTTGACGCTTTGCGTTATGAGCACCTTCTCTTCGTTGGTCATGGTGCCCTCATCGTTCCATTCGGGCACCCTGTCGTTGAAGTCGTACTCGTCGACATGGGCCAGTGAGTGCCTGGCGGCGGCGTCGGCATATACCACCGCCTCTATGAGCGAGTTGCTGGCCAGCCTGTTTCCGCCGTGCAGGCCGGTGCAAGAGCACTCGCCGATGGCGTAGAGCCGCTCGATACTCGACTCTCCGTTGAGGTCGACCTTGATGCCTCCGCACATGTAGTGGGCCGCAGGGCGCACCGGTATGTAGTCGGTGGTGATGTCGATGCCTATCGTTTTGCACTTGGCATATATGTTGGGGAAGTGGCGCTTGGTCTCCTCGGGGTCTTTGTGGGTCACGTCGAGGTAGACATGGTCGATGCCGTGAATCTTCATTTCCTTGTCTATCGCCCTTGCAACGATGTCGCGCGGCGCCAGCGACAGGCGCTTGTCGTATTTCTCCATGAACGAGCTGCCGTCGGGCAGGCGCAGCACTCCGCCGTAGCCCCGCATGGCCTCGGTGATGAGGAAGGCGGGATGGGTTTCGCCCGGGTGGTAGAGCGCTGTGGGATGGAACTGCACAAACTCCATGTCGGCCACCGTTCCCTTGGCCCGGTATACCATTGCCTCGCCGTCGCCGGTGGCAATCACGGGGTTGGTCGTGGCCTGGTAGACGGCTCCGCAGCCCCCGGTGCACATCAGGGTCACCTTGCTCAGGTAGGTGTCAACCTTCTGCGTGTCGGGGTTTAGCACGTAGGCGCCGTAGCATTGTATGTGTGGCGAGCGGCGTGTCACCCTCACGCCGAGGTGGTGCTGGGTTATTATTTCCACCGCAAAGTGGTTTTCCTTTATCTCAATGTCGGGGTTGCTGCGCACGGCAGCCATCAGTCCGCGCTGTATTTCGGCCCCGGTGTCATCGGCATGGTGAAGAATCCTGAACTCCGAGTGGCCCCCTTCGCGGTGCAGGTCGTACTCGCCGTCGGCCTTCTTGTCGAAGTTCACCCCCCAGCTAACCAGCTCCCTGATTTGTGCCGGGGCGTTTCTTACCACTTGCTCCACAGCGCGGCGGTCGCTGATATAGTCGCCGGCGATGATGGTGTCCTCTATGTGCTTATCGAAATTGTCGACTTCCAAGTTGGTCACCGAGGCCACTCCGCCTTGTGCAAACGAGGTGTTGGCCTCTTCGAGCGTGGTCTTGCATATCATGCAGACCTTGCCCTTGTGCGCCCTTGCTATCTTTAGGGCGTAGCTCATACCGGCGACTCCTGCGCCGATAATCAGAAAATCGTACTTAAAAACCATATCGCTTGTATGTTTATATGGCTGCAAATGTACATAAAAAAACTGATTCCGAGAAACATGTCGGCGTACTATTAGGTTGCGCGGCCACAATTTTTTGAGGGCATTGCGGGCTGAGCGGCCGTCTTGCCGGGCTGCGGGGCCACTACGCCATGCGTCAGGCACGCTCACGTGGTGTAAATATTGTTTGCAGAAATAAAGGGTTGCGCCATCTTGCAAAATAGGATTTGCAGGCCGGCGCAAGGCCGGAAATATGCCGGCAGGGGCCATCCAGCCTTGCCATTCGGGCCGTTTGGCATGGCAGAATAGGCCGTTTCGTGAAGCCGGATGGGCCATTCGGCATAATGATTCGGCCTGTTTGGCGGGGCTGGAATTGGTGGTTTTGCATGGCGGTTTGGCCGTGTTGTCGCATTGCGATGCCGTGTCGTGGCCACCATACAGCCTGGTTGCGCCGCCAACGGGCTCTGTGTCAGGGTGTTGGGCGTTGCTGCGCGAGAGTGGCTTATTTACGCCCGTGGGCGCCCTCATGGCCGCACAGGCCGCTCTCATGATGCTTGTTGTAAAATAAAATCATCCCGGCGGCAAAGGCTGCGCCACCGTTGGCGCCGTTGGTCGGGCCATGCTCCGTGGGGCAAAAGTGTCGATTGGCTGCCCACATCCTTTGCCGTTAGGCTGATTTTTATTAATTTTGCAGAGACAGAACAAATAAAAACGCATGATACCATTACTGAGGCGCTTTGCCTCCATTTTGCTTCTTGCCCTTGTGCCTGCCTGTCTGCATGCCCAAGACAGCGTCCACGGTGACGACGGCGGGGAGGATTCGCTCGGCGTGGCCTTGGCCGATACCACCGCCGCCGACAGCATTGAAGCCTTGGGCGAGCCGGCGTGGCCGGACAATGTGGCCGGGCGGATAGACCGTTTGCTCGGCAATGAGCTCTTCAATCGCTCGCAGGTGGGCCTGATGGTCTACGACCTTACGGCCGACAGCGCCATCTACTGCCACAACGAGCGCCAGCTGCTGCGCCCGGCGTCGACGATGAAGGTGGTCACGGCGATTGCCGCCATCGACCGCCTGGGCGGTTCTTTCCAGTTTAAGACCACGCTCAGCTACACCGGCGCAATAGAAGACGGGGTGCTCAACGGCGACGTCTATCTCGTGGGTGGCTTCGACCCGCGGTTCAATTCAGACGACATGGGCTCGTTTGTCGACGGCATTAGGCGCATGGGCATCGACACCATACGCGGCAGGATTGTTGCCGACAAGAGCATGAAAGACGCCGACATGCTGGGCGAGGGGTGGTGCTGGGATGACGACAACCCGGTGCTGTCGCCGCTGCTCATATCGCGGCGCGACGTGTTTGTGAAGCGATTCGTTGACAGGCTGCGCGACGAGGGCGTGGTGGTAGAGGCCGACACCGTGGCCGGGCGCCAGCCGGGAGGGGCCTACGAGGTGGGAACGCGCACCCATACCATCGACCAGGTGCTGATGCCGATGATGAAAGAGAGCGACAACCTGTGCGCCGAGGCTCTGTTCTACCAGCTCGGGGCGTCGACCGGGGCGCACCCCGCAACGGCGCGTGACGCCCGCACGGTGGTGAGGAGGCTTGTCGAGAAGGTGGGCCTGAGGCCCTCGGACTACCGCATTGCCGACGGCAGCGGACTGTCGCTGTATAATTATGTCACCGCCGAGCTCGAGGTCATGCTGCTGCGCTACGCCTATCAGAACACCAATATATATATGCACCTGTTGCCGTCGCTGCCCGTTGCCGGCGAAGACGGAACGCTCAGGAGGCGCATGAGGGGCACGTTTACATCGGGCAACGTCAAGGCGAAGACCGGCTCGGTGACTGCCATCAGCTCGCTTGCCGGCTACTGCACGGCGGCCAACGGCCATGTACTGTGCTTTGCCATCATCAACCAGGGCATTAGGCGGGGCTCCGAGGGGCGTGCGTTTCAAGACAGGGTGTGCGAAGCCCTCTGCCGGCCGTAGCCGCCGTGGCTGAGTGGCCCCGCTGCCTACTGGCACGCCTTTGGGCGCAATTAACAACAAACAACTTAGGTAGATGAAAGATTTTGTCAACACCATAGAGCTGTGGCTCGGCCACATAGGGGTGGGCCCGGGCATGGCCGACGTAATAACCACGGTTGTGATGATACTGCTCACGGCGCTCATGGCGTGGGCGGCATACCTCGTATGCCACAAGGTGGTGGTGCCGCTCGTGGTGAAGTTCGCCTCGCGCACGGTCATAGAGTGGGACGACCTGCTCTTCAACCCCCATTCGCTGCGCGCCGCATGCCGCATAGTGCCGGCGGTGGTGGTGTGGATGCTGCTGCCCGCCGTGTTCTGGCGCACGCCGTTGGTGCAAGACATCATGGCGCGGGCAACGGCCATATACATCACTGTCATGTCGATGTTGCTGGGCATCTCGCTCGTCGACGCATTCAAGCGGTATGAATACAAGCGCCACGCCGCGCTGCAGCAGTACTACCACACGTTCTGCGGAGTGCTTAAGATTCTCATCATTTTCCTTGCCGTGATAGTCATGGTGGCCATCGCCATCAACCGAAACCCGCTCACGCTCATTGCCGGCCTGGGCGCCACGTCGGCCGTGCTGATGCTCGTTTTCAAGGACACCATATCGGGCCTGGTGGCGGGGATACGCCTTACGAGCAACGACATGCTTCATCGCGGCGACTGGATCACCGTGCCCAAGGCCGACATCAACGGCATTGTGGAGGACATTACGCTTACAACGGTCAAGGTGCGCAACTTTGACAACACCATACTTACCATCACTCCACAGACGCTTGTCGACGATTCGTTCCAGAATTGGATAGGCATGAGGCAGGGCGACGGGCGCAGGGTGAAGCGCCTTGTTTACTTCGACTTCAGGTGCATACGCCCTGTAGACGACGGCATGCGCCGGCTGCTGGTCGACAAATACGGCTTCGATGAGCGTGAGATGCAGCCGGGGGTGGTCAACATGACGCTCTTCCGCCGTTACGTTGAGCGCTATCTCGCATCGCGCGACGACGTGAATACCGCGATGCTCTTCATGGTGAGGCAGCTCGAGGCCACCAACACTGGGCTGCCGCTCGAGTTTTACTTCTTCCTCAAGCAGAAAGAATGGAAGCCTTACGAGCACCATCTGGCCGCGATAATGGAATATGTTTATTCCATAATACCCGATTTCGGGCTGCGTGTCTACCAGCGTTATTCAGACGGGGCACGGCCCTGACGCTGCGTCAGGCGCCGTCAGGGCGCTGTCGGGGCGGGGTGGCCGACGGCGGCGAATGATGTGATGACAGTCGTGGCTGAAGCTATGCCGGAGTGGCGTGAGGTAGCTGGCGCGGCCTTATGCGGCCCCGTTTATTATACCCTTACGGGTGTAATAGAAAGCAAAATCAAATAAATTATACCCAAAAAGGTATAATATTAATGATTTATATGTATCTTTGTACCCAAACGGGTATAATAGAATGGTTAATGTTATAGCAGATTTTGTTAAAGAAATGCGCCGCCAGTTCGGGCTTACCCAGGTAGACCTGGCCGACAAGTCGGGCGTGGGCCTGCGCTTTGTGCGCGAGCTGGAGCAAGGCAAACAGACGCTGAGGCTCGACAAGGTGAACCAGGTGCTGGGGCTGTTCGGGCGGCAGGTGGGCCCCGTCGACATTGTCCAACATCAACAGTGATAGCCCATGAAGAGAGCGAAGGTGTATGTACACGACCGCCTTGCGGGGTGGCTGTCCGAAGACGAGAGCGGTTTCACGTTTGAATATGACCGCGACTATCTTGCGGCAGACGGCGCCGAGGCAGTGAGCCTGACGTTGCCGCTTCGCCGCGAGCCCTACAAGGCCACGGTGCTGTTCCCGTTTTTCGACGGGCTGATACCCGAAGGGTGGTTGCTCGGCATTGCCGAGAGAAGCTGGAAGATAAACCGCCTCGACCGCATGTCGCTGCTCTTGGCATGTTGCAAAGACTGCATTGGGGCGGTGAGTGTGGTGCCAGAAATGACGGAGGACTGCTGATGGGCAAGTGTCTGTATTGTTACAAGGAACTGAAAGAGGGCCAGGTTGACTTTCATCCGGCCTGCGCCCGCAAGTTTTTTGGCGTTGCCACGGCACCGAAGCTGCCATACGTGCGTTCGCAGCTGGGCGACCTGGCCAAGCGGGTTGTGCGCAGCCAGACCACGCTCACCGGCGTACAGGCCAAGCTCTCGCTCGACCTCAGCCGTGGCGGGCGCGACGAGCCCGACCGGTTTACCATCGTCGGGCTGTGGGGCCGGTTTATCCTGAAGCCGCAGACAAGTGCCTACAGGGCCTTGCCCGAGCTGGAGGACGTGACCATGCACCTGGCCGAGGCTGCCAAGATAAGCGTGGTGCCACATTCGCTGATACGCTTTGCCGACGGCGAACTGTGCTACATAACGCGGCGGATAGACCGTACGAAGGATGGAGAAAAGGTGGCCATGGAAGACATGTGCCAGTTGTCGGAGCGCCTCACGGAGTATAAGTACAAGGGATCTTACGAGCAAATAGCCAAGATAATACGCCGGTTCTCGGCCACTCCGCAGCTCGATGTGGTCAACTTCTGGGAGGTTGTGGTGTTCTCTTGGATAACAGGCAATGCCGACATGCACCTAAAAAACTTCTCGCTTTACAACAACGCAGGCCTCGGATATACGCTGACGCCAGCCTACGACATGCTGTCGACGGCGTTGGCCATGCCCGAAGACAACGAGGAACTGGCCCTGACGCTCAACGGAAAGAAGAACAGGTTGCGCAAGGCCGACTTCCATAAGGCCATAACGGCATCGGGGGTTGACGAGAAGGTGATAGAGAACTTGTCGCGGAAGTTCGGCCGCGTGCTGCCCAAGTGGTTTGAGCTGATAGACCGCTCGTTCCTGCCCGACGACCTGCGGCGCAGTTACAAGAACCTGATATTGCGCCGCATGGTGTTGTTGCGGTAGGGTTGCTGGGCGCCGGCCGGCCGCTGTGGCCCGGTGAATGACAGGTTTGGCTGCCCGGCACGGCCGTGTTCCGCCCACCGTAGTAAATGAACTACCCTCAAAGGTTGCCTGGGGCATGCCTTTGAGGGTAGCTTTTCGTGCTTGTTGTCATTCCTTGCAGCACCGGCATTGCTCTGCGGTGGGCATGCCGGTCTTGAAGTACACGAGGTCTTCCTCGATGAAGTTTTTCACGTATGCCGTCTTTCCGATAACCTCTTCTTCGGCATGGCGCACATATACGTGGGCACTCTTGAGGAACAGCTCGGGAGCCCTGCTGGCATCGTCGATGATGAGCAGCGCCATGAGAATGTCGCCGGTCATGTCGTAAAGGCGGCGGGCAAGGAAGTCGTGCACCTCTTGGCTGCCTGCCTCCTTGACGTAGTTGACGGCTTGCTCGTACATCTCAATGAGCTTGCCTACGCGAATCTGCAGCGGCCTCATGTCCTCGGAGACCTCGCTTTCTATCATTTCCTTCATTATGCCAAGGTAAGTGCCGTTGGTGATGTAGCGTATTGCGGCTACAACCTGCAGCTGCGTGGTGCCTTCGTATATTGAGAATATGCGGGCGTCGCGGTACAGGCGCTGGCTCTTGTACTCCATTATGAAGCCCGAGCCGCCGTGTATCTGTATTGCATCGTAGGCGTTCTGGTTGGCATATTCGGAGTTCATGCCCTTGGCTATCGGGGTGAAGGCGTCGGCAAGGCGCGCATATTTCTTTTGCTCCTGGCGCTCCTCGGGTGTCAGCTTGCGCTCGCGGGCTATGTCGTCGAGAGCCTTGTACAGGTCGACATAGCGTGCCGTCTGGTACAGTATCGAGCGTCCAGCGTCGAGCTTGGCCTTCATGCGCGACAGCATGTCGTAGACGGCGGGGAAGTCGATGATGGCCGTGTCAAACTGGCGGCGCTCCTTTGCGTAGGCCAGGCCCTCGCTGTAGGCGGCCTGCGACACGCCCACCGACTGTGCGGCTATGCCGAGCCGGGCCCCGTTCATAAGCGCCATGACATACTTTATGAGCCCCATGCGCGTGCTTCCGCACAGTTCGGCCTTGGCGTTCTTGTACGTAAGCTCGCACGTGGGCGACCCGTGGATGCCCAGTTTGTGCTCTATGTGGCGCACGTTGACGCCGCCCTGGCGCTTGTCATAGATGAACATCGACAGTCCGCGGCCGTCTCTTGTGCCTTCTTCAGAGCGTGCCAGCACGAGGTGGATGTCGGAGTCGCCGTTGGTGATGAACCTCTTGACGCCGTTAAGCAGCCAGCAGCCCTCCTTCTCTGAGTAGGTTGCCTTGAGCATAACGCGCTGGAGGTCGCTTCCCGCGTCTGGTTCGGTAAGGTCCATCGACATGGTCTCGCCTGCGCAAACGCGCGGAATGTACTTCTGCCGCTGCTCTTCGCTGCCGAATTCGTACAGAGTCTCGATGCAGTCTTGCAGGCTCCAGATGTTCTGGAAGCCCGCATCGGCCGACGCCACCATCTCCGATGCCATCGAGTAGGGCGTTACGGGCAGGTTGAGGCCGCCATAGCGGCGCGGCATGCTTACGCCCCAAAGCCCTGCCTTGCGCGTGGCGTCGAGGTTCTCGTATGTCTTCGAGGCGTAAATCATGCGCCCGTTCTCGAGGTGCGGGCCCTCTTCGTCAACGCTTTCAGAGTTGGGCTCAATGATGTTTGCGGCCACGTCGCCCGTTATCTCGAGCATTTTCTCGTAGTTCTCCATTGCGTCGTCGAAGTCGACGGGAGCGTCTTCATACTTGTCTTTGTCTGCAAAGTTGCGCTCCTTGAGCTCGACTATGCGTTTCATCAGCGGGTGATGAAGGTGGAACTTCAGTTCCGGCTGGTCTGTATAGTAATTGGCCATTGGTGTTGCTTTATGTTTGTTAGTGCTTTGAGCGGGGCATGCCGGCCTGTTGCGTCGTCCGCCTTGTGCCCTGCCGAGCTTGTTACTTGCTGTTTTGTTTGTAGTATTTGATGAGCTTTGGCACCACTTCTTCGACAGTGCCGGTTATCACATAGTCGGCAATCCTGTTGATGGGAGCGTCCGGGTCGCTGTTTATGGATATGATGATTCCCGAGTCCTGCATGCCGGCTATGTGCTGTATCTGTCCCGAGATGCCGCATGCGATGTACACCTTGGGGTGTACCGTTACGCCTGTCTGTCCTATCTGCCTGTCGTGGTCGGCCCATCCTGCGTCGACGGCGGCACGGCTTGCGCCCACCTCTCCGTGCAGTTCCTTTGCCAGTTTGAACAGCGTGTCGAAGCCTTCCTTGCTTCCCACGCCATAGCCACCGGCCACAACGATGGGCGAACCCTTAAGGTTGTGCTTGGCAGCTTCCACATGTCGGTCGAGCACTTTGACCACGAAAGCCTCCTTCGACACATATTTCGTAACGTCGGGGTAAGCCACTTCGCCCCTGGCCTGGCCGTCGTAGAGCGCTTTCTGCATCACTCCGCTGCGCACGGTAGCCATTTGCGGGCGGTGGTCAGGGTTGACGATGGTGGCCACGATGTTGCCTCCGAATGCCGGGCGGATTTGGTACAGCAGCCCGTCGTAGTGCTTGCCGCTCTTCTTGTCGTCGTATGTTCCTATCTCAAGCTGCGTGCAGTCGGCTGTCAGTCCGCTGGTAAGCGACGACGACACGCGCGGCCCGAGGTCGCGCCCGATGACAGTTGCGCCCATGAGGCATATCTGCGGCTTTTCCTCTTTGAACAGGTTTACGAGGATGTCCGTGTGGGGTGCCGATGTATAAGGGAACAAACCATCGCCGTCAAAGACAAAGAGCTTGTCCACGCCATAGGGGAGTATCTGGCTCTCAACCTTGTCCTTGATGCCTGTTCCGCATACTACCGCATGCAGTTCCACGCCCAGTTCGTTGGCCAGTTTGCGGCCCTTGGTGAGCAGTTCCTGCGAAACCTCCTTCACCTCGGTGCCTTCTATCTCTACATATACGAATACGTTGTCCATAAATTTGGTGTTAAGTATTGAATGCCCTGCACTGTCCGGCCCTGTTGCCGGGTTGCCTTTCCATTTTGCGGGCGTCAAGCCGGCAAGCCCCTGGCTTGGCTTTCATGGCCTTGTTGCGGGCGGTTCAAAATCAATGAAACATTGTTTATCCTATTATTTTCTCGCTAAGCAGTTCCTTGACCATGCCTTCTATGTCGGCGTCGGCAGCTGAGAGCCTCTTGCATTCCTTTGCCTGGAACACGATGTTCTGCACCGCCTTCACCTTCGTCGGCGAGCCGCTGAGCCCGCACTGCTGCGGGTCGCCGTCGACGTCGGCCACCGACCATTGGTTGAGAGTGAGGTAAGGCCTCTCTTCATACAGCTCGGCGTAAGGCATGCCGGGCGTGCGTTCCATCGGCGCCGTGGCGTGTTTGTATTTCATCACCAGCTTTGCGTTGCAGGGGCGGCATGGCGCTGCGCTGCCGTTGACGGTGATGACAATGGGCATTGGCGCCTCCACGGTCTCTACGCCACCGTCGATGTGCCGCCTTATGGTGAGCTTGCCGTCTTCGCATTTCAGTATTTCCTCGGCGTAAGTCACCTGGCTCAGCCCCAGTTTCTCGGCCACTTGCGGGCCCACCTGTGCCGTGTCGCCGTCGATGGCCTGCCGTCCTCCGATGACAATGTCGACCCCTCCTATTTTCTTTATCGCAGTGGCCAGTGCATAAGAAGTGGCCAGTGTGTCAGCCCCGGCAAAGAGACGGTCGGTAAGCAACCATCCGGTGTCGGCACCGCGGTACAGTCCTTGCCTTATTATTTCGGCTGCCCTTGGCGGCCCCATGGTCAGTATGCCCACCGTAGAGCCTGGGTTTTGCTCTTTCAGGCGCAGGGCCTGCTCCAATGCGTTGAGGTCTTCGGGGTTGAATATTGCCGGCAGTGCAGCGCGGTTTACCGTGCCTTCTGCTGTCATGGCGTCCTTCCCCACGTTTCTGGTGTCAGGGACTTGCTTGGCAAGTACAACGATTTTCAAGTTCATATTTATTAGATAGTTATTGTGAATCTTGTGTGATTAGTATAGGCTGTCGGCATGAACAAGACAGTCAACGGCAAAGGTAATTCTTTTTTGGCGTTGAGCCAAAGAAATGGATATTAAAAAGTTTGAACGTTGTTTCAAAAGCATTGTGGCGCCATGGTTTGCTGTTGGCGTGGCGGCAGTGTCAGTCTTTGAAATCGATGTAGCTTTGCACCCACTCTGCCCTGTGCATTTCGGATTCGGGCAAAGGGTTTGACACAGACAGGCCAATGAGCCTGATGGGGTGGTTGGCCGAGTATTCCACCTCGCCGAGCAGCCTTTTTGCAGCCGGCAAGATGTCGTCTTTAGTCTGCAGGAGCTTGTTGGTGGTTATGCTGCGGGTAATCTGCGAGAAGTCGGAGTACTTTATTTTCAGGGTCAGCGTGCGCCCCTCAAACTTGTCGTTCTCTATCCTTCTTGCCAGTTCGAGCACCGTATGGTACAACTCTATAATCACTGTCGACCGGGTGCTGATGTCGCTTTCGAGCGTATGCTCGCATCCTACGGACTTGCGTACGTATTCCGTTTCCACCTGCCGAGTGTCTATTCCGCGGGCGAAGTCATAATACGTGCGTCCCATTTTGCCGAACACTTCGGTGAGGTGTCGCATGGAGCATTTCCTCAGGTCGGCCCCGGTGAAAATGCCAATGTAGTGCATGCGTTCGGCGGTGCGCGGTCCCACGCCCCAGAATTGCTCAACCTTGAGCGATGAAATGAATTCGAGCGCGCCTTCCTTCGGTATTACCGTCATGCCGTCGGGCTTGTTGAGGTCGGATGCTATCTTCGCGAGAAACTTGTTGTAAGACACTCCCGCCGACGCCGTGAGGTGCAGTTCGTCGCGTATGCGCGTCCTTATTTCCTGCGCGATTCCGGCAGCCGAGTCGATGCCGCGTTTGTTTTCGGTGACGTCGAGAAAGGCCTCGTCTATCGACAACGGCTCAATCTTGTCGGTATATTCGCGGAAAATGCCCCTGACCTGGCCGGAGACGGCCCTGTACACCTCGTATCTGCCAGGCACGATGACCAGTTGCGGGCACAGGCGCTTGGCCCGTGCCATTGGCATAGCCGAGCGAACGCCATACCGGCGGGCCTCGTAGCTGGCTGTAGACACCACGCTGCGGGGCCCGTCGTGGCCCACGGCGATGGGTTGTCCGCGCAGCTCGGGATTGTCGCGTTGCTCAACAGATGCAAAGAAGGCATCCATGTCGATATGTATGATTTTTCGTTCTGTAGTCATTGTTCGGTGCAGACGGTGAACACGTAGTCACGTGCGGTGTTTACGGTTGTGGCAAACCTGGCGGAAGTGTTGACGAGCACGCTTTTCAAATCGCGCCTGATGCCTTCGCCGGTGAGCTTGAGCAGGCTCTCTTTCATTGTCCACAGCCGTGCGAAAACGATGTCGGGCGACGGCGAGGATTCCACCTGCTCGACCTCGGCCTCGCTCAAGACGCGTCGCGCCAGTTGCGGGTTGTATGGCCTGATGCTTTCGATGTCGGCCCCTACGGGCACGCCGGCGATGGCGCACAGGGCAGCCTTGGGGCAGTGGCTTAGGTTGAAGTGTATGTCGGGGTGGCCTTTCAGGTATGGCTTGCCCCCCGGGAGGAGGGCGAGCTCGGGTGGGGCTTCGAGGCCATAGCCAGCCTTGAGGCCTTGCCACAAAAGCATGTAGGCTGCTGCGTTGAGCTTGCGGTCTATCTCATGGCGGTAGCGCAAGGCCTGCTCGCGCCGCCATTGCGGAAGCTGCTGCAGGGCAGCTGCCAGGTCGAGAGAGGTGATGTCGTCGTTGAGGTATATCATGATGGGAGGGCTGGGGTGATGGGAGGTCTGGGAGGTCTGGGAGTTTTGGGAGCTCTGGGGTGATGGGAGCTTTGGAAGGCTGGGGGAGCCCCGCACTTTGTCACCCAAGGCGCAGGGGCGTCATGGCTCCTGCGCTTCCTTTGCTTCCTGGCTTTCCTGTGGTGAGGCCGGCAGGGCCTCGCGCGGTTGCGGAATCTTGCGGTTGGGGTTTTCCTTTGCCCCCAGTTCCACCAGCTCGCGCCCCTTTTTCACCACGCTTTGGTTGCCGCTGATGAGCTTGTTGTCGGCAAAATCGTAGGCTTTGCGGGCCCTTTCAATCACGTCGCCGAGGTCGCTGAACCGCTTGGCGAAGTCGCCCAGGCGGTCGAGCAGCTGCTCTGCCAGTCCGAACACCTTCTTTTGGTTCTCTGCCTGCTGGTTTTGCACCCAAGCCACGTGTATTATGTGCAGTATGCCGAGCAGGTTTTGCTCGCCCGTGATGAACACTTTCTTCTCGAAGGCGTCGCGCCACAGCGTTGGGTCGTTGGCCAGGGCCAGTTGCAACGACGACTCGAACGGCACGAACATTATCACGAAGTCCACAGCCTCTCGCGGCGCCTTGATGTATCGGCTGTAGTCTTTTCGTGCGAGTTCGGTGGCGTGCTGCCTCACGCTCTTGATGTGTTCCTGGAGGAATCTATCCTTTTCCTCCGGGCTTTCGGCGTTGACATAGCGCTCGTAGGCCACCAGCGAGACCTTGGAGTCGATGATTGCGTCCTGCCCCTGCGGGTAGTGCAGAATCACGTCGGGCTGCATCTCGCGGCCGGTGTCGTCGTTTTTCAGCGTGCGCCCGTTTTCGTCGCGCAGCCTCGCCTGCACCTCGTAGTGTATGCCCTCGGTAAGCCCCTGCGAGGCGAGCAGGTCGCCCAGTATTATCTCGCCCATGTTGCCGGCGGCCTTGTTGTCGCGCCTGAGCACGTTGGCCAGGCTCTCGGCCTTTTCGCCTATGGCCTTGTTGCTCTCCATCATCAGTCGCATCTGCTCGCGGAACGATGCCGAGTTGCGCTCCGAGTCCTTCATGCTTTCGCCTATGGCGCGCCTCATCTCGCCTATGGCGTCTTTCAGCGGCTGTGTGATGTGGCCTATGCTTTCGGCGTTTTGCGCCTTCAGCTTGTCGGCGTTCATCTCGAGCATTTGCCTGGCCACGTTGGTCATCTGTTCCCTTGCCGTGCTCAGTTGCTCGGCAAACCGGCGCTCTTGCATGTCGGCCGTCTCGGCGGCCTGCTTCCTGAGCAGTTCTATCTCGCGCGACTGCGCCTCGGCTTTCGCCCCGAGCGTGCGGCATTCGGCCTCGGCCTCGGCCAGCCTGGCGGTACACCTGCCATGCTGTTCGTTGGTCATCCTCAGTTCGGTGGCCAGCTTTTCGGCCTCGACGTTGAGCCGCCCGTTGTCTTTCCTTGCCGCAGCCAGGCTCCGGGCCATGGCCCATGCGGCCACTCCGGCGCCAATGACCGCGCCAACCAGAATATAGATTACTATCATTGTGAAATGTTGTTATGTCGTCTTGTGGCAGCCATGCCGCAGGCCTCTTGTGGCCGCGGCGGTGCCGGTGATGGCAGCAAGCCATCTGCAAAGGTACAAATTTTGGCCGACACTGCAAGCGCTGTACGGCTGATAAACGCCTCCAGCCGTCTGTCCGGGGCCGAAGCTCCGGTGGCATGCCGCCGTGTCGGCCCTGCCCGCGGGCGAGGCCCGATGCCATGTCAAATGTTTACAAAGGCCGTGCCCGGCCGGCGTTGTTGCGGTTGTTGGTTGCGAAACAGGCCGTATGGCATTGCGAAACAGGCCGTTCGGGCTGCTGGTTCGGGCCGTTTCGGACTGCAATCGGGGCCATCTTGCAACCCACAGTGGGCCAGGCTGTTGCGTCGCAGGGCCGGGCGTGAATATATCTTTACATAAAATGCTGTGCCGCCGTGCTCCGCTCATTGCGCATCGGCATTCTGGGTGGCGGGCCAGTTTACGAGCATCAGTTTCTCGGTGGCCCGTGTAAAGGCTGTGTATAGCCAATGGAGGTAGGCCGGAGTGAGCATGTCGTCGGTCATGTATCCCTGGTCTACGTATACGTGGGCCCACTGCCCGCCTTGCGCCTTGTGGCAAGTCACGGCATAGGCGTGCTTCACCTGCAGCGCGTTGAAATACGGGTCTTGCTTGAGTTTCCTTATCCTGTCGGCCTTGAGCGGCACGTCGGCGTAGTCGTCCATCACGGCGTTGAACAGCTGTTCGTTTTGTTCCCTTGTCAGCGCGGGCGCCTCAGAGGCCAGAGTGTCGAGCAGCGTGGTTGCCGTAAGCTCGTAGTCGTCGTAGTCGGGCAGCGAAAAGGTGACGTCGGCAAAGCGGAACCCGTAGAGCTCACGGCAGCGGCGCACCCTCCTTACCACTGCCCTGTCGCCGTTGGCAAGGAACGCCGGCACTGCCTCGGCGTCGTCTCCGCCATCGTCGCTGTCCTTTCCGCCCGCCGCCTCGGTGCCTGCTGCGGCGGCTTCGGCCCTGCGCTCATTCTCGGTCCAGTGGTAGTTGTTCTTCACCACCATCACCATGTCGCCCGTGGTGAGCTCCTCTTCGCGCCCGAGCACCATGGCCCTGATGCCCCGGTTGTAGACCACCGCCCGCTTGTTGCTCCGCGTTATCACGATGGTCTCGTCGGTGCCCGCCCGGCTGTAGCTCGACGCCAGCGCCTCGATCAGCTCGTCGCCGTTGACTATGCAAATGTCGGCAAACCCCTTGAAAGCAATCATGGGCAGCCCCGTCAGCTCGTCGTGCGTAATCATCCGCCGGATGACAGTGGCGTTGAACAGTATCCCCGAGCCGTTGCCTTGGCGCATCACCTCGTCGAGCTCGGCCTCGAACACCGTCAGTCCGTAGCCTTCCATCACCCCGGCCGACAGTGCCGGGCTTTCGGCCTCGCCCACCGGCGGCAGCTGTGCGCGGTCGCCGATGAGCATCAGTCGGCAGTTGCGCCCGCTGTAGACGTATTCCACGAGGTCGTCGAGCAGGCAACCGCTGCCGAAAGCCGCCTCGCCGGCGCTGCTGTTTGCAATCATCGACGCCTCGTCGACCACGAACAGGGTGTCGGAGTGCAGGTTGTTGTTCAGGCTGAACCCGCCCATGTCGGCCCTGAGGGCCTTCTGCCGGTATATCCTGCGGTGTATGGTGTAGGCCCTGTGGCCGGCGTTCAGTGCAAACACCTTGGCCGCCCGGCCCGTAGGTGCCAGCAGCACCATGCGCCACCGCAGCGCCGCCAGCGACCTGACAATGGCCGAGGCCAGCGTGGTCTTGCCCGTTCCGGCCGAACCGCGCATAAGCATGGCCGCCATGTCTGAGCGTGCTGTCATGAACGAAGCGAACGTGGCTATGGCCTTCCGCTGGTCGGCAGTGGGGGCAAAGCCCAGTTCGCGGGTAACCATGTCGGTTAGTGCGTCTGTCATCATGTCGTGTTGCGTTAGTCAGAAACAAAGATACGGAAAATGCGCGAAATAAAGATTAAAACATCAAAAAAATAAACAACTCATGCCGTCGGGGCTTGCCAGGTTCACAAGAAACGCCTATCTTTGTGAAAATATAACAATATTAAATACATAAGGTTATGTCGGTGAGGCATGTATTGGCGTCTATCGGCTTGATGGTGAGCCTTGGGGCAGCAGCGCAAAGAGAATGCGTCGTTGTCGACATGGAGACGGGCGTCCCCCTCAGCGGGGTGGTCGTCACTGTCGACACGGCTCTCATAAGCCAGTACCGCAGCAACTACCGCGGTGAATTCACCGTACCGGCCGAGGCCGACAGCATAGTGCTCGGGCGGCAGGGTTACCTGTCGCGTCATCTGCTTTGCAGCGAACTGACCGACACGGTGGCCCTGATGCGCACGTTCAATGCCATCAGGGAGGTGGTCATCTATGGCAGCATGCCACAGGTGAGCGCCGGCATAAGCAACATGCTGGGCAAGCTCAAGGAAGAGAACAAGTACATGCCGAGGCAAACCCCGGTGGTTTCGTTCGACTTCTTCTCCATCTTCACCGCAAAGAAACGCAAGCGAACGGAAAAGCGAATAAAGGCTTTAGAGAATTACTGATATGGCATCTGGAAACAAGAAAACCAACATATTGCTGTCTGTTGTGGCATTGTTGTTGCTGTTGGTATGTGTGAGGAGCATAGTCGTTCCTGTAGGCTTCGACAAAGAAAGGCGCCAGCGCGAGTCGCTGGTAAGGCAGCGCCTCGTGGCCATACGCGACGCCCAGGTAAGGTATATGCGCGAGCACGGCCGCTTCTGCGGCTCGCTCGACACGCTCGTGGCGGCCGGTTACATGGCCGACACGGTGGCAGTGATACCCTTCGGCGGCGGCAAGCGCTTCAGCATAGAGGCCGGCACGGCGGTCACCAAGGCCGGCAACAGGCAGCCAACCGTTGAGTGCGGCGCGCTCTACGAAGACTTCCTGTCGGGCCTCGACGCCGCCAGCGTGGCCGACGTGGTGGCCAAGGCCAAGGCTAAAGGGCAATACCCGGGCATCAGGTTCGGCGACAGAAGCAAGCCCGGGAGCACCGTCGGAAGTTGGGAATAGGCCCAGTCACGATTATACATAAATCATTAACCAATATAAAAATGAACGTAAAGAAACATTTAGGATGGATTATCGCAGGGGCGGTCGTAGTGATTCTCCTGCTTTGGTGTGTGACAGGATATAACGGCCTCGTGTCTATGGACGAGCAGGTGGCCGGTAAGTGGGCCAACGTTGAGACCCAATACCAGCGCCGGGCCGACCTCATCCCAAACCTCGTGAACACGGTCAAGGGTTACGCCACGCACGAGCAAGAGACGCTCGAGGGCGTGATCGAGGCGCGGAGCAAGGCCACCCAGATAAAGGTAGACGCCTCGGAGCTCACCCCCGAGAGGCTGGCGCAGTTCCAGAGGGCGCAGGGCGAGCTGACGGCGGCGCTGGGCAAGCTGCTCGCCATACGTGAGCAGTACCCCGACCTGAAGGCAAACCAGAACTTCCTTGAGCTGCAGTCGCAGCTCGAAGGCACCGAGAACCGCATCACGGTGGCACGCAAAGACTTCAACGATGCGGCCAAGGCATACAACGTGGCCATACGCCGCTTCCCCAAAAACATACTTGCCGGCCTGTTCGGATTCGACAAGAAGTCGTACTTCGAGGCCGAGAGCGGGGCAGAGAAGGCACCCGAGGTGAAATTCTGACCATAGGCGATGAGACGACTCACGCTGTTTTTCATATTGGCATTCGCCATCGTCGCGGCTGCCTGGGCACAGGAACCAGGCAGGGCTTACACCGTCGAGACAGTGCCCAACGTGCACGTGCATGACGCAAGGCGCTACGTTGCCGACCCGGCGGGGCTCATGTCGGCCACTGCACGCGACACCATCGACGCCATGTTCGGCCGCCTAGAGGCGTCGACAGGCATCGAGGTGGCCGTGGTGGTGCTGCCGTCAATAGGCGGTCAGGCACCCTTCGACTTTGCGCAAAGCCTTTTCAGGCACTGGGGCATAGGCAAGGGCGACAGCAACAACGGCCTGCTAATACTCTATGTAGCCGACCAGCGCAGCATAAGGATGCACACAGGCTACGGCATAGAAGGCTTCCTTACCGACGCCAAGTGCAAGCGCATACAGTCGCAACTGATGGTGCCGGCGTTCAGGCGCGGCGACATCAACGGCGGAATGGTGGCCGGTGCAAAGGCCGTTTGCGCCGTGCTCGACGGCACCATGCAGCCAGATGGTCGGCAGGACAATGGCTCCGACATCGCGGCACTGGTAATGTTGCTTGGCATAGTGGTATTCGTGCTATACATGTCGGGGGTGTTCGGACAGCGCAAGAAGCGTTGCCCGTACTGTGGCAAGCGCGCGCTCAACATCATGTCGCGCGACCGTTACAGGGCCATTAACGGCCACCTGATGCGCAAGGATGTCTACGTCTGCGGGAAATGCGGGCGCATCAAGGTCGACGAAACCGACGAGGGCGATGGCGACGACCGCGGCGGCGGACTGCACTCTTTCCTCACCGGCATGCTGCTCGGCTCGTTGTTGAACGGCGGACGGGGCGGCAGCGGCGGCGTGGGCGGAGGCTTCAGCGGCGGCAGCTTTGGCGGAGGCGACTCCGGCGGAGGCGGTTCGGAGTCGAATTGGTGACCATGCAACAGAGAGGCGGGCCGTGTCCTGCCTCTCTTTGCGTTGTAGACGGCAATATGCCAAAAACACAATCGTTAGTTTCTTCCTCTCGTTTTTTTGTGCTACCTTTGCACAAAAGAAGACCCAACAGACAATGGATACATCCCAAAACACCAACTTACAAAGTGGCGGAAGGCGGCTCACAATACGCGTCAGCCGCCATTCGCTTTCGTTTTCGGCATTGAAGACGGGGCCGGAGGGAAGCGGAGTGACATTCGAACCCTACACCGTGAGGAGCGGAATATCCATGGCGGCCAACCTGCGCGAGGCATTCAAGACCGCCGAGCTGCCATCGATGGATTTCAAGAGGGCCATGCTCATGGTCGATTCGCCCGTGCTCATGGTGCCTGTCGACATGTTCTGCGAGCCAGACGCCGACACTCTCTACCGCCACTCGTTCCCGAAGCAGAATGCCGACAGGGTGATGTTCAACGTCTTGCCCGAGCTCAACGCCGTGGCACTCTTCTCGGTCAACAAGGACCTTAAGCTCGTTGTCGACGACCATTTTGCCGACGTGAGGGTGAATTGTGCCATGACTCCCGTGTGGAAATACCTGCACCAGCGCAGCTTCATAGGCACGCGCAGCAAGCTGTACGGCTATTTCCACGACAAGAAACTGGAGGTGTTCAGCTTCGCCCAGAACCGTTTCAAGTACTGCAACGCCTTTGATGCGGGCCACGCACACGACGCTCTGTACTTCCTTCTCTACGTCTGGAAGCAGCTGGCGCTGAAGCCCGAGCACGACGAGATGCACATCGTGGGCGACATTCCCGACCGGGAGTGGATATTGGAAGAGCTCAGGAAGTTTCTGTTGAGGGCCTATGTGATAAACCCTGTGGGCGACTTCAACCGTTCGCCGGCAACGCTCGTCAAGGGCATGCCCTACGATTTGGTAGCTTACTATGTGAAAGGCAGATGACAATATGAGGATAATAACAGGATTGTACAAGGGGCGCCGCTTTGACATACCACGCTCGTTCAAGGCCAGGCCGACCACCGATTTCGCCAAGGAGAACATATTCAACGTGCTCGCGGGGCACATAGACCTGGAAGGGAAGCTGGCCCTCGACCTCTTCTCGGGCACGGGCAGCATCACGCTCGAGCTACTGTCAAGGGGCTGTGACCGCGTGGTCAGCGTCGAGATAGACCGCGACCACCACGCCTTCATCAAGCAGTGCCTGGCCAAGATAGGGGCAGTCAACTGCCTGCCGCTGCGCGCCGACGCGCTGAGGTTTGTCAAGTCGTGCCGCCAGAAGTTCGACTTCATCTTCGCCGACCCTCCTTATGCGCTCGGTGAACTGGCCGCCATACCGGGCATGGTCTTCACTTCGGGCATACTGTCTGAGGGCGGTGTGTTCGTGCTTGAGCACGGGGCGAAGAACGATTTCAGCTCCGATGCCCACTTCATCGAGCGCCGTGAGTACGGCAGCGTTAACTTTTCGATATTCAAGGGCTGACGTTTGCCAGCCTTTTTTTGTATGCGCCCCACAGCCCTTGGCGCCCCGCCGTGCCATGGCTGCGGCCCTGTGACAGTCCATTGCGCCAGCCCTTGGGGCGCAGCCCGGCTCAAAGCACGGGCGAGAGCAGCCTGATCAGGCTCTCCCAAAGGCGCGCCATGAAGTTTGGCTGCTTGCCTTGTGCGGTGTCTTTGAACAGCACCGACCGCTCTTGGTCGGCCAGGAAGACCTGCTTGAAGCGCATGGCCGTCTCTTCGTCGTAGAAAAACGCGTTGCCCTCAAAGTTGTTTTCAAAGCTTCGGAAGTCTACGTTTGTCGACCCGCATGTGGCGAGCGAGTCGTCGCACACGAGCAGTTTGCTGTGCATGAACCCCGCAGTGTACATGTAAATCTTCACTCCCGCCTCGACCATGTTGCGCAGATACGACCGCCCCGCCCACTCTACAAACCTGCTGTCGCTGTGCCTCGGGACGATGATGCGTATGTCGATGCCTCCCACCGAAGCCGTCTTCAGGGCGAAGAGCACGGGCTCCGTGGGCAGGAAGTAGGGCGTCTCGATGTATATGTAGCGCCGTGCGCCGAGGATTATCCGCACATATCCCTGCATGATGTCGGGGTAGGGGGCTATCGGGCTGCTTGTAACTATCTGCGCGATGCAGGCCGATGCCACGCTGCCATCGGGCTGGGGATAGTATTTCCGGCTTGATATGAGCGTGCGGTCAACGAAATACCAGTCGACCAGGAAAGCCCGTTGCAGCCCGTAGAGCGCCCCGCCGGTGATGCGCACCATCGTGTCTCGCCATGCCTGGGTGCCCGTTCCCTTCACATAGCGCAGCGCTATGTTCATGCCGCCGATGAATCCCGTGCGCCCGTCGATGACCACAATCTTGCGGTGGTTGCGGTAGTTCACCTTGCCGGTGAACGTAGGGAACCTTACGGGGAGGAACGGCCTGACGTCCACGCCGCCTTCGCGCATGCGCTCGAAGAACCGGTGGCTCACGTTCCAGCAGCCCACATCGTCGTATATCACCCTTACCTCGACGCCGCGGCGCGAACTGTCTATGAGGGCGTCGGCAACGAGATTGCCAAGCGCGTCGTCTGCAAATATGTACATGTCGATGTGTATGTGGTGGCGCGCCTGGCCTATGGCGTGCAACAGTTCGAGGAAGAACGAGTGCCCGTCGGTGTAGATGTCGGCCTTGGTGTTGTTGAAAGGCATGGCCATGTTCTGGTTTACAAACAGGTCGATTGTCTGCCTGTAGGCCTCGGGCAGGTGCAGGTCGTGCTGCTCGGCGAACTCCAGCATCGACCGTTTGGTGAGCTGGTCCATGCTGCGTTGGCTCATCATGCGCTCCTTGCGTGTGTTTATGCCGAAGAAGACGTAGAGCAATATGCCCACAACAGGCACGAAGAAGATGACCAACGCCCATGCCATGGTCTTGGCCGGCTGGCGGTTGTCCATCAGCACGTGGACGATGGCCACGGCTGCTATTATCTCATTGATGATTACACCTGTGAGGTAGAGTCCGTGCATTGGCTGTATGTTAATAGCCCCTCCGGGGCGCGTTGCGGGGTGGCGTCTGTGCGGTTGCTTGCCGCCGGGCGCATGGCTTTGCAATGGCGGCGGCGTTGCCCCGGCACATACCGTAGCGCAAATATCACCAAAATTTTCGACATGGGCAAGCGTTGCGGCCGAAAAGTGACAGGTATGGCGGCAAAATGGCCCCCGTTCACTGTGAGGGTCAGTGCTCGGGGGCCTTGATGTGGGGCTGTGCCGTAGACGTTGCCGCCCACGGTGCTGCCGTGGCCATTACCAGCCGGGGTTCTGCGTGAGGTTAGGGTTCTTCTGTATTTCAGACTGGGGGATGGGGAACAGGTACATCTTGTCGTCCCATGTGCGGCTCACCGTGTTGCGTTCGTAGCTGATGGTGCTGTCGGAATTGAGCGTGAGCTTCATCTCGTCGACCGACGTGAAGTGCTCGTCGGCCTCCTTCCAGCGGCGCACGTCTCAGAAGCGGTGGCCCTCGAAGGCCAGCTCAACCATGCGTTCGGTCTTGTAAACGTCCCAGAACTCGTCGTTGGTCATGCCCGGCCGCACCTCGCTGAGGCTTTTCAGTCCGGCCCTCAGGCGCGTCTTGTCGAGTGCGTCGGCCGCGCTCATGGTCAGTTCGCCGTCGGTGGCATACGGGCTGCCCAGGTATTTGAACACAGCCTCGGCGTAGTTGAGGTAGAACTCACCGAGCCTGAACGTCACCCATGTGTGGTTGTCGGCCTCGTAAGAGCTGTTCGACGACAGGTCGATGGCCGAGTGGCACAGCTTCTTGACGTAATAGCCCGTCGGCGTGCCCCCTGTGAGCGGCTCGGCGTTTATCCCCCCGTAGTAGGTTTGCAGCGGGGTGGTGTTGGAGCTGGGCCAGTTTTCGTCGCCGTTCTTGGCCACCGTGACATAGAAGCGCGGGTCGCGGTCGTCGTAATACGGCTTGTCGGGGTCGTAGTCGGCCAGGTCTTTCGGCCTGAGCCCGGCGCTGTCGCCGCTGACAAACTCGTAGGCGTCGACCAGCGTCTGCGTAGGGCAGTTGCCCCCGTTGCCGCCTTCAATGCCTACGGGGTAGTTGTATGACTCGAACGTGCTCGACACGTCTTCGCTGCCAGAGCCGTAGACACGCCTTCCGAATATTATCTCGCACATGATGTTGGCGTTGCTGTAGTTGTCGGTTGCCCACAGCGACTCATAGTCGTCGGCCAGCCTCTTGCCCCGTTCGGTGCATTCGTCGATGAGCTGCTTGGTATACAGGGCTGCGTTGTACCACCGCGTGGCGTCGTCATCGGGGTTGAACAGCGGGCTGGCCCAGTAGAGTGCGGCCCTGGCCTTGAGCGCGAGCACGGCCAGCCTGTCGGCCCTGCCCGTCTCGTTGGCTCCCATGTCCATGGCCCCAAGGTCAGAGTAGTCGGCTATTATGGAGTCTTTTATTGCGTCGCATTCGCTTATGATGAAGCTGAAGATGCTGTCGCTCGACTCCCTGGGCAGCGCGTTGGTGATGTCGTAGCTCTGGGTCTGGGTGACCAGAGGCACCCCGCCGTACTGCCTTGCCAGCACAAAGTAGAAGTATGCGCGCATGAACCGCGCCTCCCATTCATAGTTGTTGTAGCGGTAGAGCTGCTTCTCGTAGTCGCTGTTGAGCACGAGGTCGTCGAACGTGAGCCCCGTGAACTCGTCGATGTAGACGTTGCATGCGGCTATGCCCTCGTACATGTCGTTCCACAGTGTTTCCTTTGCGTTGGTTGCGCTCCATGCCCCGTTGTAGAAGTCTTCGATGGCGTTGCCTTGCAGGGCGTATTCGGCCTCGTCGCTGGCCGAGCCGAGCACGGCGCCCGAATAGTATTGTCCGTAGTCGTAGTCGACGTGGTTGTAGATGTCGGTCATGAATCCTCCCACGTCTTCAAACGTGGCGGTGATCTGCTCCTTGTCCTTCACTACATATTCATGGTAGTCCATCCGGTCGGAGCATGCAGCCATGGCCAGCGCTATCGTGGCGCAAATGGCCGTTTGCAATGTCCTTGTCATTGTTTTTGTTGTCATGTGTTATGTATGTGTGGTTGGTGCCTTCGGCAGCTTGGCTTGGCGCCGTTGCGTGCCTGCTGGCATGGTGAATAATGGTTGTGAGCGTGGTCCGCCTGCACCGCCCGGGGCCCAGTGCTTTGCCTGGGGGGCTTTTGGCCTCGCAAAACGGGCCGTTTCAAGTGCTCAAACGGCCAGTTTCGCATTGCAATATGGCCCGTTTTGCAACTCGCTGGCTGACAGACGGTTGCCCTTCGGGTGTGTTGGTGCCATGCGTTTTGCCGAGACCGCGTCGTCTGTACTGTGCGCCCGGTGGCGGCACAGGCGGCTTATGGTCAGAACGTCACGGCCAGCCCGGCGGTTATGCTGCGCGTCAGCGGGTCGGTGGCGCCATACGATTCAGGGTCGGACACGGCCAGGTGGTCGATGCTGAAGAGGTCGGTGCCGCGCAGGTAGAGCTTGGCCTCGCTAATGAACCGCGACGCGTCGAGCAGCTTTCGCGGCAGGTTGTAGTACACTTCCAGCGTGCGCAGCTTGAGGAACGAGCGGTCTTCGAGCCATATCGTGTTGGTCTGGTAGTTGTTGGCGTTGCTCTGCGAGCTCAGGCGCGGGTACTTTGCGTCTTTGTTGTCGGCCGTCCAGCGGTTTTCGTAGGCGTATTGCGATATGGTGGTGTTGTCTACCAGGCCCCAGTACATGCTCTTGGTGTTGAGCACTGCCGAGTATCTGCCGGTGCCTTGCAGCAGCGCGTAGAATCCCAGCCCGCGCCACTCGGCTCCGAGCTTCAGCGAGAAGTATAGCTCGGGGGCGTCGTCGCTGTAGCCTATGGCCACCTCGTCGTTAGAGTCTATCTGCCCGTCGCCGTTGACATCCTCATACTTTATGTCGCCCGGTTTCACGGTGCTGAACGTCTGTGTGGGGCTGTTGGCTATGTCTTCCTCGTCCTCGAAGAAGCCAATGGCCTTCAGGCCGTATATCTGCCCGACCGAGTGGCCCGTCTGTACAAGGTTGTCGTAGAGGCGAGGCTCTTCCATCTGCTCCACTATCTTGTTGCGGTTCAGGCTCACGCTTGCCCCGGCGGTGAGCGTCACCGCGCCCACCTTGCGGCTGAAGTC
This sequence comes from Marseilla massiliensis, assembly GCF_023336985.1. Taxonomy (NCBI): domain Bacteria; kingdom Pseudomonadati; phylum Bacteroidota; class Bacteroidia; order Bacteroidales; family Prevotellaceae; genus Marseilla; species Marseilla massiliensis. Next base: position 13,353 of record NZ_JAMBLP010000016.1, on the reverse strand, counting down.
GGCCCCGGCCTCGAATCCCCAGCTGTCGACGATGCCCGCGTTTTCGTAGGGGGCGTCCTGGCCAATCAACGCAGTGTACTTGCCGTCGGCTTCTACCCAGATGTCCGTACGCCGCTGGTAGTAGGCGTCGAACGTCAGGTTGAGGCAGCCGAACAGCGATGCGTCGAGGCCCACGTTGTACTTGTAGGCTTTCTCGTGGCCCGGGTTCTCGGTGGCGAGTCGGTCGAGGTAGGTGCGCCCGAACTCCGAAGTCCACGAGCTTGTGAACGGGTAGGTGCCTCCGGTGGTCACATACTGCTGCGTGTAATACGTCCAGACGTCGTCGCCGGGCAGGTAGTCGGCGTTGATAATGCCGAACGAAGCGCGCAGTTTGAGCAGGTTCAGCCATTTGGCCTTGGCCATGAAGTTCTCCTTCGAGATGACCCATGCGGCCGAGACAGTGGGCGAAAACGACCACTTGGTGCCCGGGGCGAGGCGGCTGGAGCCCGACCCTACGAGGGCAAGGTCGGCAAAGTAGCGTCCCTTGTAGCCGTAGTGGGTGTACCACGACACGTTCTGGCGGTAGACGGTGGTGTTGAGTCCTGTCTCGTCTTCGTATTCGTAGTCCCATTTGAACTGCGAGTATACAGAGTGGTTGCCGAAGGTGTTGGCATAGTTTAGGCCTGCGTCGAAATGGAAGCGGGCCGCGTATGCGTTGGTCTCGGCCGACGTTCCCATCTCTGATGCGGCCGTCACCTTGTATTCGGCGGACACCGTGGGCTCGCCGTCAACCCACTGGCCCGGCGTCAGGCTGCCGTAGTCGTAGGTCTTGCTGTGGTCTTCGTATACGTTGGAGCTGTTGTCGTAGCCCACGCGCACGCTGGCCTTGAGCCCCTTGAGCAGCCCAGAGAGGTCTTGCGAGAGCGTGATGTCGGATGTGAGGCTGCGCGAGTGGTTCTTCACGTAGGCCGCCCCCGCCGACTGGGCCACGGGGTTGAGCGTGCCGCTCCAGGTCGAGGTGCCGCCCCACAGGCCGCTCTCGGTCTTGATGGGGAAGGCTGCCGCCGGCACGGAGTAGACCAAGTCCCACAGGTCGGCCGACGGCCCGCTGGTTTCGTCGAGCACCCCCTGCAGGTTGACCTTCATCTTTGTGGTGCGCGTTATGTCGGCGTCGAGGTTGACGCGGATGCTCCCCTTGGTGTACTTGTCTTGCGTAGAGTAGCCCGAGTTGGCGTCGGCGTTGGCCACAAACCCCTTGTTCGTGGTCAGGTTGATGTAGGTGAAGTAGCGGAACGCCTTGCCTCCGCCGCTGAACTCCATGTTGTATTTGTTGGCCACGCCGTGGTTGCGGAAGGTCTCGTTCACCCAGTCGACGTTGGGGTAGAGGTATGGGTACTGGCCCGAGCGGAACGCGTTGATCTCGTCGGTGGTGTATTTGGCCGATAGGCCGTCGTTGGACCGTGCCTCGTTGACGGCCTCGGCGTATGTCGCCGCGTCTACGAATTGGGGCTTCTTCACCATGAACTGCCACTCATGGTCGTAGCTGAACTTCACCGTCTTGGTGTTGTACTTGCCCCGCTTCGTGGTCACCAGTATGGCTCCGTTGGCCGCTTTGTAGCCGTAGAGTGCCACCGCGGCCGCGTCTTTCAGTATCTGCACCGACTCCACCTCGCCGGGTGTGATGTCGCTTATGCTCCGTTCAATGCCGTCGACGAGCACCAGCGGCGTGCTGGTAGAGAGCGACTGCAGGCCGCGCACATAGAAAGTTGGGTCTGTGTCGCTGTATGAGCCCGAGTTCTGCAGGCTCACCAGGCCCGTGCCCTGGCCGAGAATGGAGTTGGCTATGTTGCGCGAGCTGCGCCTGTCGGTGGTGGCCGAGGTTATCACCGAGACGGCGGCTGTCGACTCTTCGAGCGGTATGGTCACGTCGGCGCCCACATCTATGGGCGTTGCGGCGAACGACTCGGCAGCCGACTTCAGCCCGGTGCTGTCACTCTGTGCCGCTGCCGGCATGGCGGCGCAGGCCATTATGGCTGCCGCCATTATTTTGTTTGCTTTCATTGTTTGCATGTTTGTTGGGTTTGTTTGTTGTCAATGGTGTGGCAGTGTTACCACCCCGGGTTCTGCACGAGGCCGTAGCCTTTGTTTATCTCAGTCTGTGGGAAGGGGAAGAGATACCACTTCGGGTCGAAGCCGTTGGTCCACGCGAGCCTCACGGGCTGCGTGAGCTCAAAGCGCTCATAGTCGAAGTGCGTTGGCTCATAGAACCCGCTGGCCGTCGGGTCGTCGCTGTCGGTCTTCTTGTCGCCGTCGGTCCACTTTGTCTCCGAGCGTTCCCACTCGCCCGTCTCTTCGTTTTTCACCAGGCGGTATATGCGCAGTCCGTGCAGCCTCTTTGAGAAGATGTCGGCCCGCTTGTAGCGTATGAGGTCGAAGTAGCGCTCGTTTTCAAATCCCAGCTCGCAGGCCCTCTCTCTCAGTATTTCCTCCATGAGGCTGTCTTTGTCGGTGGTCAGCGGCTTGTCGGGGTTGCACTCCACGAGCCCTTTCAGCCCCACGCGCGCCCTGACCTTGTCTACGTATTCTATGGCACGGGTGAAGTCGTTGTCGGCTTGCAGCAGAGCTTCGGCGTAAGTGAGGTATAGGTCGGACATGCGCAGCACGTCCCACTGTGGCGCCTGGCGGTCGTAGCACGACCCTACGTAGTATTTGTTGTTGGCATATCCCGTGGCAAACACGCCGGTCTCGGTCTTGGGCTGGTTGAGGGCTGTCGTTCCGCCCACCCACGACTCGAATATGTCGCCGCTGCACTTGCCCGACGACCATTCGGTGACCTGCGGCACGCCGTTGATGCGCACCGTCTCATAGAGGCGCGGGTCGCGGGTGAGCACACGGTTCTGCAAGTCTTGCAGCCCCTCGACGGTGTCTCCCTTGACAAACATCTGGTCGAGGAGCCCTGCCAGGCTGTCTTTTTCCCAGTCGAACGGCGTGCCGTCGCTCCACGGAAACATCTCGATGTATTCCTGTGTGGGCGTGTAGGCATAGCGTTCGTTGTCGCCCATGAGCGTATAGGCGGAGTATTTGCTGTCGTGTGTGCTCGTGCTCACCCTCACGGAGTGTATCACTTCGGTGCTGGCCTGGTTGACGTAGCCGTAGCGGAAGGCGTAGCGGTAGTCGGCTGTGGTCGTCCCGGCCGGCTCTGTCATCTCGTAGTATCCGTTGGCGGCAAGGGCGTCGAAGAACTCGTCGCACGCCTCACGGCACTGTGTCCACAGGTCTTGGTTGTAGCCCCCGTACCAAACGAGGTGCTGTTGCTCTGCCTCGGTGGTGCCGCCGTAGTAAGGCTGGTTGCTGTTGAACAGTGGCGAGGCGGCAAACTGCAGAATCTTGCACTTCAGGGCCATGGCCCCGGCGCGGGTCCAGCGGCCGGTCTCGGTCTGCGCCTCGGTGCCGGTGTAGGCCCATGGCAGCACGGCGGCAGCCTCGTCGAGCAGTCCGGTCATGAAAGTCACGGTGCTGTCCACCGTGGCCCGGGGCATCCAGTAGCTCTCGTCGAGGCCGGTGAATGAGCTTTTCACTATTGGCAGCCCGCCGTAGAACTTGAATAGGTTGAAGTAGGCCGACGCTATGAGGCATTTGGCCTCGCCGCTGAAGACGGCCTTGTCGTCGTCGCTCATGTCGGGCACGGAGCCTACGTTCTCAAGGAACAGGTAGGCTGCGCGCACCAGTTCCCAGACGTTCTCGGTGTCGAAGCCGTATATGCTGCCGTCGGAGCTGGCGGTGAACGTCTCGGTGTAGTAGCTCTGGTATATCGACGAGCTGGGGAAGTGGAGGTGGTATATGTCGGTCAGCGCGTCGAACTTGCCCTGCCAGTAGCTGGCCGACAGTGGCGCCGACGAGCTGCTGCGGTAGGGTATGCCGTAGTATTGCAGCGAGTAGACCCCCGTGAGGAACTGTTCGGCATACTCTGCCTTGCTGAACACGGAGTCCTTCGTTGTCGAGTTGCTCGGAGCCTTGTCGAGGAAGTCGTTGCCGAAGGCTATGTTGTCAGTGCATGATGCCGTCGTTAAAACCATGGCAATGGCTGCCACGGCTTTGGCCAATGCTTTGGCCAGTTTCGTGTTTAGTGTCATGTCTGTTGTTGTTTTAGTGATTCTGCCGAGGCATTGGTGAGCCTCGTGCGTAATGATTTTTTGCTTGTTGCGGGCCGCCCCGTCGTGGCTTGCCATTCCGCTGTGCCACAGCGGGTTGCGCCCGGGTTGCGCATGGCGTTGCAATATGGCCCGTTCTGTATGCCCGGACGGGCTGTTTCGCCATGCCGTTCGGCCCGTTTCGTGGCGCTGTATGGCCCATTTCGCGGTGCGGCCAGGCTGGTGTAAGTTTTTTTTGCCGCCGTGGCTGTGCCGCCCGCCCGTGGCTTCGGCGTGGGCGTGGCCCGCAGGCTGCTGTCAGAAGGCCATCTTGAGCGACAGCGTGTAGGTGCGCTGCAGCGGGTATGACGGCGAGTTGCTGGCCCTTGCCTCGGGGTCGCCCCAGATGTAAGGCGTGAATGTCAGCAGGTTGTAGCCGCTCAGCGAGAGCTGGAACTGGCTCATGCCTATGGCCTTCATGAATGGGAAGTGGAAGTCGTAGGCCAGTTCGAGCGACTTTAGCCTGAGGTATTTTGAGTCTTTTTCATACAGAGTGGAGGTGGCGTAGTTCTGGTTTGCGTTCTCCCATGTGGCCCGCGGGTACTCTGCATCCTGCGAAGGGTTCTCCACAGTCCACGTGTTTTCCACGTGATATTTTAGCAGTCCGCCCTCGGTGTTGCCCGAAGCGTTGAGGAATGGCTGCCTGAACACGTCGGATATCTGCCTGCTCACGTTCCAGGCGGCAGTCCATTGCATGGACAGGCTGAGGTCTTTCCACTTGAAACCGAGGTTCAGTCCGGCCACATACTCGGGGTCGTCGGTGTACCCGTAGTCGCGGCTCATGTCGTTTTCGTCTATTTTCCCGTTGCCGTCGAGGTCGACATAGATGGCGTCGCCGGGCTGCAGCTTGTCGTTGGAGACTATCTGGGTGGGGAACTCCTGCCCGAACTCGGCCTCATAGTCTTCTTCGCAGCCTTCGTAATAGTACTTCCAGAACAGGTATTGGCTCCTCGAGCCTATGCGGTGGCCCTTTTCATACTGGTACTCGTTGTTCATCGGGGCTTCCTTCTTCTCCTTTATCTCGTTCTGGTTGTACGACAGGTTGATGCCGGCCCAGTAGCGGAAGTCCTTGTTAATGTCGTCCTGCCACTTCATGGACAGCTCCCATCCCCAGCTGTCGACCACGCCCTGGTTGGTGTATGGCACCGTGAAGCCTATCAGCGACGGGGCGCTCTCGTCGGTGAGCAGTATGTCGGTGCGGTGCTCGAGGTAGTAGTCGAACGAGGTGCGCAGGCGGTTGTCGAGCACGTTGATGTCTATGCCGTAGTCTTGCTTGAAGGCTTTCTCCCACGTAACCTCGGCGTTGTTCTTCGACGATTCGTAGGCGCCCTTGTGCACCGTGCTGTTTTCTATTCCGAAGGCATATCCGCGGTAGTCGCGCGAGAAGGTGCCTTCGCTGTTCACGGCGTACGGGTCGGAGAGGTACATGAATCGCGAGCCGCCCACCTTGTCGTTGCCCACGAGGCCCCACGAGGCCCTCAGCTTGAGGAAGCTCACGGCCTTTGAGAGCGGCTTGAAGAACTTTTCTTCGCTTATCACCCATCCCACCGAGCCTGCAGGGAATGTTCCGAAGCGGTTTTCGGGCGCGAAGTTCTCGGAGCCGTTGTAGCCCACGTTGAACTCGGCGAGGTATTTGTCGGCATAGTCGTAGGTGAGTCGGCCCACGAGGCCCACATACCCGCGCGCCAGGTCGGGGTATTCGGTGCTTGAGTAGTAGTATTCTTTGCTCTGGTTGAACAGCAGCAGGCCCGTGACGGAGTGCTTGCCGAAGTCGCGGGCGTAGTTGAGCGACGCCTCGACGTACCAGTCGCGGTCTTTGTCGGTGTCGGTCGAGTAGCTCACGGGCTCGTCGCTGCCCGACTTCTTGTAGGCTATGGTGCCGTCGTCTTGCTTCACCGGGGTGTATGTGGCCACGCTTGCCGCCCCGTTTTTTTACACGTCGTATGCGCTGTTGTACGACCCTTTCAGCTTGATCGACAGGCCGCGGGTTATGAAGTCGAGCTTCTGGTCGACTATGAGGTCCATGTTGAGCTTGTTCACCTGGGTGTTCATGAAGCCCGACCCGTAGTAGGTCATGCCCGACCCGCCCGTGAACGGCAGCTGCACGTCGTCGTAGTCGGTGGCCGTGTACACCAGCTTGCCGTCAACTATGCCCGGGCTCGAGAACGGGGTTGCCTGGTACATGGCCTTTATCATGCCCGACGCGCCCTGCCCTGTGTACGGCTTGTGGGCGTTGCTGACGTTGCCCGCGATGTTCATCGACACCGTGGTGGTCTTTGTCACGTCGACGTCGAGGTTGGCACGGTAGTTGAACCTGTTGTAGCTGTAGCTGTTGTTGTAGTCTTGGTTGAACTGCTTGAACAGTCCGCCTTGCGTGAACGCCCCCGCAGAGATGAAGTAACGCACGTTTTCTCCGCCTCCGCTTATGTTCACGTTGTGCTGTGTCTGCAGTGTGGCGTCTTTCATGATGTAGTCGGCCCAGTTGGTGCTCGGGAAGCGTATGGGGTCGCTTCCGTCTTTGAACTTCTGTATCACTTCGTCAGAGAACATGGGCTCGCCGCCGTCGTTGGCGCGCATCTGGTTGTAGAACAGGGCGTACTCATAGCTCGAGGTCTGCTCAACCATCTTTGTCGGCGTCAGTATGCTGTAAGAAGTAGAGCCGCTCACGCGCGTCTTCCCGCTCTGGCCGCGCTTTGTGGTTATCAGTATTACGCCGTTGGCTCCCCTCACGCCGAACACGGCCGTGGCCGAAGCGTCTTTCAGCACGGTGATGCTCTCGATGTCGTTGTAGTCGATGTCGCTCATCGAGCGCTCAACGCCGTCAACCTGCACCAGCGGCTCGGAGTCGGTCCAGGTGCCCTGGCCGCGCACGAACACGCTCGCGGCGTCGCTCTCCGGCTCGCCCGAGTATTGCACTGTGGTCACTCCTGTGAGCTGGCCGGCCAGCACATTGTTGATTGAACTTACCGGGGTGCGCACCAAGTCCTCACCCTTGATGCTGGAGATGGCGCCGGTCACCGTCACTTTCTTTTGCGTTCCGTAGGCCACTACTTCAACCCCTTGAAGCTCGTTGGCGTTTTCCTTCAGCGTGACAACCATCCCCGGGCGCGCCTCTGCGGTCATGGTGGCATAGCCGACATAGGATATTCGCAGCATGGTGCCGGGCTTGACGTTCAGCGAGAACTTCCCGTTGATGTCCGTGACGGTGCCGATGGTGGCGCCACTGCCGTCGACAACGATGCTCGCGCCGATGATGGCTTCGCCGCTTTCATCGGTCACAGTGCCGCCGACAGTGGCGTTTTGTGGCCTGTTTTGGGCTGCCGCGCGTGTTGGCGGCAGCCCAATCGGGGCAGAGAGGCACAGCAGCATTGATGCTGTCAGTGCCAACTTTGTTTTAAATCCCTCATGCATAGTAGTAATGGTTTTGTAATTATATTTAATAATGTTAGCCACTTTGGCCCGTCATGCTTTGCGGCACACGGGCTTGGCGTGTGGTTTTTGTGTTGTTTCAGATAGCCATCGCGGGTGGCATGGCTGCCTGCTGCGGTTGCTGCCGCCGTCACGGAGGCTTGCAGCGGATGGCTTTTCTGTGTTTTGATTAGTTATAATTTTGCCCAAAATTACTAAAGATTGAAACACCGTAAAAAGGTTATCTATTAAAGTTTTAATGTTTAACGGTGTTCTCGTTAACGCATTTCACTGGGCCATTTGTTGGTTTTCGGGATTTAACATACGAGATGGTGTATGCTGTTTGCGGTGTGTCGGCTTTTTTACGAAGTTTGTGCCGGGGTGTGTCGGCTTTGCCTTTTGCTGGCTGCATGGCTGTGTATAGACGAACGCCCGAATGTTACGGCGTGTTAATCAAATACGTCATAAATTAAGGAAATGTAGGTTTGATTTTGCTTTTTCTTTCGTTTTGTCAATTAAAACAGGTTGTTTGGTGTCTCTGTGCAGTCGGTATGTTGCTGCGGGCGGGTTGGTCTTTCATTGTTTTGGGGCAGGTTTTCCATTGTTGCCGGGTAAGCCGGGCAATGCTGGTGGCCCTCGTTGTTGGGGCTGGTTGGGCCTGTTTCAGGTTCATTTTAACCTTGGTTGGCCGTTGTGCGCACATACAAAAGAGCCCGCAAGTCCATTTCTCGGATCATTGCGGGCTCTGTGTTGGTGGCCTGCCGGGCCGTTGGCGCCAGGCCTTGCGGCCCATGCAGGCGTCACTTTATGCCTGTAAGCTTGTGCGTCTGCAGCGACAGCCGCCATTGCGGGTGGCTCAGTATGTAGTCGATGCAGGCCTCGGTGATGCGGCGGTTGCGCTCGTCGGCGGGCCCGCCCCCCATGTCGCAGGGTTGCAGATAGTAATAGTCGGCCTCTATCCCGAAGTCGGTCACGGGCGTGCGCCCGTCGAACAGGCACTTCAGTTCGTTGCAGCGCCTTACCACCGGGCGCGCCGCCTCGCCCAGAAACTGTTGCTTTGGCGAAATGGTGAGCCAGTCGATGCCGTTAGGTGCAGGCCTTGTGCCGTTGCTCTCCATGGCAATCTCGAAGCCCGCCCCGTGCAACCTGGCGGTCAGGGCGGCATCGGCCTGCAGCGTGGGCTCGCCTCCTGTGAGCACCACGAAGCGTGCGTCGTATGCCGAGACGGCTTCCACGATGTCGCTGTCGCTCATCTCGCGGCCTGTGGCGAAGTCGGTGTCGCAAAACGGGCAGCGCAGGTTGCATCCGGCGAATCGCACAAACACCGCGGCTCTCCCGGTGTTGTGGCCCTCGCCCTGCAGCGAGTTGAATATCTCGTTAATCCTCTTCATCCCTGACGTATGTGGCAGTGTTGCCCTCACTCTCTTGCACAATGGCTTTGTAACAGTTTGGCACTTGCTCCACGCACCATCGCGCCATGTTCTCTGCCGTGGGGTTGAAAGGCAGCAGTTCGTTGAGGTTGCCATGGTCAAGATAGTCGTGTATCCTCGCCTTGATGTGCGTAAAGTCGCACACCATGCCGTTTTCGTCGAGCTCTTTTGCCCGGCAGAAGATGGTGACAATCCAGTTGTGGCCGTGCAGCCTCGAGCATTTGCTCTCGTAGTTGAGCCTGAGTTGGTGGCTCGCAGATATCTCCAGTCTTTTTTCTATGTAATACATGATTGCTTTGTAATGTTGGTTGTGAATAGTTGACAAGGCACTACGGCCACTTAGCGGCGGGCTGGTCATACCACGAGGTCGCTGCCTATGCGGCGTGCCAGCACATCGCGCAGTTGCTGGGCCTCCTTGTATTCCTCCATCAGTTGCCTTATGCGGTCCATGTCGGAGCCCGCCATGCGCATCTGTGCCTGTATGTCTTTGAGGTGTTTCTTTACAATGTTCATCCTTAGGTCGAGCACCAGGTGGGTCACGCGCTGGCGCAGGTTGTCGGCCGTATGCTTCATTTCGAGGCTCCGGCTCAGCCTGTAGGGGCTCAGCGCGAGCTGTCCGGCCAGTGCGCTTATGTCGATGTCGGGGTGGTGGAGGAAGTAGTTCTCGGCCCTGAACCCTTCTTCCGTGCTGTGTTCCACGGCTTCTGCGAGTATGCGGTTGTAGAGTTCGTCGGTGAATTTGAGCCCGTCTTGCGCGAGATCGTAGTCGATGTATTGCGCGACAGACAGGTTGACGGTCTGCCCGTCGTCTGTTTCGAGCCCTTCGAATATTATCTCGTCGCCGTGGCGGAGCACCTCTTGTATTATCATCCTTTCCACCTGCCGTGTCTGTTCGTCGTCGGTATGCAGTCCGATGGGGGCGTTTCCTGTTGTTGCCTCAGCCGCGTCGCGCGCCATCCTGCGCTCTTCTCGTTCGGCCTCCTTGGCCTTTTCCTCGCGTTCGCCGCTGATGAAGCGGTTCATTGTGGCTATCAGCGTGCGCTCGCTCATCTGCAGTCTCACGGAGCACTCGTGCAGGTAAGTGTCGCGGGTTATCTGGTCGGGAATCACGGAAACGCTCTTCACAATGCTGCTTATGGCCTCCGAGCGTTTCACCGGGTCTGTCACGCCGTTGAGCATCAGCTTGGTCTTGAACTCAATGAAGTCGGTCTGGTGGTCGTCGATGTACGCCCTGAACTCCTCGGCGGTGTGCTTTCGCGAGAAGCTGTCGGGGTCGTCGCCGTCGGGCAGTATAAGCACCTTGATGTTCATCCCCTCAGACAGCAGCATGTCGGTGCCCCTCATGGCCGCGTGTATGCCTGCCTCGTCGCCGTCGTATAGCAGCACTATGTTTGGCGTGAAGCGCCTGAGCAGCCTTATCTGGTGCAGGCTGAGGGCCGTGCCCGAGTTGGCCACCACGTTCTCTATGCCGCACTGGTGCATCGAGATGACGTCGGTGTAGCCCTCGACCATGAACACCCGGTCTTCTTTGACTATCGATTTCTTGGCCTGGTAGATGCCGTAGAGCTCGTGGTCCTTGTGGTATATCTCCGAGTCGGAGGAGTTGACATACTTCTGCTGCACGCCTTTGGTGCGCGAGTCGAGCAGCCGTCCGCCGAAGGCCACCACCTTGCCGCTCACGTTAATCCACGGGAATATCACGCGCCCGGCGTACCGGTCGACCAGCTCCCCGCTGTCCTTGCGGTAGCACAGGCCTGTCTTCACGAGGAACTCCTCCTTGTATCCCTTGGCCTTGGCGGCCGTTGAGAGGGCGTCGCGTCGCGGTAGCGCGTAGCCAAGCTGGAACTTGCTGATGATGTCGTCGCGGAAGCCGCGGCTTCTGAAGTACTGTTTGCCTATGGCGCGTCCGTCGGGGTCGTTGGCCATCACACCCTGGAAGTATTCCAGCGCCCACTCGTTGACGATGAACATGCTCTCGCGTTCGCCGGCCTCGCGCTTCTCTTCGTCGCTCAGTTCCCGCTCTTTTATCTCTATGTTGTATTTCCTTGCGAGCCAGCGCAGGGCTTCGGGGTAGGTTATCTGTTCGTGCTCCATGAGGAAGTGCACGGCGTTGCCTCCCTTGCCGCAGGCAAAGCACTTGCACACCCCTTTGGTTGGCGATACGTAGAACGACGGGGTCTTGTCGTCGTGGAAGGGGCACAGCCCCACGTAATTTACCCCTCGCTTGCGCAGCGTCACGAATTCAGACACCACGTCTACTATTTCCGTGGCGTCGAGAATGCGTTCTACGGTGGCTCTGTCTATCATTGAAGTGATGAGGTTTCGATGTCTTGGCCTTGCGGCTCGGGTGCCGTGGGCCGGTTGTGATTTATGGTTGTCTTGTCATTGCGGGTGGGTTTCGGGGGGTGCATTGCCACCGTCGCGTCGCGGCCGGCTTGTGCCTCCGTGCCCGGCTGTGCCTTTTGCGGCTTAGGCCGTGGCGGTGCCAATGGCGCAGTGGCCCGTGGGGTCACTGCGGCGATGGTGGCAATGCAATGTCCCAAACCCCGTTTGGCGGGTTATTTCAAGTAATCCGCCAGCGGGCTCTTTATGTCGCGCAGCCCCTTTGCCACGCTCTTGGCGTTGGTCTGTGCGCCGAGCAGCGACGTGTGGGTGTGGTCGCGGTTGTAGTACTCCATGGCCTTCTCCTTGCTGCCGCACTTCTTGTCGAGGTAGTCGGCGGTGATGTTGTGTACGTCTACAAACTCTACGCCGGTCTCCTTGGCCACTTCGCGGTACCATTTGCCGTAGGTGTCGTTGCGGCGCTCAATCTTTCCGCCGGGCCATTCGTTGCGCGGTGTGAGCGAGAGGAGTATGGGTGTGGCTCCCTTTTCGCGCACGTCTTGGATGAATTTCTTCAGGTACCACCCGAAGGTATATACCACTTCATACATGCCCGAGTCTTTCATGCGGTACACATGGCTTGAGTCGGCGGTGCCGGGTATGACGCCCCGCATTTTCTTGTCGTCGATGGGGCCTATGTCATTGTGGCCGAACTGAATGAGGACAAAGTCGCCCGGCTGCAGCGAATTGTACACTTGGTCCCACCGCCCCTCGTTGAGGTAGGTGCGGGTTGAGCGTCCGGCCTTGGCGCAATTGGCGCAGGTGACCTTCGTCGAGTCGAACACGGTGTATGCCTGCGACCCCCATCCCCACATGCCGTCGGGGTCTTTGTCGGTGTTCTTGACCGTCGAGTCGCCCGTGATGAACACCACCGGCTTGCCCTTCTCGCGTTTCACGGCAACGGTGGGCAGCTCGACGTTGTGCATCATGGCCTGCAGCGGAGCCAGGGCGGGGTCGGTGCTTGCCGCAATGCCCTCGGCTGCGGAGCGGGCGTTCATCTCGGCGCCGAACTTACTGGTGTGTATGTGGTCTTTGTAGAAATGGTAGCTCTCCTTCCAGCGGCCGTACTTGTCGAGCTTGGCGGCCGATATCTCGTTGAGGTCTACGTAGGGCACTCCTTGCTCGCGGCTTATCTGCTCGAGCCATTGGCTCTGTTGCTTGCGCACAATCTTGCCGTCCTTGCCGTAGGCGTCGCGCGGGGTGAGCGACATGAGCACGGGGTTGGCCCCTGCCTTGCGGCACTCTTCGATGTACTTGCGCATGTAGCCGCCGTAGGTATATACGGTATCCTTGGCGCCGGTCTCCTTTATCGTCACAATGATCGAGTCGTTGCCGGTGCCGGGCAGCACGGCGCGGGCCCGTCCGCTGTCGTATGGGCCGTTGTCGTTGTGGCCCAGCGAGATGATCACCCAGTCGCCCGGGCGCAACGCCTTGCGTATGTCGGGCCACAGCTGCTTGTAGAATGTGCGTGTGCTCATGCCTCCGAGGGCCTGGTTCTCAACGCTTATCTTCGTCGGGTCGAAGTAGTCGCTGATGAAAAAGCCCCATCCCCACTGCCCGTTGTTGCCGTTGCCGAGAGTGCCGTTGCGCATGGTTGAGTCGCCGATGAAGAAGGCCACGGGCTTGCCTTTCTTGCGTGTGGTGCCCGGCGCGGGGCGTGACATCAGGGCTTTGGCTATACTGTCGGGGGTGTTGTCTACTACTTTGTTCACATCCTCAACCGGCTTTGGCACTTGTCCGAAAGCCATTGGCGCCGACACGCACAGTGCGGCGATAGCTGAAATCAGTTTTTTCATTTGTCTTGTTTTTGGTTGCATGGCGCGGCAGGCCGCTCCTTTGCCTCAGTTTGTTTTTGACTTCTGCAAAGTTACATCAAATCGCAGACAACACAAAACAAACGGTTTTGTTTTTTAACCCAAATCCCCCTTTTGACCGCCTTGGGCTTGTTTTATCGCCGCCATCAT